>CAKZVF010000169.1 GCA_937921995.1 uncultured Pirellulaceae bacterium
ACTGACCGGTTCTTTCCATTTTGTCACGACATCTTCTCCAGGCGCTGTATTTTTTCAACGTTAGCGACCAAGCGTTGACTTTACACATCACAGAGAACGGTTTCCCCTGACCTCAGCAAAGCGAAAGTTCCCCATGGCCAAGTCCAAATCAACTGCAACCGCCACCAAAACAAAAGCCAAAAAAGCTACGACCAAAACAAAAGCCAAGTCTAAGACAACCAAGACCGCTAAAAAAACAGCCGCCGCCAAACTGCCCGTCGAGCCCGAGGTGTTGGAGAAGTTGAACGAAACGGGCCGTCGAAAGAACGCGATCAAGCCCGCCGTTGAACGTCGCAAACGCCGTCGTCAGATCGACCCGACGACTTGCGAACGTGAGTATTCAGATCCTGAAGTTCAATTCATGCAAGCCATGGACCAATACAAACGGGCCAGCGGTCGCATGTTCCCAACATGCAGCGAAATCCTCGAAGTGATCACTCGATTGGGATACCGTCAAATCGAAACGCCACTTGATCTTATGTACGAACCCAAAGCCGTAAAGCAGTCCAACGACGAGGACTGGGACCAAGAAGAAGATGATGTTTAATTATTGAAAATTGAACCGAACGGGAACAATACAAAGAGAAAATCACGATTCGGATCTCGTCTCAAAATTCCATCGTGGATGACAAGCCTTCGGCGAAACTGCAAACGCACCGCGTGTTTAAACAGCTCCCCCTTTTCGCTCGTAAGGATTGTCATCCACGTTTTTTTCCACCTCTTGTCACTGGCCAACGGTTTGACGCCGGGATGAACGTATCCTCCGTTTGGTCCAGGGCAAGGCATAGCTTCATGTAACTGAAGCCGGCAATGCAAGTCGTTTCGAAACAGTTTGCTTGAATAATCGCGCTCATCAGTACTGCTAGGCATAACGGCTATAAACGAACTGTTAGAGACAAGCAATTCGTTAAGAGACTCTCTTGTTTTGGAATGCTCGAGCGACTGAACGATTGCTCTTGGACGCTTGAAACGAGAAAACTTGTCATTTTTTGAACAAAAAAATTGGCGAACTCCTTAACGTGACACAAATTACCTAGTACCGGGCTTGAAAGTTAATCACACCTAGAGCTTGGAAATATCAATCTCCCTTACGAAATCAACTTTTATCCAACGACCGTTTTTAGAGCAACTCTCATGACAACGCCCCCCCGCAAAAAATTTCGACGCATACGAGTTTTCGCTGATCCGAAAGTTCAAACGGCGCTTTGCATAAGAATTGGCATCTATTGGATTTCTTGCCAAGCTGTGATGGTTTGCACAATGCTGTACTTGGCAGCTTTAGATGAGGGAGGAAGCGGCGGTTCGTTAATGCGTTTGATAACTCCAGCCCTCATCGTGTCGGGTTGTCTGCTGCCGCTGGCAATCGTCGATATCTTGATCTTGAGCAATCGAGTCGTTGGGCCCATCAGGAACTTTCGAAACAGATTTCACAAACTCGTGCATGAGGATGCAGCCGAAGAAATATCTTTTCGATCGGGTGACTACTACAAAGAACTACAGGAAGATTTCAATCTGCTTTGTCAAAAACACAACAGAATGATCGAACAAGCAGACGCTGCTTGCAAGGCGAGTCGTGAACTGGTTCAAAATTCCTACTGAATTTTGAATATCACGAAGATGTTTAGATCCTCTCCTTTTTTCTCCGCCTCCAAATTTCAAAATAATGATTCATTGTTATGCGTATAAAAAATACTAAAAGACGCCGAACACGTAAGGGACAGTTCCGAGCTGGAGCTGCCGCCGTCGAAATGGCTCTGGTCGCTCCGTTTGTGTTCTTCCTGATTTTTGCGTGCTTCGAATTTTCGCGCATGATGATGATTCGTCAGATGATGACCAATGCTGCTCGAGAGGGATGTCGAACGGCGACGCTTTTGACGTCGCGCGATACTACCAAAGCAGATGAAAAAATTCGGGACATGACCCGAGTTGTTTCCAGCGCTTGTGAGGACAAGGAAAAGTTGCGAGTCACCTTTGACCCGCCTTTCACTGAAAGCCCAGATTCGGGAACTACGATTACGACAGATCTTGAAATCGACTGCGAAGATGTTTCGCTGCTTCCAGGTTGGTTTTTCGCCGGTGCAAGAATTCGCACGACTGCTTCTATGCAGCGTGAGTAATCAATAATCCAAACTGCAGTTTCACACCTGTGTATTGAAAGTAATAACGATGTGTTTTAATAAAAATCAACTTCATCGCCGTCGATCGGTTGCTCGACGAAAGGGCGCCGTTGTCGTGGAGGCAGCTCTTGTTTTGCCTGTTCTGCTGATCATAACTCTTGGAATGATCGATATCGCGCAGTTCATCACCACCGCACAATGCGTTACCAATGCTTCCCGGGAAGCGGCGCGGTTCTGTTCACGCGCCGACACAAAGAGTGCCTCAGAAGTTGAAGCGATCGCGAAGGATTTCTTGGCTTCAATTTTTTCGCAGCATGCTGGGGAGATCGACAGCATTGTGAATGTGACGGTTACCGATGCAGATGGTAACTCCCTTTCATCTGACCAAGTTGGCGAAGTGTCGTCGGGAGACGGAATGGCGATAGACGTCACTTTCGATTTTTCCCAAGTGCGATGGTTGCCCGGCCCCAAGTACGCGGCGGGCAACTCACTTTCTTCCCGTACTTTTTGTCGTCGTCACTAAGGTTTGACTGCAACGAGCTAAAACTACTGAATCAACAACTATTGGGAAAGAACGATGCTGAAAACGAGAAATCACAATCGAACTGGAAATGTCGCCGTACTAATTTGCTTCATTATGGTGCCATTGTTAGGCTTGGTCGCTTGCGCGGTCGACTACGGATACCTGCTTTATATGAAGTCTGACCTTCAGCGTGTTGGGGATCAGGCTGCTTTGGCCGGTGCCATGGAGCTACTGCCCGAGGAAGACGGAACGCAAGACTACGATAAGGTGCGTCAGAAGGTGAAAGAATTTGTAGCCCACAATTATAACGGAGAATTCGTCGTGCTGGACGATGACATCCAAATTGGTAAGTTTGATCCTGCGACGATTTACAGTTCTGTCAATATTGAAGATGTCTCAGGTGATAGTTTTAAGCTTGCCGATGTTGTGAGCGTTTCGCTGCGGCGGGATAGTTCAGCCAACAGTTCGGTTTCGCTTTTCTTTGCCAGACTGATTGGGAGTGATTCAGCTGACGTTTCAATCACCGCAACCTCGATACTGCAGAAAGGGAGATTTCTTGTGCCGGGAACTGAAATCTTACCGATTGGGCTGAGTCAAGATGCTTGGAACGCATTGGGTGACAACGAAGAGCTTTCAATCTATGGTGATGGAAGATTAGAAGGATCCGACGGATCTTCATTGCCAGGTAATTTCGGAACGGTAAATGTGGGGCCTAATTCCAATAGTACCAGTGAGCTAAACAACCAAATCGACAACGGGCTTTCCGAAAACGATCTGCAGGCGCTTTATGACAATGGATCAATTTCATCTCCTGATTTTATTGACAGCCAATCGCAGGTTACAGTTCAAGGCGATCCGGGGCTTTCATCCGGGATGAAGCACTCGCTCGCCAGGGAAGAGGGGAACATAAAACTTATCCCAATTTACGATTCGTTCACAGGCAATGGTGCAAACACAAAGGCAAATATTGTCACTTGGGGGATCGTCCAACTGGGGTCTTCTTCGTTCAACGGGAGCAAAAAAACTAGGGTCAACGTAACCAAGCTCAACTCTTTTTATGGACTCATGGGGGCGAACAAAGATTTGAGTGACGAATCGGGAAACATGGAGGGCGTTTACACCTCACCAGCGCTAATTCAATAATAGCTATTATCAGTTCAGAATTGCCCAAAACAAAAGCCGGACCATTTTAGTGGTCCGGCTTTTTTTCTGATTGAGTTTCACTGCCAGCGATTATTCGTTGACATGAGTCTCTAAAAAACGTGCCAAGCGGTGGAAATCGCTGTCGGTGTTGATGTAACGCACAACGGTGACCAACGTTTCTGGATCAACCAAGTTCTCAAAGGGCTCGTAGTGCAGGTCCAGCTGCCCGGTCACACTGACCATGACGCCGTTGAGTTTTTTCTCCGCCAGAGCGCGGAAAGCACCGACGCCTAATTGGCTGCCCAGCATCGCATCGAACGCATGAGGTTTCGCACATCGCGCTTCGTAGCCCAACTGCAGGCCTTTGACCAATCGCACGCGGCCGGTCTTTTCCTCATAGCTCTTCTCCACGGCCTTGGACAGGATCGAGAACAAGCTGACTTTCGAGATGTTGATGTGCCCATGATCGTCGCGCTCGACACCTTCAACGTAGGCAAACGGCAGGTACTCCGCCAAACCTTCTGCGACGACGATGGTTCCGTACTCTTTGCCTTCGGATTCGCGTGCCAACATCGTTTTCACGATGCGACCAATCACGCGATCCATGTCCATGCATTTACGTGTTTTTGATTCGCCGCTTGAATCGGTGTAGGTTTCGTCGATCAGGAAACCGGCCATCACGTCTTCCACGCTGATCACCAGCGAAGCTTCGCCCGCGATCGCAGCACCGTAGGACAACCACCCCGCACTGCGGCCCATCGTTTCGGTCAAAAAATACGAACGCGTTGCTTCGGCGTCATGAATCAGCGTCCGTAATTCGGTCGCGATAAAGTCGACGGCGGTGAAGAAACCAAACGTAAAATCAATTCCGTGGTAATCGTTATCGATCGTCTTGGGCAAGTGAACGACGGGCAGGATCTTGCCATCGCCATGTTTTTCCTGAACCAGTTTGAACTTGTTGGCCGTTTTCAGCGTGTCATCACCACCGATGGAGATCAGCGCGTCTGCGCCGATTGATTTCAGGCCGGCGACAACATTTTGCATCGGTGCGATCTTCTCAGAATCGTCAATGTCGGCAGGTGAGCCAATGAATTTTCCAGGGTTGGTGCGGGCGGTACCAATCATGATGCCCTGGGAGTTACGCGTGCGGCCGAGCACTTTATGAGTCAGGTAAATGTAGTCCTTACCTTCTTCCAGTGCCGTGCTGCCATCGTATTCCGACAGTGCAGAGTATCCGTGCTTGATGCCGATGACTTCAACGCCAGCGCGGAGAAACGAAGCGGCAGCGGCCGATATGACGGCGTTGGCTGCGGGGGCCGGGCCTCCCGAAAAAAGGATAGCTACCTTTTTGAATGTGTGATCCGGACGTACGGGTGGAGATAGCGTATTAGCCACGAATTAGCCTCAAACGATTGGGTGAAAGCGGATAGTAATTCTCATCCGTAAGTTTATTAAATCAGCACCAAAGTTGTAGCGGCTAAATCACGCGATCTGATAAAACAGCACCGCTTCTCAAACCCGGCGACGGTCCAACCGCATTAAACCACCTTTTGCGGTTAACTTAACATCCTACGCGGGTGAGCTTGATATCGGCTTGATATCGCGAAGCGTTTCAATACCAGCCCGACGCGCGCGAGGGAATCAGATGGCCCAGGGAATACCCACTCGCTCGCGCGTCGGGCTGGCAGGTGTGCAACTTCAAAACTTACGTGTTCGGGTTGTGAAATATGGCTCTCGCTCAAGAACCAATCACGACGCTATAAAATCGCGTTCCACCCATTTGGTGTCGATGTTGTTGTTGTGGAAGTCTTCGCATTCCAAAACCTTGACCAAGAAATCGGCGGTTGTCTTGATACCTTCGATGCGCAGTTCCCTCAAGGATCGAATCATCGTCGCGATCGTTTGGGCACGTGTAGGCTGATGCACAATCAGTTTGCCAATCATCGAATCATAGTACGGCAGCACCGTGTAACCGGCGTGCACGTGAGATTCCCAGCGGACGCCCATGCCACCGGGGATATGGATCTGCTTGATCACACCCGGGCAGGGCTGGAAATTCTTGTCAGGATCTTCGGCGTTAATTCGGCATTCCATCGCAACACCGCGACAACCAATGTCGTCTTGGGTGAACGCCAGTTTTTCACCTGAGGCGACGCGCAGTTGTTGTTGGATCAGGTCGATGCCCGTCACCATTTCCGAAACCGGATGTTCGACTTGAATCCGCGCGTTGACTTCAATGAAGTAAAAATTGTGATCCTTGTCGACGATGAATTCGACGGTACCGGCGTTGGAATAGTTCGCGGCCTTGACCATACGCACCGCAGCGTCGCAGATTTCTTTGCGTTTCTCCGGTGGAAGCGTCGGCGCGGGAGCCTCTTCGATCAGTTTCTGATGCCGGCGTTGGGTCGAGCAATCACGTTCCCAAAGGTGGACGACGTTCCCGTGCTGATCGGCCAGAACCTGGACTTCGACGTGGCGGGGACGGTCAATGAATTTTTCCAAGTACACGCCACCATTGCCGAAAGCAGCTTGAGCTTCCTGAGCCGCCTGTTCGAGCGCGTTGACCAGATCCGGTTCATTTTGGGCAACCCGCATGCCTTTTCCGCCTCCACCGGCGGTCGCTTTGACCAAAATGGGGTAACCAATTTCGCGAGCATCTTTTAACGCCAGATCATTGTCGGTGATCAATCCTGCGCTACCGGGAACGACCGGTACATCGGCCTTACGTGCCAATGAGCGAGCCGTGTTTTTATCGCCCAGCATTTGCATCGCTTCGGGAGAGGGGCCGATGAAGTCGATGTTACAGTCCCGACAGACTTCGTTGAAGTGAGCGTTCTCCGACAGAAAACCAAACCCGGGGTGAATGGCTTCGGCGTTTCCGATTTCGGCGGCACTGATGATGCGGTCGATCTTCAGGTAGCTATCGGTGGCTCGTTCACCGCCAATGCAAAACGCTTGGTCGGCGAGGTCGAGATACGCGCTGCCTTTGTCGGCGCGACTGTAAACGGCCACCGTTTCGATGTCCATCTCTTTGCAAGCGCGAATGATACGGAGAGCAATTTCGCCTCGATTGGCGATCAAAATTCGTTTGTACATGCGTCGTTAGTTCAATCGGTGAAAGCTGATTAATTTTTCGAGATGCGGAACAGCGGCATGTCCACATGCACGGCGTCTTCGCTGTTGACCAAGATCTCAGTGATCGTTCCCGAAACGCCAGCGGGGATTTCGTTGAACATTTTCATCGCTTCGACCAAGCAAACGATCGTGTCGGGGGTTACCTTGTCGCCGACTTTCACAAAATCTTTGGCGTCGGGTTTGGGACGCGAGTAATACGTGCCGATGGTCGGCGAAAGAATCAAATCTTGATCGTCACTGGCTGCGGGCGCCGCCGCTGCTGCCGCCGCGGGAGCTGGAGCCGCGGCCGCGGGTGCCGCCGGTGCCGCTGCTCGCGCGACCGGTGGGGCAACGGTCATTTCACCGCCGCGTCGCAGGCGAATGCGTTGATCGGATTGCTTCAGATCAACCTCATTCAAATCGTGCTCTTCCATCAGCTCGATTAATTCACGCACTTTGTTTACGTCAAAAACGGATGTCGCTTCTTTTGCTTTCGCCATTTATTTCTCCGCAGTTCATCGCCGGCAATCGTTGTCGGCCGCTGCATTGGTTTAAGTTGGACTGTTGGTTGTAGAACTTGATTATTAATTAGCGCCTGACCGTTGGCTCTTCCCATGATCAGGGGACGATATTGTATCTCAAAATGGGCCGAGATTTAAACCGGGACAACGCATTGTTTTCGTTCTTTGGGCAAATTGCTGAGCACTTCGCAGCCGTCTTCGGTGATCAGTACGTCGTCTTCGATTCTTACCCCGCCAAAACCTGGCAGATAGATTCCCGGTTCGACCGTGACGACCATCCCCGTCTGCAGTACACCTTCAAACGAAGGTGATAATCTTGGGCCTTCGTGGATGTTAAGACCGATTCCGTGCCCCAAACCATGGTTGAATTTGTCGCCAAAACCGGCCGCCGCGATACAATCTCGCGCGGCAACGTCGATCTCTTTCGCATCGACGCCAGGTCGAAGCTGCTCGATCGCGGCTTGCTGAGCCGCAAGTGTGACGTCGTAGATTTCTTCTAATTTTTGCGGCGTTTCTGGCGTCAGCACCATCCGCGTCAGATCACTGGCGTAACCCTGATAATTCAGGCCCCAATCGATCAGCATAAAAGTCCCATCGCCGATCTTTTTATCTCCTGGGCGGTAATGGGCCAGCGCTGAATTTTCGCCAACGGCCACGATCGGTTCAAAAGAGCAACCGTCTGCTCCCAACCGCCGGCCTTGATACTCAATTTCGGCGGCGATTTCTTTTTCGGTGATCGCTGGCGATAGGTTGTCAATGATGGACTTAAAAACGGTTTGATTGAGCGCGATGGATTTGCGAATCAGTTCGATCTCTGATTCGTCTTTGACGGCGCGCAGTTCTTCGATCCAAGTGCCACCGCGTTGGAGATCTCCCTGATACGCTTCCTGCAACTGGTCAAATTGCTGCAATGAGATCGCACCGTACTCAAAAAAAACAGCGTCGGGACTGAGCTTCTTCAGCGCCCCGGCGGTGAAGTCAATCAGGGCTTCGGTCGTTTTGCGAATGGCGGATTCGATATTGGGGCACTGTTGTTGAAGTTGTTCTTCATAGCGACCGTCGCTGATGATCAGCGCGTCTGTTTCGGTCACCAAAAGCACTGCCGAACTTCCCGTGAAGCCTGTCAGATACCGGATGTTGGTAATGTCAGTCACCAGCAAGCTGGACGCATCATTGGCCGCCATCACGTTTCTTAGTTGATCAATCCGCATTCTGTACTACCTGTTTCAATATTGCGTTCACTGTTTCGCAGTTATGTTTCGCAGTTGGCTCAAATCACTATCAGATCAAATAAGCTCAACTGAGACAACTTCTCTAAATCATTTTGTGCGCCCGTAAAAACAACCGCGTCGCTCAATTCGATGTTTCGCAGGTTCACATCTCCGACGATGCGCCATTCGGATTCTTCCTGCCAGTCGATTTTCTTATTCGCGGTTTTCTTCAGCTGGAAAAATGGGCGGTCCGAATCGGCTAACGATTCCCAAGTTTTTTCGTCTCCGTAAATGACGGGGCGGCAATCAAATTGCGATTCCAGCACGCTGCGTTTGATCGCGATCCCATAGGGCAGGAAATCCCAGCGATGTAAATGCTTGCGAAACACCGTTTTGTCACGTAACTTTCCCAAAGGCACGTTTGAAAAACAAACCACCGGAGTCGAATCCCGTGTCAAATTCGCCGAAGCAATAATGCGTTGTGACGCCAAAATTCTGCATAACGCAAACACGTTGCTATGTTGGTGTCCGCCGGTTGCAAAAATCAGATCGTCCCAATAATCATGGGTGCTCTGGTCAGGCCAAGCCCCCGATCGGGCTCGGGTCCAGTGAACCAGATACTCCGATTGATCCAAATCGGCTAACGACCGTTTTTGATAGGATCCACCGCGCGGCGTCGCGACATCCGTTTCCTGTGCTTCCTCCGTGCGGTCCAGCAGCAACCAGTCCACCGCACCCCTATCAAGTAAGCGCTGACCAACGGAGCGCGGAGTCATTGCGTCGTCATTGAGAATGAAAGTTTTTGCCGACACGTCGCAGTTGTCCAACCGGAAACGCAACGCGGCTTCCGCATTGCCGTTTTTGCCAACCGATAAGGCGAAAACGGTGTCGGCCAGCTGTGCCATCGTTTGGTCGGTTTTCGTTTTCTGCTGTGTCACGCAAAACACATGGCCTTGGGCCAGCTGCTCCAGAAACGTTTTCTTCGTCGCGGCTTTCTTGAACGTTTCAAATGACAGTTGCTCAATCGATACACAATCAATCGAAAACAATTCCGCCAACCGCAGACAACAATCGTGAGCGGCAGTCGATTTACCTGTCAAAAAAATATCCTGCGATTTTCTGACCTTAACCGCTACCGTTCGGATAGCATCAAACCACGGACGGTACGAATCGAGAATTTTGGGCAGGCGCGAACTGATGACGGCGGTCGAAGACGTGTTTTCCAGCAGCGCTGCGGTATCGGCATGCATCAGGAAAAAGTGTCCCTCCGGTGACGCATGTTGACCGGGCCATTGGTCGAGCACCTGAATTTCGTTCGGCTGCACATCGCGGACGAAAGCGGTCAAGTTTTCCAGATTCAATTCCATCGCTTCGACCGTAATGCCTGTCTCGCCCTGCGACCATCTTGCTCGTTAATGCCGAAGCTTAATCTGGTAGAAGTACCGTCTTCGAGTTACGATGATAGCGGAAAATAATCTATGAATCGAATAACTCTTTTATCTCTTCCTATCCTTTTGCTGGTTCTGCTGGCAGGCTACCTGTTGGCCGACTGGTATCAAGCGCATCCGGTCGACGTTCAGAAGTCCTACATTGGCCGCTCGTCATGCGCCCAGTGTCATCAAGCCGAAGCTGAAAAATTCGTGGATTCGCACCACGACAAAGCCATGGATTTGGCGACCGAGACATCGGTGTTGGGTGACTTCAACGACCAAACGTTAGAGCATTTTGGCACGACATCACGGATGTTTCGCGACGGTAATCGTTTCATGATCAATACCGAAGGCCCCGATGGCCAGATGGCTGATTTTGAAGTGAAGTACGTGTTTGGCTTCACGCCCCTGCAGCAGTACATGGTCGAACTAGAGCCACCAACGGGATCTGGTGCTGCGACTGAAGGTGCCGTTGGCCGAGTCCAAGTTCTACGCGTTTCGTGGGACACCAAAAATGAGAAGTGGTTTTATCTTCCTCCTCCAGATGTGAAAGAGAAACTGACGCCGGACGACCCGTTGCACTGGACCGGCATCACGCAGAACTGGAACACGTCTTGCGCCGAATGTCACAGCACCGATCTTAAGAAGAACTATCAGGTCACCACCAACGAGTACCACACGACCTACTCTGAGATCGACGTCAGTTGTGAAGCATGTCATGGGCCGGCGAGCCTCCATGTTGAATTGGCCAATGAACGCAGTTTGTTTTGGGATCGGAATCATGGCTACGGCTTGGCCAAGTTAAAATCGGAATCCAATGTGCCTCAAGTCCAAGCCTGTGCGCCCTGTCACTCGCGCCGAGGCATCGTAAAAGATGGCTTTCAACCGGGCTGTAATTTTGATGACTACTACGCGCTGCAATTACTGACGCCTCCGATTTATCATGTCGATGGGCAGATTCGTGACGAAGACTATGTCTACGGATCGTTCTTGCAAAGCAAGATGTATCACAATGGGATTCGCTGCACCGATTGTCACGATCCCCATTCGGCCAAATTGATTCACACCGGCAATCAAGTCTGCACGTCATGCCATCAACATGCCGGTGGCAAATACGATTCGGAAAACCATCACCATCACAAAATGGGAACCGAAGGCGCCGCATGTGTAAATTGTCACATGGCAATGACTCATTATATGGATCTGGA
>CAKZVF010000170.1 GCA_937921995.1 uncultured Pirellulaceae bacterium
TCGGTCGCATCGGCGTGGCCAAGGGATGAATCTGTGAATCAGCTTTACGGGATACCATGGTTGAAAACTCTATGAGAGGATCCTTGAGAAAAATTTTGTCCTAATCCAGTGCCAACCGGTTGTATTTTGCAATCACAACCAGGGGAACAAAACGGCAATCCAAGATTGTAACCGTTCACGGTCATTGTCGTTCGATTCTCCGAATCGTAAACGTGCCGATGTGAAATGCGTTCCAATTCTTACCGCTTTGCCCGAAATTAGACCAAATGTGCTACCCGCTATCAGCTTGGAAAGCTGAGCGACAATGAGTGATTCGAATCAAGGCCGTGAACCGGTACTCAATATTCGAACGATTGCCTCTCCCAAACCAGTTGCGGCGCACAAAAAAACGCAGCTCAAGCGGACTGCTCAAGCTACGAAATTTTACTCTACCGGCAAATAACGGGGAACCGTCTCAACGGAGACTCGATCCCGGACTGTCTAAACTAAACCTAGCTGGCTTTGCGTTGACGACGCAGGAGCAAACCTGACATTCCAACCAAAAGCAACGTCGCGGCCGATGGTTCTGGAACCGCAGAGGCTCCCCCGGCGAGCGTCAGATTCGAGAACGAACCGCGTGCTCGGAAAGGATTGCCAGCATCTGCCACTTCGGCACTGATACCGAAAGGGTTTGAACCACCCGAACGTCCAGGAAAAATGTCCCGTGGTGGATTTGTGAAATCAATCAGTTCGTCTTCATTAAACCCAGAAACGACGTAACCTAAATCGACCAGTGACGCGAAAGTTGTTTCGGAGATAAACCGCTCGGTGTTGTCGACGAAGAAACCCGTCATCAATTCGATGCGATTATTTCGATCAATTGAGTTGAAAAAGAAGTTGTCGTCATCCCAGTGGCTTAACGCGGTTCCAGCGCCGCCTTCGAGTTCGATTGGAACAAAGCCGACCTGAGGACGATTGAATCCAGCTTCTTGAGCAAACGTGCGGCGGGCGTTGATACCACGATACTGCAGAACTCCGCCGCGTGGTGGAATTGGTTGAATTAAGTTATTCGCTTCCCAAAGTGTTCCAAATCCAAGTGCATGGCCCATTTCGTGAATAACAACGTCTTGCAAATCATCCTGATTGAATCCGGCAATCGTGTCGGGGTCGAAAAACATCACTGAATCCGTCGCAACAGCGCGATTCCTTCCACCCAGAACCGATGTCACGTCAGCCGCCACGCCAGCAGCGGCCAAAACTCCACCGCCAAAATCCTGATCAAAGACCGATATCGTCAGTCGCCCATTCAGCTGGTTGCGAATGTCGCCAGGGATTGTGTTGCTGTACCCCAGGATGCGGTTATCCCAAAACGCTTCGGCACCACGAAATGCTGCGATCGTTTCAGCGGTCACGTTCGCGGGGTCCAACCCCGTAAAATCAAGATCAATGATCTCTGCCTGTGCTGTGGTTGTGCCTAATGCCACAGCCAACACTGTGAACACAAAGGCGCGAAAACTATGGAGTAATTTCATCTGACTCGATCTCCGGCGATGGTTGCAGTTTTTGATGCTCAGAAAAAGCGCCTAAACAGCCTCTCCTGACCAGTTCCCGTATCCATTCGCATCGACCAGTGATAGCTACTGTCATCTATAGAAGTGAGTTTAAAAGAAGAGAAAGCGCCGTCAGCCACGTACTTCCGTTGAGACCGATGACTTTGGCGTTCTGGGGAAAACAGGTAGCATCC
This sequence comes from uncultured Pirellulaceae bacterium, assembly GCA_937921995.1. Taxonomy (GTDB): domain Bacteria; phylum Planctomycetota; class Planctomycetia; order Pirellulales; family Pirellulaceae; genus Mariniblastus. The sequence goes on from CAKZVF010000170.1 coordinate 1,724, forward strand.
TCGTGACCGTTTTTACAGGAAAGACCGGTTTGTTCTGTAAAATCTATATTTCTTGTTCAACCCGCACAAACCAACATCCGATATCAGGCAGTAAGCGGAGGTCCTTCAGATGCCCTGAGGGAAGATAAAACTGCAAGAGCGGGAACAAAAGCAATGGTTTTGAAAAAATTTACGATCGCCGGTGCCCTGTTGGCTGCATTAGCCTCTGGATATTCAGTCCAGGCACAAGTCAACATCCCGTCTGCCGAATTCGAACATCGGCCGTTGGAGCGACCGACGACAAGTCGCCCCTTCGCTTCGCCAGGTGTGTTCGACTATGACACTCAAGCTTTCGCGCCCTTCGAATTTACCAATGACGAAGAGAAGGATCCCTACACAGGTTTCTTTTTTACCTTCGACAAAACTTACACCAGCGTTTCGCGCTCGGGTTCGGGCGTAACAGACGACCCGTTCCAATCGACCGGCAACCACTACTTGTGGGGATCGCGTTACGAATTCGGATGGATGAACGATTCGGACGATGGATGGCAACTTGGCTATCAAAACAGCAGCGGTATTTATTTTACCAATGGACAAGACGTCACCATCAACTCGCCCATGTTGGTTGACAATCGTTTCGCCACGTTCGAGCTCAACCGCGTCTTCCGCCAGTCGCTAAGCCAAGGCGGATACTTCGAACCGTACATCGGCGTTCAGTACTTGAACTTCAACGATAAAACGCTTCAGGATCTGACGCAGACCGTCGGCGGGATCACGGGTATCAATCGTTTCAAGCAAGAAGTCGACAACAATGCGTTCGGCGTTCACGCGGGTGCTCGGTTTAACAAGCGATCAGGGCGCTGGCGGTTCACGGCTGACGGTGCAGTTGCGACAACCTACAACCAGCAAAGCTACTTCGCGACCGACCTCTTCTCGGGGGTAGACTTAATCAACGGACGATTCGTGGATTTCGACGAAAGTAACGCAACGGATCAGTCATTCGTTCCTGCTTTGGATCTGCAATTCGAGGCGTCCTACAACATCAGCCGCGACATTTCGCTTCGAGTTGGTGTACAAACGCTATACGCCTTCGACGGCGTAGCCCGAGCTAACACGCTGCTGGATTCATTGAATCCAAACTCAGTTTTCGGTCCAGGTGGACCAGGTGCCGGCTTGTTCGACGAAAGCTATCTGGCGGCGGGATTTATCTTCGGTTTCGAGTGGCGACGATAGTCGAATCCAACTCCTAAATCGAATCCAACTCCTAAATCGAATTCAACTCCTGATTCGAATCCAACTCCTAACGCGACCAATGCGACAAAAGAAAAAAGCCACCGATCATTCGGTGGCTTTTCTTTTTTTGTACCCTACCATCGCAAAAGGCCCAGTGCCCGTAACGATTTTAGCAAGACTGCAATCGCTGGGCGATCAGAGCATTAATTTCCGAACAATGTTCGGAAGAAACCACGGCGAGGCTGAGGACAGCAGGGGCTAGACACGGGCGCAGAATACTGGACCGGTGCACTGGAATAGGTCATCACAGGTGCCGGTGAGGCTTCCATCGGTGCGCTGGAGTAAGTCATCGGGGCAGGACTACCGCCGCCACTACAGCCGCAGCTGGGCGTTGCGACCATCGGAGTGCCTTCTGAGAACACCGCACCGCCTTCAGAAACCACCGTACCGCCTTCGACAGGTGCCATTTCGGTATAAACCGGACCGCCCTGAACCACTTCTCCGGTGACAACAGAGGTTGGTTCGGTGACGGCGCTGCTTTGGACATCACCTTCGACAACGGTGCCGACGATCGAGTCAGACACAACTGAATTGGCCGTACCGACTGCATCCGCGGCACCTTCAACAACGATGCCATCTTGCGCCAGCACGGAACTGCCAAAAATTGCAACCAAAGCGACCGCAAATATAATTCTCATCTTTAAACTTCCCTTGATATGTCAACACGGTAATTGGGCGGATCTTCATCGCCGCCGATTTTCGAAGAGATTCTAACGCCAATCAAGCGCGCTTCCTACAACACTTGATGATCAAACAGACCCACGCGGCAGCCGAGCGATTCAAAAGTGACGCTCAAACAATGCCATATCCCATCACTGAGTTCTCTTTCGCACAAGCTACGAAATCTAGAGCAACTACGAAAGTGAATCGGAGCCATTTTTAGTGCACAATATGTCGCAAGAAATTTGAGTTTTTTTGTTTCAACATTCACAACCGCGCAGAATCCGCCGGTTTTGTGGCGGTGCGGCAGACTTGTTCGCTACCGAAAAGATCAGAAGTACGTAAAATGAGTGGCCGCAAGGAACGGGTGGCTCGTGTTGTGCCTGCGCGATGTGCGTGCGTCTAATTCTCTTCACAGCTGTTCGATTCCAATCGACACACAAACCCGAGGTACCACCATCACTGAACCGATGAAAACCCTGACCCGATCTGAACTCGGAGCCGTTGCGATTTTGCTGGGCGAGTTCTGGCTACGCGAATTGACTCTTGCGCGAGTGCAACAACTTTGTGCGACCGAAATCACCGACGCGCTTTCAGCGTTTGAGTGGTCGTTGCCACAAGCGACCGATGATGACTTGCAGGAGCATTTAGAACGATTGCAGATCGACTATTGCCAGCTTTTGATCGGCCCCAAAGGCCACATTTCGCCGGTTGAATCCGTTTGGGCCGCGGACCAGTTTCAGTCAAAGTCCGTTGATCAGATGAAGTCGTTTTTCGATTTATTGCCGGGTTACCAGCCGCCGGATAGATTTCACGACCATATTGGGGTGCAACTTGATTTTGCCGGCCATCTTTTAATCGCTGCCGATCAACACGCATCTGCTGAAACAGAGCAAGCCGACGATCTGCTGGAGACTTACGTTCAGCAGCGCATCGTCTGGGCAAAACCGATGCTCGCGAAAGTCCATCGACAGGCGCAAACAAGTTTTTATCGCCGACTGTCTACCGTAACCCAGCAGTGGATCTCTTTTTTCGAGTCGAAGCCAAGCTCCTGATATTTGGGGACTGCGCTGCTTTTATTTTTCTTCCATCTCTGCATCGACGAGCCTACCATGCAAAAATTGTTTTGCCTGACTTTATTGATCTCAGCCACCGTACTTCCATCGTCCGCGCTTTGTTGGGCTCAGGAAACATCGCCAGCCAACGCCGCCACCGAAACCCAAACGCGCTCGTTTGAGTTTCGCTACGGAGCAACCATTAAAGAACTCCCCTCAGGTGCCCAAGTCAAAGTCTGGATTCCCATTGCCGAAACCAATCCGCAGCAATCGGTCGAGCTCAAGAAATCCGAATCTCCGGGTACGCTGAACTTCGGGCGGGATGCCGAGCACCAGAATAAGATTGGCAGTTTTGCTTTTACGGCCGACGCAACCACCGCTGCTAAGTTCGAAGTAATTTATGCCGTTGAACGAAAGCCATCCAAGCCCTACCGAGAAGAATCTGCTAACGAAGAATCTGCCAATAGCTCGCAGAAGAAAACCTATTCGCGTTATCTAAAGGCCAACCGTACTGTCCCGGTGACCGGTAAACCTATCGAACTACTGGCGGACATCGAACTTCCCACTGACAGCACGCAGAAGGGACGAAAGCTCTACGATCTGGTTTTCGAGCATATGGATTACGACAAATCGAAGCCGGGCTACGGGAATGGAGATTCCGTCTGGGCGTGCGACAGTCGGACGGGCAACTGCACTGACTTTCACAGCCTCTTCATTTCGCTGTCGCGGAATCAATCGCTAGCAGCGCGTTTCGAAATCGGCTTTCCTCTGCCCTCCGACAGCACTTCAGGCAAGATCGGTGGATATCACTGCTGGGCGTGGTTCTTGTCTCCCGAACAGGGTTGGATTCCGGTCGACATCTCCGAAGCCGACAAACATCCGGAAATGAAAGACCGTTTGTTCGGCTATTTGCCGCCCGACCGCGTCACGTTCTCAACCGGACGCGACATCGTGCTGACACCAGTCTCGGTCGCCGGCCCGCAGAACTTTTTTATCTATCCACACATCGAAGTGGACGGCCAAGTTTGGCCCAAAGAGAAAATCGAGCTCGATTTCTCCTTCGAAGATAAGTAGGTCTTCCATCTAGAGACTGTCATTTTACTGGCAACCCCACGCGTGAGTCTTGAAGTTGCGCGTTTTTAGTGCTGAAAGCACGGCATGTAGCCATGGACGCAAGTCCATGGACTGGGGGCGCGAGAATCACCGTGAGTGCTGAAAGCACGGCATGCTTTTGGTGTTTGGATTCATGCCGTCCTTTCAGGACTAACGGAGCCAATGACCAACCGTCCCCGGACTTTCGTCCGGGGCTAATACATTCCATCACTTCGTGATTAACAAAGCGCAACCTCAAAACGCGTGAGCGCGGAATAATGGGGATCATCGAGGCTCCTCGCTGACGCGTCGGGTTACCATTTGAAAAAATGGCAGGCTCGTAGTGGACGATTGCACGCGTCCGGCATCTGCATTGATCGTCGACGCCAATCCTGCGGCACCTAATCCCCCGCTGGACTCATGGCTTCGTCCACTACCCAAAGACTGCCTAATGTAAAAACAGAGACAATAGGCAAACTTCACCGAAAGCACAAACATTTCCACCGATAGCAATCATGCTTATTATTCGGGAATGAGCGGCCGATTCAAATTTGCAGACGTCCAATGCGCACGCAGAGGATCAGAATTTTCGGCCTGGAGGAGTTCCCGTGAGGAAGTTTTCAATTTTCACCGCTGCTGTTGCAATCACCGCAATCATTCCAGCGTCTGCTTCCATGGCGCAGTGGCCGGGAACGACACGGGCAGAAGACCACAAACACGTCCTCGAAATCGGCGGGATCGCCTTCGACCGCCCCGGTACCGGAAACGCGATGCCCGTGATCTCCGATGCCGAAACCCTAGAAACACTCTTTGATTCTGAAGAGGCAACTTCCGTCGGAGGTGCGGCTGGGCTTGATATCAAATACCAATTCGAGGGTCGCCGCGGTCGCACGTGGCGTTTTCGTTCGATTGTGGCAGACTTCGACACCCGCAATGAAATTACTGGCGTGGCCGGACTTCAGTCTCCGTTATTACCGCCGGACGTCCAGACGGATCGGATCGAATACGATTACGATTCTCGACTGCTCAGTTTCGAATTGATGTCATGTCGTAACATCGCGCCGGGAATCAACGTGGTGGCCGGCCCACGTTACATTTCTTTGACCGAGGAAGTTAACACCCAAGCCGATGGCGAGGTCGACTTTGGCAACGGCGTTGCTCCTATCACCGCCACACAGGTCGACGCACTTTCGGCCGACAACAGCCTGATCGGTCTTCAGGTTGGACTCGAGATCGTGATGCCGTTGGCTCAGTCGTTTTACGCCGAGGGCTTCATTCGCGGCGGCGGTTTCTACAATCCAACCGAAGTCACAAGCACCACCCAAGATCTAGTCGGTGGCCAGTTCCTAGACCCACCCTTTGCGGGCCCGCGAAACACCAGTTCATCCGAATCCCTCTTAGGCGAAATCGGAGGCAGGCTATTCTTTGACCTCGTCCCCAATTCTGTCTCTGGATACGTTGGCTACGAAGCGACTTGGATTGATGGAATCGCTTTGGCCCCGGCCCAGATGTTCGCCACCGCAGGAACCGTTGATACTTCCAACACCCTGTTTTACCAAGGCGTCACTTTCGGCGTGCGGATGAAATTTTAGGTTCACAACAGCCGCTTTTCCCAGCCTTCTGAGGGAAAGACACGTACGGAAGTCGATCTGGCCGTTGGCAATTTAGGCTGACTCAGGCCGGCAATGTTGGCCACTGCTACCGAAAACCTGCTGTTGTTCAGCAGGTTTCTTTTTTTTGCCCTCTGCAATCATGTCCTGAGATGGCCTGAGCCAGGGCCTCGCAAACAAATTTTACGCCGCCTTAATAATTAGGTAAAATTACATCAGGCAAAAGTTGACGGTTGGAACTGATAGGCAACTGTCGCCGACCGCCGAATCGAGAAAGATTGTGAGTTTCTTGTGGTGTTACGGCTCCATAATGATAGATTACATCTAACACTTACTCTGAATGGTTGTCGACGACGCGCCCATCCAACCGAAGAACAACGAGATTTGATAGAAACTGCTATTACAACGTTAAGCGCACTTTTCCTCTCCGCCTCTTCTCTTGGGTCCGTTCGGCGATCACCGCCTCCTTTGAGATATTCGAAATGCTTGTCAGAAATTTATCTTCGAACCAATTGCGCATCTCTGCGCCGGCGAAGGTGAATCTCTACCTCGAATTGCTTGGCAAGCGTTCTGATGGTTTTCACGAACTCGAGACGATCATGACGACCGTTTCTTTGTTCGACCAACTCTCTTTCACGGCCAACCAATCAGGGCAATTGAGTTTGACGCTGGAGATGGCTGAAAATGATTATTCTGCCGCGCCAAACCACAACCCGCGCGAACGAATCCCAACCGACGAACGTAATCTTGTGATCAAGGCGCTGCTTCTACTTCAACAGATCAAACGAAGTAACGCCACAGTTAAATCAGCCGATCGCACAGACCAGTCGCCGGGAATGGACGTTCATCTTTTGAAGCGCATTCCTTCCTCGGCCGGATTGGGAGGCGCATCTAGCGATGCCGCGGCGGCGTTGGTCGCGGGAAACCTGCTTTGGAACCTCCAGTTGACGCCGCAGCAACTTTCCGATGCCGCGGCAGAACTTGGCAGCGACGTTCCTTTTTTCCTCGGCGGTGGAACAGCCATGTGTCGAGGTCGAGGCGAAAAAATCGCGGCGATCGAGGCCCCTGCGGTACTTTCGTTTGTTGTCGCAAAACCGCCGGTCGGACTGTCAACGCCAAGCGTTTTCAGCCAATGCACGATCCCCGACCAGCCCCGTCAAAGCGCGGTCGCGATGGCCGATGTTCGTTCGGGACGTCCCGATCGGATCGCGGGTTCACTGCTTAACAGGCTCCAATCCGCCGCCGGTCAACTTGTCGAAGACATCGAGAAACTGAAAGAAGAATTTTCGGCACTGCCCTGCCTTGGGCACCAGATGAGCGGCAGTGGTTCAAGCTATTTTGGCTTGTTCCGCAATCAACGATGTGCCCGCGCGGCCGCGGCCCGATTGTCCGCACGATGGCCGGCCCTAAAAATACACTGTGTCACAAGTCTCAGTCGGTCTGGCGAATTAACCGCATAATCGAGTTGAGCGCTGGGAGAAGCGATGGAAATTACAGAAGTCCGAATCAAGTTAATGGAGAATCCCGAAGATCGCCTGCGCGGATTCTGCAGCGTCACCTTTGATAGTTGCTTCGTCATTCGCGACCTGAAGATCATCGAAGGCAACCGAGGTCCCTTTGTCGCCATGCCCAGCCGCAAATTGACTTCCAATTGCCACAAATGCCGAAGCAAGAATCACCTCAAGGCACGGTATTGCAATCAATGTGGCACGAAGCTGCGCAGTGACAATATCGAACACGATTCCAACGGAAGAGCCAAACTTTACGCCGACATCGCGCACCCGATCAATGCTCAATGTCGAGAGGCGATCCAGTCCAGAATCGTTGAAGAGCTTGAGAAAGAGACGCAGTTAGCCAAAGAGCCCGGTTATCGGTCGCGCTATGATGAAGGCTACGATGATCGCTCGAGACCTCGCCATAACGAAAAGACAACAATCGCGAAAAATTCGCCAGACGAATCAAGCGCATCAAGCGAACCTAATTCTGCTAACAAGAGCGATGGGGAATCTAACGCAAACGTGGATTCTGAAGCTCAACCACAGTCTGATTCGGCGATAGATGCCCGGCCGGTGGCAGACTCAAAGCCGGAGGCTGACTCAACACCCCAAGTGCACCCGACGCCTGAAAAAGATTCACAGGCCGACGCAGATTCGCAAGCCGAAGTAGAAACACGGATCGACATTCCGCGGCCCAAGGATGCTGATTTCTCTCCCTCTGGTTATTCAGCAAAACGTCCGGCGGAATCAATGGCCTCAGAAAGACCTGATCCTTCGGCCTCACGCAGTGATGGCGATGATGCGTTCGGCAAAGGCATCTTCTAACGTAACCGTTCACGGTCATTGTCGCTCGATTCTCCGAATCGTAAGCGCCGATGTGGAAAGCGTTCCAATTCCTACCGCCTTGCCAGAAATGAAACCAAACGTGCTACCCGCTGTCAGCTTGGAAAGCTAAGCGACAATGAGTCATTCGCATCAAGGCCGCGAACAGGTGCCTTTTAACAGACACGCTTGAAGATCATCTATCATAAAGTGCGGAAGTAACTTCTCTCCTCTCCAGACGTGCCACCACTGCGCAGAACCTAAGCCAGCGAAGTGCGTTCTTGAGGTGTAAAGATCGCCGTGTTGGTTCTGCTGTTGAAAAAAACGACCAACCCTAAGAAAAAGAGAACCTTGAAAAGGAAAACAATTGAAATAAATATGACTACTCCAGTCATCACAATTTCAGCTTGGTTCTCAGGTAAACTTACTTCACAATTATTCGTGAGCGTAAATATTTGAAGTCCAAAGTTTAGCAAATTAAACAGAATTGCACCCAGGCAAACGATTCCAGCAAACCAATTTGCGTAGTTGACGCGTCTCTCAAGCATTAACGCGACGCCCAACATTCCGCAGCTCACCAAGATCTTTACGACGAGGATTGTCAAAACTAACATCATCGTTAGGTATTCTGATTCGATAGCAGATTCACAAGCCTCATTGAGACCATAAGGAATCATCATTTTCAAGCCTTCGATGCCAGCACCACGAAAGAAGAGCTTTGCCAAACCACCAAGCGCTTTTGTAAGGCCCCAAAATCCCATCACACCCAATGTCCATTCCGCCACCATCAACGAGGTGGAAAAACAAGGCTTCACTTCGTCGGAGGTACCCTTGAGTGGTCCTAGAATTTTCTCTCCAGCTTCCTTGGACTCTATATCCTCTTCCGCAAAATATTTCCACGAATCAAGTTGAGTGGACATCAGTGTCATTTCCCGTTTGCGTTGTTAAAATCTCATCCGAAAAAAACCTAGGATTGGCTTAACTGAAAAATTTTCTTTTCTCGGTTTCAATATTAAATTGTCTTTTCTGGTAACCGCTTGAGTCCGGTCGTAACGATTTCGCGGCTTCGATATCGAAGCTTCCGGGCGACATTTTTAGCCGCTTTGAAGTCACCAACGCTCAAATTGAACTGATAATTTGGCCGCTGACCAAGTAAAATCCAAACGATCAGCCCCGTGCCTTACCACCATCACCGGAGTCAAACTTGCTCAGTCGTCGCCTTGCGTCAGCCGCCGTTTTGATCGCCGGAATGATCTCGTTAATACGAGTGGATTTTTGGCTGGGCACGCCTGATGTCTGGGGCCGCCCGGGCATTATGCTCGCGCTGTTATCGGCGATCGTTGCGGCACTGTGCGGTATCGAATTCAGCCGCATGTGGCAGGGCCAAAACCGTCAGTCCACCATCACCATGGCTGCCGCTGCGATCACGCTGGCGCTGCTGGCGTCCACTCCTGTGCTATGGCGAGACTACCCCTTGGATTGCCCTATCGGAAAGTTCGGCTGGTCCATCGCCGGAATTTTTGCCGCGATGCTGTTGTCCTTCGCCGCGGAATTGAAAACCTTCCAAGGCCACTCCGACCAACCGGGAGAAGTCGCCGGGCGCATCGGGCGGACGATGTTCATGATCAGTTATCTCGCGATGCTGTTTGGATTCGTCGCACCGCTACGTCTGCTGGAACAAGACAACTCACTCGGCTTAATTTCGATCATCTGCCTAATCGCGACGGTAAAGATGTCAGACGCATTCGCCTACTTCGCCGGCAAGAGTTTTGGCACGGTGAAACTCGCGCCAAAAATCAGCCCCGGCAAAACCCTGCAAGGCACCTTGGCGGCACCGCTGGGTGGCGTCATTGCGGCGGCGATCGTGATCTACATCGTCAGCCCACTGATATTTGGCGTGACCGTTGACAGGCCGTTTTGGTGGGTGATTCTCTACGGCGTCTTGGTCACGTGCGCCGGTGTGCTGGGAGACCTGGCAGAATCACTGCTCAAACGCGATGCCGCGTGCAAAGACTCCGGCAGTATGCTGCCGGGCCTCGGCGGCATCTTGGACGTGCTCGATTCGTTGATCTTCGCGGCCCCGGTTTCTTACCTGCTGTGGGTGATCCACTAAGCGCTGTCGTCTTCGCCAACACGCCATCCGGTTTTTCGATTTACATTTGAGCGTTATGATATTGTCTATCAATCAGCAGATTGAACGCCAACAATCACCTTCATTCACCTCAACGAAAGTCTCCCATGAGTAGCGTACTTGCCGGTTACATTTTTGCAGCTAAAAAGAATCTGGACTACGGTCAGAAATTGGTCTCCGACCTGACCGAGGAACAAATGACACTTCAACCGGCCCCTGAAGGCGCGGCCCCCTCGAATCATCCGGCTTGGGTTCTGTCGCACCTGAACGTGTACATGCCGCTGGTATCATTGGCATTGGAAGGCAAGTCCTTTGACGACCCCAAAGATCACCAATTCGGCATGCAATCAAAACCGCTGGCCGATGCGTCGGTTTACGAATCAAAGGACAAACTGATCGGCGATTTCGTCGCCTTCCACGAAAAAGTCATCGGCCAACTCGAAGCCGCCGACGCCAGCGTTCTGGAAACCGAGGTTCAGCTGGAACGCTGGAAACCCGTGATGCCAACGGTTGGCGTTTTGCTGCCCTACCTGTTGTGCAACCACGAAAACATTCATCTCGGCCAGATCAGCGCTTGGCGTCGCATCCAAGGCATGCCATCGGTCTAGCAAAACAAACGGTATCAAAATCGTCGTTCAGCGCGGCTAATGCTTTCGAATCGTCGGCAACTTTGTATCTTTGGTTTTGTTGATTAAGAAATGGAACGCAATGATTCCTAATGCGTACGCGCCGTAATCCCAGTAATCGCGAGTATAACCCTCGAAGCATCTTGGTAGAAATTCTTCGAACACAATCGCCAGCAAAATACCAGTGATGATGGTTTGCAAACCTGAAAACCGGTAGTGCTTTCCGATGCCTTCATCGACGAACAGGTTAATCATCATCTGTCGCTCTTGAAGCATCAGCCCCAACACGATTGGCATGCTCAAAAAAGCATCCAGGTAGGCATCGGCCAGCCACCACCGGTTCCCCAATCCGTGTTGAAAGATTTGGTGCAGGACGCACAAACAGACGGCCAAGATCCAGAAGACATTGCGGATCACGCGGAATTCGATCTGCCTAAACGGTGATAAAAGCGAGGAAGACAATTACAAAAACCAAGACCGGGGAAATTAAAAATAACAGCACGATTCCACCGATTCGAATGAACTGCCTTTTGGCTGCCTGACGTTTAGAATCCGTTTCTCTTGGCGTCACCTGCTCTTGCCACCATGAGATGGTTTTGTTTAACCGATTTTTCATGAAACCATCAATGCGCGAGAAGTACGATTAGAAATTGGAAATGCAGGTGCTTGGCTGGCCAAGTCAACATGGGCTCATCTCAACAGCAGCAAATCGAGTGCCAATTGAGCCCCTGTTGTCAACTTATTGAGCTCCGCGAACCCACCAGATCCGCACGTCAAATTTGCCGTAGTGGACGAGGGCACGAGTCCGGCCCCTCCACTACCTAATATTTGAACTTTAATGCATCCTTAGATTGAACGTTCAATGCAGCTGCAGGATTCGTAACCTCATCCACTACCCAAGAATTGTATTTCTATTTCGCCGATTTCCAAACAAAAAAGAACCTACTGGATATGATATCCCAGTAGGCTTCTTTTTGACATAAATTCATTAGCGAACGGACGGCTTTTAAACGCCAACTCTCACGCACTTTAAAACGGCATCGTCATTTCCATGTCGTAAGGATCTCGCAGACCTTCGCCCAATCGCTTCAGCGCTTCGGTTTCGATTTGACGAACACGCTCGCGCGTCAGCCCCAGTTTTTCACCGATCTCTTTGAGGGTATGAGGGTCGGTATTTTCCAATCCGAATCGCATCTTCAAAACGGCGGCCTCGCGTTCGTCCATGTCGTGCATCATCGACTTAACGTGTCGTAGCACATCGTTCTCCAACATCGTGTCGGCCGGACTTCTCATGCGATCATCCATCACCATTTCGCCCAACGACCAACCGGAATCTGACTGGTCCGATTGCGGGGTCGAATTGTAAATCTGGATGGCCTTCTTAATGATCGGCAACTTCCGCTTGGGCAATCCCAACAATCGTGCCACTTCTTCAGGTGTTGGATTCCGACGCAGTTCATCAGTCAAACGCACCGTCGCGCGCCGCCATTTGGAAAGCAATTCAACCATATATGCCGGGATGCGGATCGTTTTCGCCGAATTGATCAACGCACGTTTAATCGACTGCTTAATCCAGTAACTGGCATAGGTACTGAAACGCGTGCCGACATCCGGGTCAAAGCCTTCGACCGCGCGAAGCAAACCAAGATTGCCTTCTTCGATCAAATCCTGCAAACCTAAGCCCTTACCGGTATAGCCACGCGCGATATTGACGACCAAACGAAGGTTGGCTCTGACCATGTGGTCGCGCGCCCGCACGTCGCCTTTTGCAATCTGTCGCGCCAAGTCTTTTTCTTCTTGGGCCGACAGAAGCGCCGTTTCGTTAATCTCACGCAGGTAGGTTTCCAGTGGCGTTTGCAGACTGGATTCGCGTTTTTTCTTCCGCGCCTTTTTCAAATCCTGTAGTTCCGACTCAACATTCGCGTTGGTCTCTTTTTCATCATCTCGAAGCATATTAATTCTCATGGAGCGAGGGGGACGTTGTGCTTTGTTCCATAGCTATCGTCTGTTGGTGAGAAGTGCATGCACTCTTGTTAAACTTTGCCGATTTGAAAGGAAACTAACGATCATTCGGATTCACGAAGGTGAGGAAGTTGGGTCAGCTATCATTTCGCCATCACTTTCGGGCCTACCCGCGCTCAAGCCCCACAATGTTTCGCCATCCGGTGAAATGAGAACCGGGCATGGGCCATAGCGCCGGCAATCTTTAACAACGGATCGTTTGAATGAACTGGAGGTTCCGAAAGTCCGATTTAGGATGAAAAGTGATGCTCTCCACTCTCTCCTCCAAAGGTCATCTTCATGACACGCTCGAGAAACAAACGCCGCTGCTTAAATTACAAATCACTCGAAAGCCGCCGTTTACTGGCCGGCGACACCTCGTTCTTCTTTGATTCGGGGACCGGCACACTATTCGTCACGGCCGCCGAAACCAACGTCAACGGTGCTAACTTTGCCAACGAAATGACTTTCTCATTGGATAGCGCCGCCAGTGAACTGGTCGTCGACGAAGCCAACTGCCCTGAGCAACGCTTTTCCACGGTCGGACTGAACCAGATCAGCTATCGAGGCACTTTTCAAAACGATCGGGTGCTCAACAACACCGACATCGACATACGCGTGGTCAGCTTCGCCGGCGATGACGACATCACCACTGGCGGCGGCAATGATCGCGTAATCGCAGGCAACGGCAACGACATCATCCGCACCGGCGACGGTGACGATTTCGCGACCGGCAACCGAGGCGATGATCAAATTCTCGAAAGCGAAAATGACACCGGACGCGACCGTTTCTTCGGTGGTGACGGAATCGACACGATCGAATCCGGTGCTGATGACGATTTTGTGATTGGGCACGAAGGCAACGATATCATTCGCTTGGGTACCGGCAACGATATTGCACTGGGCATCGAGGGCGCCGACCAAATCGATGGCGGCGACGGGCGTGACCTGATCTATGGCGGAGAAGGCGACGACATTATCAACGGAGAACTCGGAAACGATCGAATTCTTGGGCAAGAAGGTAACGACGTCGTCTCCGGCGGCGACGGAAACGATACGCTAATCGGACATGATGGAGCGGACAACCTTAATGGTGAAACCGGTGACGACACGATCATTGGTGGCGAAGGCAACGACAATCTCAACGGAGGACTCGGCACCGATCGAATTATCTCCGCCGTCGCCAACTCCCGTAACTTCAGCTCAGGGCAAGACGTCATCACGACAGGTGACGACACTGACGCCGATGTCGTGACGGGGCATCCGGCGGACACGCTATTTGGTGAAAGTAACGACATCATCATCGACGTGAACCAAGTGCGGCTGACGCGGCAAAGCCAATTCCTTCAGGCAAACGCGCAGCGGCCCGGATGGAACGTAACCGATAGTGGTCTTCAATACCGAATCATTGCCCCCGGCAGCGCGGTGCAGCCGGAATCTACGGATCACGTGCGAGTGAACTATGTCGGGACCTTCATTGACGGCGTACAGTTCGACGCCAACGATGACATTTCGTTTGGACTGGATCAAGTCATCGCGGGATGGACCGAGGGTCTGCAATTGATTGGCGAAGGCGGAACCATCGATTTGGCGATCCCCGCAAATCTGGCTTACGGAAATTTCGATCGACCCACCATCCCCGGAGGATCAACGCTTCTATTTACCGTGGATCTGCTTGAAGTTGTGTAAGCCTTCGCGCGTCCTTCTATTTTCAATCGACGACCAGCAATTCCAGTGCTTCCAACAAAGCGGAGGTTGCTTTTTTTCCGCTGACGGAAACCTGCGGAACTTCCTGCATCTCTTCCTTCAGCGAATCACTTGCGTTACCTACCAGAATGGCGCGGCACCCGGATGTCAAAGCTGCCGAATCATTGCCCGAATCCCCCGCGTAGGTTACATCGCGATCAAACTGCAGGTTCAGTTTCTCTGCCAGCCATTTACAAGCAAACGCCTTGTCGACGCCGGTGGGCAAAAAGTCAATCAACCCATCACCCGTGAATGGATCGACGCTGCTGATGATGTTGAAGGGTGCGTCGACCTGAGAAAGCATCTCCCGGCACTCCGCGCTGAGCCATTTTAAATCGCTAGATTGAGCGTAGAAGCTTATTTTGAACGGGCCCTGCTTCTCCGCTTCTTGCAGCCGTATCGACGCCCACTGATCGGTCTTGGACAATGCTTCGATCAAGGATTCTGCAGTCCACTGATTTGTTATCGAAAGCAATCGACTTCGATAGTCTTCCCTTGAGAAACAATCGCCATCGCGATACTCCGAGACCCGCGTGCCCACGTCGCTGATCACCCACTGTGGCGTCGGTAAATCAAATTCCGCGATCGCAGCGACCGCCGACGCGCGATGCCGCCCTGTCACAAACGCCAGCCCGATGCCCTTTTCAATCAACAGCCGTTTCAGCGCAGCAAGATCAGCGACATTTTGCTGGTCTCCTGCCAACGGAATCAGTGTGCCGTCGAGATCCGTAAACAGCCAGTGGTGGTAAGGGGTGATTTCTATCTACCTATTGCAGCAAAAGAGAAGGTCATTTTGGGAAGCGACTATTTCCGGATCAGCCAACGTAGTTGATACGGCTTCATGGACAGCGGCTGCGACGTGGCAACTTCTTCGTCCGCGATCAAGTCGTGAAAGAAGCGACCGAAACCAGCCGATCGAATACAGTTACTATCAATCTGTTGCGGCTGGTCAGAGAAACTTCCCAGCACCACCATTCGATGCCCGTCGCGGATCCTAACGAATCCCAACACATGGGGATCGCCGGTCGAAAACAGCTCCATCTCCTGACCGCCTAGCGCTGGCTGTGCCTTACGAAGTGCGATCAACCGCTGGATCGACTTGAAAATTCGCAAGTGAACGCCGCTCTGATCGCTGTTGGAACGCAGATCTTCGATGAAACGCTTGCTCATCTTCGGGCGGTGAATCCACCGCGAATCATCTGCCTTGGCCGGGTTTTTGACAAAGTCATAATCGTTGAGCATCCCCCATTCTTCGCCCAGATAAATCAGCGGAATGCCTCCGATGCTCATCGAAATCCCTTGCAGCAGTTCTACACGGGCCTCGGCAAGCCGTATTAATTGATCGTCCTGGAGTTCGATTGCCTGTTCGAGTCCGGCCAGCGAAGCCAAAGTTCCCGAAACTCGCATATCTCCGGTTTCGAGATTTTCCTGAAACGGAACGCCGCGGGCGAACGAATCTTCGAATCGCCCTGTATAAAAGTCGTTGAGAAATTTCCGGTGATCATAGGCATTGATGCCCAGTGCAGCCGCATCGGAATCATCGAAGGTCCACCCGATGTCGTCATGACAGCGCAGATAATTCACCCACGACGTTTTCTCGGGGATGTCCGACCGGTGAGCCATCGCCAGATTCAACAGTTCGACTTTCTTCGTCGCCATTGACTCCCACAGCAACGCCATCAGCTGCGGATTGTAAGAGATCTGGCATTCGTCGCTGCCGACATATTTTCGAACCTCGTCCGGATGCACAATCGCTTCAGATTTAAACGCCAATCCGGGCGCAGCGATCCGAATGAACAAATTGAAAGCTTGAATAACCGTATGAGCCTTATGCAGATTTTCGCAGTTGGTCCCTTTCTCCTTCCAAATGAAGGCCACGGCATCCAGCCGCAAGATATCCACGCCAAGATTTGCAATGAACAGCATCTCCTGCATCATGCTGCGGAAGACCGACGGGTTCTGATAATTCAAGTCCCACTGAAAGCTGTTGAACGTTGTCCAAATCCAGCGTCCCATCCCGTCGTGCCACGTAAAGTTCCCTCGCCGCACGGTCGGAAAAATCTCACGCAGGTGCGCTTCATATTGATCAGGTTCGGTTCGGTCGGGAAACACGAAATAGAATTCTTCGTATTCGCGGTTGCCCGACTGCGCCTGTTTTGCCCATTCGTGTTCATCACTGGTGTGGTTGAAGACGAAATCTAAAACCAGCAAAATCCCGTGAGACCGCAAGTCCCGCGCTAACTCTCGCAGTTCGCTGACAGTGCCTAACCGCGGATCGACGGCGCGGTAGTCGCTGATCGCATAACCGCCGTCGCTCTTACCGGTAGGGGATTCGAACAAGGGCATCAAGTGCAGGTAGGTGATTCCAAGTTCTTTGAAATAGCCAATGTTCTCCCTCAGCTGTCCCAAGTTTCCGCTGAACAAATCGACATACAGCGCCGCCCCCACCAACGATTCGTTTTGAAACCAGTCGTCTTGGATTTCACGACGTTGATCGACATGTAAGAGCGCTTCGGCGCGTTCGAGCATCGCGTCGATCAGGGATCGCAGCATCGATTCGACGTGGTAATGAAAGTCAAAACGATGACCATACAGTTCGAACAACCGCTCGAAAAGCTGAGCCCAATGGTCTTTAATTCGGACAAAGAACACCCGCTGCACCTCCGCCACGCGCGTCCGACTGGCGGAGTTCTCAAGGTCGATACCCTTGAGCCACTGGCTTTCCAAATTCGGCCAAATGCGATTGAGCGTCAGCGCAGCGCGGTACTCCAGCTCCGTTGCTGCCGCGGGCAAGCTGGTAACAAAATTATGCGTCGGCCACTGAGGCCCGGCAGTTTCCGACCTACTTGAAATCATATCCGCTTGCTCGAGTGTGCCGCTGTCCTCAGGGTCGCCGGTCTCTGATGGATTATTCGATACGATCATTTGGGATGGTGATGTTTCCGAGGAAGTTGTAGTACTCGATGCCTTCAAGGATACCTCCAGCATTAGGCTTGTTGGCGAAATAAATTCTGGGGCGATTTCTCAAACGATTCAGTTCGGGGCCGTGGTTGGCGACCACCACACCCAACGTTCGTCCCAGCAGCATACCGGCGTCGTTACCTGAATCGCCGGCCACCAGCACGTTTTCGGGCGTGAAACTCCACTTCCACAATACATGCCGAAGTGAAAGATCGCTCCCGCCGCGTACCGGAATGATGTCGATGAAGGCGCCCAGCGACGCAACAACTTTCGCTCTGACGCCCGCCGCTCGCAGCATTTTTTTGATTTTTGCCGCCGTCGTTTTGCTGTCAGGATCAATCTTATAACCGATCTTAAATTCCGATTGCTCAACATCGTCCTGAAGTTCGACGCCCTGAAGCGGTTCGAGCACGCTTCGGATTTTGTCAGGATCCCACGCAAACCCGATCGACTTTCGCCAGCTGCGGTCGGCGTTGAGTTGTTCGCCATAGTGGAGCTGTGTCCCGGCGTCGGTGTCCAACAGATCCGGTTTAGGAAGCCCCAAATCGTCAATCATTTGAACCGCTTTCTCCAGTCGGCGTCCGGTCGTGACGCCGAAGCCGATGTGATCATTTTCTTCGATCAATTTTTTAAACTGAGCAAATGATTCTGCGTCTCCGGTAATCGTGTTGTCGAGATCTGCAATGATCAGACGATCAAATTCAGGCAAACGACGGGCGGGACGATTGACGACCAGCGGCGAATTCGCCTCTGACAGGATATCGTTAACGTCTCGCAAATATTTTTCGGCGTGACTGGCCCAACTGTAATGAGCCCGTGTGTTGCTGACACTGTTTTCCGACCAATCTTTCCACTGCTGATCGTCAGTGATCGCCAGTTTCAATGCTCGGTAAATACTATGGTCATCAACCGCGTCGATCAACATTCCGTTGCGACAATTCGCGATGATATCGCGCGGCCCACCATCGTTGGTGGCAATGATCGGCAGTCCAACGGCTCCCGCTTCCAACAGTGTCAGGCCAAACGGTTCGGTGAAAGCCGGATTCACAAAGACGCCTCGACGTTCTCTGGCCAGTCGATAAAGATCTGGCACGTCCGACGGCGCGTGCGTTTTTGGATAGGCGACCTTGCCATAAAGATCGTACTTATCGACTAGGTACATTACGCGACGTAAAATTTTCTGTTGAGCCGAAGGCAGCGTTTCCATGTCGTCGCGTGTTCCCATAACCATGACGAGGTTCGCCGCTTCTTGAAGATCAGGATTCTCTCCGAAGACACGAACCGCCGCTTCGAGATTCTTCCGCTCGTCCGGTCGGGCCATCACAAGAATCATCGGTTTATGGGGCTCGTTTAGGAACCGATCCACGGATTTTGCGACTTTCTCAATTTGCTCCGCTTCACCGTCAGGATTGAACATTGCCAAATCGACACCCGGAGGAATCACTTCCATCCGAGACGGTTGGTAATGATCGTACATTTCGTACTGTTGGGTCACTTCTTGACTGGTGCTGGTGACGACCATGGACGCCGTTTCCAAAGCGATCTCTTCGGCCTCGATGCGGGCCTTGAGTTTGTATTTTTTTTCCAGCGACGCGAGTAACTGTTCGGCTTCGTCGCCTTCACGCCCGACCGACAATCGCTGTTGTTTGACGCGCCCTAACGAATGGCCGGTAAAGACGAACGGCACGTGAAGCAACCGCGCTAAAATGGATCCCGCATATCCCGCATCGGCGTAGTGGCCATGGATGACGTCCGGAACTCCGTTGCGTCGAATGTACTGCAGCGTCTGGTCAACAAACATCTCCATATACGGCCAGAACGATTCCTTCCGCAAGTAACGTTTGGGGCCGAAGGGGATCCGAACAATCTTTGCCTTATCTGCCAAGGACTCTTCGACTTGCCGGTAACTTTCGTCGACGCCCGGATCGCAGACCTGACGAGTCAACAGATCAACGTTCGCGACTCCGGGCGACGTGGACAATTGCCGCGCCAATTCGACGACGTATTTGACTTGGCCTCCGGTGTCGGCATCGCGGCCCAGTTCCATGTCGTTGCCTCGCACGAGCCCGTGGAGACTGATCATCATGATGTTTAGTCCGCCGCGCTCTGGCGTCGAGACCGAAGAAAAGTCCGAGTCCAGAATCAAGGAATCTGCCCCTTGAGATTCCGCATTTATCAGCTGAGATATCATTGGTGACCTAAGTTCCTGATTTGTTTTGGTTTGGATACGCGTGTGCGATACGCATGTCTCCGTTGGTGGTGTGATCGCCAATCTTGTAAGTGCATCCCGTTCACTTTTGAGCGGTGAAGGAGGTTGTTTAAGACAACCCGAACCCCAAAAACGATGGGAAAGAAAGTTCGATTCAATCGCTTTGAACACTCCATTAGCCGACGAAGAACACGTTTTGACGGTATTCAGTAACGCAATTCCCATACCAGTCCCTTGTTAGGCTCTGATGGGCAATCGCTTCCCATTAGCCGGGATTAGTGGCTTTCGTTGATCATCAAACGCCCAATGGTTGGGCAATCATGAGCAACTACTGACCAAGAATACGCCGTGGGATTACGCGCGGGGTTTAGGCCGCGTAGAGTGATCGCGAGCCTAATTTAAAACGCGATTTCGGATTCGAACGGACTAAAGTCTTAAAAGACAGATAACCGGCGATCGAAGAATCCGGCGTCCCCGAACCGCCCCGTCAATCCTCTAGGGTCAGCCAACCGAGCTGGTCCCGATCTTGGGTGATATTGGCGAAACGCAGCGGTTTGCCGCCGGGCATCGGGTTCGGAACTCCGATGAGAAAATTTTGGCCTAACTCCACCGCCACGTCACACGCAAGTATTTTCACTTCGCCGGGCAATATCCCCGTCAGTTCCAGACCAGTATCCACTTCATCGTGATCCTTGCCGTCCACCGGAATGAGCTTGATCGTCCAACCCGGATGATAAAACGGCGCGATGCCGGTGTTCTTTATTTCCAACTGCAATTTTGCACCGTCGCTCGACCGCTGAACCGATGCCGATTGCACAAAGAACTCGTAGCCCATCTTGTGGACTTCACGTTGCGCATTCGCCAGTCGTTTCGTATCCGCTTGATCTCTGAACAATCCCGTATCCATCAACCAGGTCACGTGCATCGCATCTCGGCATTTGGCGAAGGGTTGAGTCTCCGGCGTACAAGGTTCATCGTCAAAACAACAGCCCCAAACTTCAGGCCGAATCTCGCCACCGATGGGCTGCGTCTTCCACCTTTGCGTTGTGCCCGCACTAAGCATCTGCTTTTCAAAGAACCAATCGTCTTGTTTCTTGCCGGTGTCCAACGTCGCGTAAGCAAAAGAATCATCATGGTATCCAAACGCGCGCGTGTGATTAGCGGCCTGCTGGTAGTGTCCTTCGCCGGCGGGATAACGCAAAAGAATCGGCGTCTTGTTGAACGCCGATTCAAAAGCTTCCAGCACTTCGGTCTGCGTTTGTTTGGATGCCCATAGTTCATCCTTGGGATGGTTGTGCCATTCGCCCCACATTCCCAGCAGCCCCGCCGTGATGTAGCCGATCCGCGCGTCGCCATCGTATTTCTTACCCAAGGCGGCGATGAATTCCTGCAGCGTTTTCCTTAAATTTGGATCTTCGTAGTCGGGCGTCTCAACCCAGCCCTTCTCACCATCCCAAGCGACATCTGCGTTCTTCCAACGATGAACTTTCAGTCCACCATCAATCAGAAATTGAGGGATTCCGCTTTTCCCACCGGGGTACTCAAGGTAAACGCGGAAGATCGTTTGGTTGCCGCGGGACTTCACGTCTTCAAGCAATTGCTCCAACGGTTGCCAGTCGTATTGATCAGGGCCGGTGACCAAATCGGAAAACCTCACGTAGCTGAACTCAAGGCTATGCGGAAAACGATTCGGCTTTGGCTTCGCATAAGGCACCAGGCCTTTGAGAGGGTTGTCAATCGGTGCCGGTTTGTATTCCAGCGCGTACTGCTGAGCCTGCACGGGGCGGCAGAAGTTAGTCCCGCAGGTGACGAATAACATCACTGCGACAGGCAAATTAAAAACATGGAACATGGTGCCCTTGCCTGGCGTTGTTACGGCCAAAGAGTAGAGATAGAAGGGGATCATACACAAGTGTTTTCGAACATCTTGGACGGGCAAGAGTGCCCATCCTACGGCGACGGCGGCAAAGCACTCAAGAAACTATGTTTATAACCTATACCCTCCTCAGCGCTGCAAAAAAAGCCGGCTCGCCAAACGAGTTTGGCGAGCCGGTCAGTGGTTTTTGAAAATGAAGTCGCGGGAGTTACTAGCGGCTGCTGAGCTTCGTTGCCTTGGCTCCGGCGCGCTGGGCCGGAGCGAGATCGAAGCGATCAAGATTCATCACTTTGCCAAACGCCGCCGCAAAGTCGCGTGCGAACTTCTTTTTCCCATCGCTGCTGCCATAAACTTCAGCGATCGCGCGAAGCTGCGAATTCGAACCGAACACCAGATCCACACGCGACCCCGTCCATTTGACTTCGTCCGTCTTGCGATCAACGCCCTCAAAGACATTTTCGTCCGCCGCAGACTTCCGCCACTTCGTACTCATGTCTAACAGATTGACGAAGAAATCGTTGGTCAACGTTTGGGGTGCTTTGGTAAACACGCCGTGCGGCGACTGCTGATGGTTCGCCCCCAACACACGCAGACCGCCAACCAGCACCGTCATCTCCGGAGCCGTCAGCGTCAACAGGTTGGCTCGATCAACCAACAACTCTTCCGCCGACACGGGAGATTCTGTTTGCATGTAGTTGCGGAATCCATCAGCCATCGGTTCAAGATAGCCAATCGAATCAACATCGGTCATCTCTTGCGTCGCATCGGTGCGGCCCGGTGAAAAGGGAACCGTCACTTCTTGGCCAGCTTGTTTTGCCGCCTCTTCAACCGCCGCACATCCGCCCAGCACGATCAAATCGGCCAGCGAAACCTTTTTGCCACCAACCGCGGCATCGTTGAACTCTTTCTGGATCTGTTCCAGTGCGCTGAGCACCTTCTCCAGTTGTTGGGGCTGGTTGGCGTCCCAATCTTTCTGCGGCAGCAACCTCAGCCGAGCCCCATTTGCGCCGCCGCGTTTGTCGCTGTTGCGGAACGTTGAAGCCGATGCCCAAGCGGTGGAAACCAATTGAGAGATCGACAATTCGGAATCAATCAGCTTACTTTTAAGTGAATCAATATCGTTTTCGTCGATCAGTTCGTGATCAACTTCGGGCACTGGATCCTGCCAGATCAACGTCTCCTCGGGCACTTCGGGGCCCAGGTACCTTGAGACCGGCCCCATGTCGCGATGCGTCAACTTAAACCAAGCCTTTGCAAACGCGGCTTTGAACTGATCCGGATTTTCATGAAACCGCTTGGAAATGGGACCGTAATCCGGATCCATCTTCAGCGCCAAATCGGACGTGAACATGACGGGTTGGTGAGATTTCGAATCGTCATGAGCATCGGGAACGCTTCCTTCACCCTCACCATTTTTTGGCACCCAAACCGTTGCACCGGCGGGCGTCTCTTTCTTTTCCCATTCGTAACGGAACATGTTTTCAAAATAGTCATG
Organism: uncultured Pirellulaceae bacterium; assembly: GCA_937921995.1. Taxonomy (GTDB): domain Bacteria; phylum Planctomycetota; class Planctomycetia; order Pirellulales; family Pirellulaceae; genus Mariniblastus. The sequence goes on from CAKZVF010000170.1 coordinate 24,776, forward strand.
CGACCACTCCGTCGGCGTCGACGTCCAAGCGCCCTCGAGCCCGCTTGTGATGGTGTCGCCTGCGTTGCCGGTGCCGAATTTGTTCTTCCAACCAAAACCTTGCTCTTCAATGCTGGCCGCCTCCGGTTCACGCCCAACGTTCTCTGCTGGACCGGCTCCGTGGCCTTTACCAAACGTATGCCCGCCTGCAATCAGCGCTACCGTCTCTTCGTCGTTCATTGCCATTCGGCCGAATGTTTCGCGGATGTCCTTGGCCGAGGCTAAGGGATCTCCGTTACCGTTAGGGCCTTCGGGGTTAACGTAAATCAATCCCATCTGCACTGCACCCAAAGGCTTCTGCAGCTCTCGGTCGCCTGAGTAACGTTTGTCGCCCAGCCATTGCGTTTCGGGGCCCCAGAAAATATCGTTCTGTGGTTCCCAGACGTCCGCGCGGCCTCCGGCGAATCCAAACGTTTCAAACCCCATCGTCTCCAGCGCACAGTTTCCTGTCAGCACCATGAGATCCGCCCATGAAAGTTTGTTTCCATACTTCTGCTTGATCGGCCACAACAAACGACGGGCCTTGTCCAAGTTCCCGTTGTCGGGCCAACTGTTCAGCGGCGCGAACCGCTGAGTCCCGTAACTGGCTCCGCCGCGTCCGTCGGTGACGCGATAGGTGCCAGCACTGTGCCAAGCCATTCGAATAAACAGCGGACCGTAGTTTCCATAGTCGGCCGGCCACCAATCTTGAGAATCCGTCATCAGCGCGTTGATGTCTGCTTTCACGTCCGCCAGATCAAGCGACTGAAATGCCTCCGTGTAGTCGAACGCAGCGCCCATAGGATTTCCCTTGAGCGAATTCTGATGCAAGATCTGCAGGTTCAGCTGGTTCGGCCACCAATCGCCATTGGAATAAGCGCCGGCCTTGGTCGGCATCTGCTGCCCACCATGCATCACCGGGCATTTGGCAGCCGGTTTGTCTTCGGCCTCCTGAGCCAACGCGGTACTGCAATCACTTCCGGTCAGCCCACCCAAGGTTGCGATGGCTCCCATCGCCAACGCGGCAAAGCGCGTCCGACTTCTTCCAGCGGTTTTCAAAAGCATCCAAAATCTCCTGTTAAATCCAATTTGTTGGCGCGTCC
>CAKZVF010000171.1 GCA_937921995.1 uncultured Pirellulaceae bacterium
CTTTGATGGAAGTTATAAGCAACAACCAATCGCTTGTCTGGAAAAAGTATTGGATGAGTTAGCGCGGCGGGGAATAGAACTGGAGTTTGATTCCAAGGTCGCGCGTTTCTGCGAAACCTACACCAGCGGTGATCAGGATCATGATGGCGTCGACGCGTTTTTATGTTTGGTGACGGCGATTTGTTTTGACCAGGGCGCCGCCGAACTGTGCGGCCAAGGGGACGCCGAAGAAGGGGCGATCATCGCGCCGGTTCACAGTTTCAAAAGTCATTCGTAAACCGTTCCGCATTCCCCGTTCCCCGTAGTGGATCTTGTTAAAGATCCCAGCTCTTCCCTTACCCGTATTTAGGCGATTTGAATTTCCAAATCCTTCAACGTTTCTAGGAGCTTCAGGATTTTTAACAAAATCCACTACGTCGATAGCACGCCGAACGGGTTCTTGGATTTTAGGTATTTCGGATTTTTGTCCGCTACGATTTTTTCTCGCTGAGCGGCTGCGGCGATTCAACGGGCGGCCAAATGATTTTGGCGATCTTGCCGTTCTTTTGGATCTCGTTTCCTTTACCGCCGCGCGAGGTCGTGCGGTACTTAACGGTGGAGATGGTCTTCTTCGCGCCGCGGTTGGTCTCCACGGTCAGCAAATCTCGATCGCCTCGGCTGGCTTTGAATCCCAGCAACCGATCGGTTTTGGCCAGTTTGATCAGCATGACGCCTTTGCCGGGTCCGGAAAGGTAATTTATTTCTTCGGCGGGACAGACCACCGCGCGGCAGGCCTCCGAAATTGCCAGAATCGTCTCGTCGCCATCAATCGCTTCGACGCCCACGATGGACGCCCCGGCGCTGCACCGCGCGAACCGGCGTCCGCTGCGAGTCGATGGTTCGGCGAATCCGGCCAGCGTAAACCGAAGCGCGTAACCGTTACTGGACGCCGCGAAGCCGTGAATGTCGGGGCAAACCTCTGGATCTTTGGGGTCTTCGGCGGTGTTGCCGATGACGCGCGGGTCGAACGACATCACCGAGACAATTTTTTCACCGTCTTTGAGTTTAAACAGTTTCTGTACCGGTTCCCCGAAACCGGTCGAGGCTGGAATGTCGATCATCCGCGCGGTGTAGCAAACGCCCATCGACGAAAACAAACCAATTGTTTCGCGCGTCGAACCGGCGACCACAGCCATCACGCTGTCGCCGCTGCGCACGCGGCTTTTTGCAGGGTCGGCGATCTGTTTCTGGCGCTTCACCCATCCGTCGGAGGTGATCAGCACGTGGCAATCTTCGGCAACGATAAAGTCTTCGGCCGAATATTCGGCTTCCTCCCCGACCGCTTCGATGATGGTGCGGCGTTTGGATTCCTTGTCTTTGCAGAATTCGCCAATCAGGTTTTCGATTTCGCCACGGACGATCGCCCAACGACCAGAAGCATTGGTGTCGGCGGTGTCTTCTTTGAGCAGTTTGCGAATCTGACGGGCGCGTTTGTTTTTGTTTTTGAGTTCCTCTTGGATCAGATTGATTTCCAATCGCGCCAGACGGTAGAGCTTCAATTCCAGAATCGCGTCTGTCTGGATCTCATCCAAACCGCCTTTGCTGGCGGGAAACCGTTTCATGATCTTCACCGCCGCGTCAGCTTTGCCGTCGGACTTGCGGATGATGCGTATGATCTCATCCAAGGCATCAAAGACGGTCACAAAACCGTTGAGAATGTGCAGCCGTTTCTCCAGAGAGGCCAGTTCGTTCTCTAATCGCCGGGTGATGACTTCCAAGCGGAAGTGGAGGAAGTGCCAGAGGATTTCTTTGAGGCTTAACCGATTGGGAGCACCGACTTCCGGGTTCTCCGTTGGAACCAGACACGTCATGTTCACATTGAAGTTGTGTTGTAGTTGGGTGTTCTTATAGAGATAGGCCAGCACTTTATCGGGGTCGGCGTCTTTCTTCAGTTCAAGGTCGATGCGTATGTCTTCGGTGGAGACATCGCGCACTTCATTGACCAAGGGCAACTTCCCGCTGTACACGGCGTCCGACATTCGTTCGACCAGCGTGGCTTTGTTCACCGCGTAAGGGATCGTTACGATTTGAATGATGGTTTGCTTTTTCGTTTTGACGATTTTGTGTGTGCCGCGCACCGTAACAGCGCCTTGGCCGGTGGCGTAGATTTCGCGCAGTTCGTCTTTGGTGTTGGTGATCTGTCCACCGGTGGGAAAGTCGGGACCTTGAATCGCATCGTTGGCGACCAGCTGGTAGTCCTTGATCTCGGGGTCCTTGAGCAACTTCAGCAAAGCGCTGCAAACTTCTTTGAGGTTGTGCGGCGGCATGTTGGTGGCCATCCCCACGGCGATACCCGTCGCGCCGTTGACCAGCAGGTTAGGCATGCGACTGGGCAGGACGACCGGTTCCTGACGTGTGCCGTCGTAGTTGTCTTTGAAGGCGACCGTCTTTGTGGCCAAATCGGTAAGGATCTCGCCTGCGATCTTGGTCATGCGACATTCGGTGTATCGCATCGCCGCGGCGTTGTCGCCATCGATAGAACCAAAGTTACCGCTGCCGTCCACCAGCGGCATCCGCATCGCAAAGGATTGGGCTTGCCGGACCAGCGCTTCGTAGATGGAACTATCGCCGTGGGGGTGGTAGTTACCCATCACGTCACCGACGACTTTGGCACATTTGCGATGCTTGGCGGTGTGCGACAGCGACTGCTGATTCATCGTATAGAGAATCCGCCGCTGGACAGGTTTGAGCCCATCACGAACGTCCGGTAAAGCGCGGCTGGTGATGACCGACAACGAGTAATTGAGATAGCGTGTTTGGGCCGCCAACCGCAGCGGGATGTTCATTTCCGAATCGCTGAAATCTCCCTCCTCGTCAAACAACGACGCGTTGCCATTGCCGCCGCCTTTACCATTGCCTTTGCCGCTTGAAGCGGCCGCAGGTTTCGCTTTACGGGTGGTCGGTTTCTTCTTGGCCTTGGAGGCTTTGGACGATGGAGTAGATTTTGCTGATCGGCGTTTCGCCACGACAGTTTCCTTCAAGTGTTGCGTTAAAAATGTTCGAGCCGGCAGTTCCCGCTCTCGACCGGAATTATGGGGCGCGGAGCAGGTTTTGGGTCCCGTTCTTATTCTCTGTTGCACCGACAAGCGGCAAAGCAAACGGAGATCCAACGGCGTCGTGCCTGTTTTGCCGGTCGCGCAGAGTATACCAGTCACTTAAGTTCGGTTGTAGACGGTTTTCACGGTTGTAGCGTACCGAGTTTGGTTTGCCGGTGCGGAGGCCGGATTTGGCTGAGTATTGATTCGCGGCGCTGCCGAAGACTTCAAAACAGCGCTGCCCGATGGTGAATTCGCGGTGCTGAACTTACGCACAATTTATGTATGTGCTTGAGAATCGCCTGCAATTGATTGATGGCGATCTTAAGTGTTTTCTGGAAATGGAGTTCCTGATGAAACGCACTATCTTCGCAGCTTTGGTGATGTTCGCCGTGATGGCATTTGTATCCCAAACTGCTTCCGCCCAAATCGGCGACGGCAACCTGCCCAACTACTTGTTCTCGCAATACACAACGCAGGGCCAAGGCGGAGCAACCGCGGGTAAGTATCCGGCCCCCCATCCGGTTCCTTCTCATGTGGGTGAAAGCTACTACACCTACCAACCCTTGATGCCGCACGAAATGATGTACGAACATCAGCGCAGCTATTACAACTACTACAACGACAACAGTTTCAAAGGTGGCGGTCCTTCGTTGAACGTGACTTCCGTGCGATGGCAAAACGGCCACGGTGGTTTCCGCCCGTTGCCACTGTCCAACTATTATCTTTCGAAACTGCACTACGGCCTTTCCAGCGGTGCGTACTGCATGGGTGGAAATTGTGGGCTTGGCCTCGGTGGCGGTGGTGGACTTGGCGTTAGTGGCGGCGGATTGAAGAGCCGACTCAAAGGTCGTTGTGCCAGCGGCCACTGTAACTAATTCGTCGTCAGCGGCGAAAGTGCGTGATGCCGGAGGTTGTGCGACCTGCGGCGGTAACTAGAGTGAAACAATAGAGCCAAAGAGCGGCGTCTTCCGTTTTGGGAGCCCCTGTTTTCACTGAGCGCGTGAAGTCTTAGATTTTTAGAAATAGGTAGAGCAATGAAACAGTTTATTTTGACAACCGGTTGTATGTTGGCTGTGAGCCTGAGTTTCTTTGCTCAATCGGCTGACGCTCAGTGTTCTTCTTGCCAGGGCGGTGCTGTTGAAAGTGGCATCGTAGAAAGTGGCATCGTAGAAGGTGGCGTCGTTGAAAGTGATTTCGGTGGCGATTACTTTGAAGGCGAATATTTGGAGGGTGATTTCGGTGGTGACTTCGTTGAAGGCGTTCCCTGTGAAGGTTGCAATGCTCGTTCTAAGGTTCGTGGTATCGTCAGCGGTGCCGCCGGCCTAATTCTTGGCCCGCAAACCGGCGCTATCACCGGTGGCGATGGAATGGTTCAGCCCCAAGCCAAGTGTCTTCATCCTAAGCAAACCTTGACCAATGCTGCACGTGATGCCTTCAGCCCCAATCCGGTTTTCGCCTACAGTAATCCGGGGCTGCGAGCCGGCAGGACGCACGCATGGAATCAAGAACAAGCCAACAATTACAGCTGGCATGGCGGTTACAACTCATGGCGGTTCGGCCAACCAACTGCATTGGTTGTCCCCCCAACCGCGTCTTACCAATCGTCTTACGCTTGGGGCGTCGGGCAAACACGCAGCACACCGATCCATCATCAGTTCGGTCGTGGAGCCGGATCATCTGGCGGCGTTGGTGGCGGTTACCAAAACACGCCTTACTGGCCACGCAGCACCAACCATTTTGGTTACTACCCAGTGCGTGCAAGTTGGTAGTGGAATGTTGTTAAACTTCCTCGTTGGATCTGGTTGGACAGCAGCGATCTAATTCGATGCAGCGCGGGATCTTTAACAAGATCCACTACCTTGGGTGGCTGAGTATTAAAAGCGAATGTAAAAAAACGCCGAGTCAATTTGATTCGGCGTTTTTAATTTGTAATAGTGCTGGATCGCGAACCAACGCTATCACATTGCTGATTTTAGAGTCGAAATCGAGAACAAAGGCGGTGCTGGTGCGTAAAGGTGACTGAAAAAGGAATTCACCTTACTGGAGCCATCATGTTTCTCAGCCAAATCTTGCTTCTTCTTGGAGCGCTGATGACCGTCTGTCTTCTTGTTTTCGGTTGTTTGAAGCTGCCCAAGGGCTGTCCGGTCACCGGGAATTAAACGAACCGGCGTGCTGCATGTTGACGCTTGCAGGTCAGGCAGTCGAAGTCGCACTCACTATTTTGTTCGCCCAATCATAGCCAGAGGTGATAGGTGGTAGAGGCTTTGACTCGGCTTTATACAGCTCAATAGTTTCTTCAACGATTTTGCAAAGTTCAGCAAAGACAACTTGTTCGTCTTCCCCGTGACACCCTCCATAAAACAGTCCAGGGCAACTGCCTACAAAGCAGTTATCTTCCTCGGACCACTCCACCATCTTTAAATACTTTTTGGCTAAATTCATTCTGATGACTCCTTGATTGCTTTGGCCACAGCCCGTTCTTGGTATTTCTTTGCATCATCGCCCAGCTTTCCGGAAATGGTTACTGGTTTCGCGACTTTGAAATGAACAAAGTTTCTGTGGCTCCCTTTTCCACCACGATTTTTAAATCCTGCCGATTCCAAATCGGCAATCAATTCCCGAATCTTCCTTGGCATTCCTTTACCTATTCATTCTTGTGCTAAATCCGTTCGTGGCGAATAATCCCTCCATTGTACTCGTCGTGTTCAACAAAGTGAAGATTTGGAATTTGTGGGCCTGAAACCGGTGCAGCGAGCATGATTCCGAGTATCGTCAGTTCAGGATTTGACAGAAAGATATCGGTGATGAAATCTCAGCAGCTGATCGCGCTGAAATTTTTTGTCTCTATTTTCCTGTCCAAATTTTGCACCAACGACTCTCAGTCGTCCGTTCACAGTTTCCGCAACAACGCCTCAATCGGTTCCGCCCATTGCGAACCCTCCCACCCGTGCACTGCCTCGACATATCGCAGCAGCTTCTTCGCATCATCGCCTTTGCCAGCGTCGGCCAACAATTTCCCAACATTGAATTTGGCTTCGTACCAATTTTCGGTTTTTGGTTCTAGTTGTTGTGCCAGTACTCGCCAGACCTTCAACGCATCCGCGTCACGATCGCCGGACTCCGTCAGCACTCGGGTATACTCCAATTGGATCGCCGCGTCCTTGCGAAATTGCTGAGCCAACGGCGTCAGCAAAGCCAATGATCGTTTGAAGTCTTTCGCCGTCCGCAAAAGTTTTGCTTGTTCAAACTTCCACGCGGTGGCTTGTTGAATCGACAGCGGGTTGCGTTGAGCCTGTTTGACAATCGCCAATGAGTACTCATTGATGATTCTCGTCCGGTCGGTATCCACCGGAGCGCTCAACTTCATTTGTGCTTTGACGATCGACATTAATTTTCGGCAATCGGGCTCCGTTGGATTGGTCGTTCTCAGGATTTTAGTCGCGGCCGGCAAGTCGTCTTTCAACAAAGCCTCCACCGCACTGATATACAACCGAAGCCCTGATTCTGAAGTGATGGGAAACTTGGCCTCATGTCTGGCGATCATGCGCTGGACGTCCGACGCTGGGAAATGCCCTGATAGTAAAGCAATTTCAGCGGACGTTGTTGTGAGTGCTTCAGCGATCGAGGCGGTATTGGCGTCGGGGTAACGGAGTTGGAGGTGCTCAACGATCTGCTTGGCACATTGCGGTGCGCGGTCGGGGCCGATGAGGGGTTGTTGCTGAATCAGGTAAAACGTCGTGCGCAGTTGATTGATGATGTTGACGGAGATTGGCAGTTGAACGCCCGTCAGTGTTGCGATCGCACGTTTAAAATCATTTTGTCGGTTGTATTCCACCGCCAGCCAAATCGCGGCCTGTTCGGTCGTTGAGTTTTTTGGCCACTGTTGAATGTGTTGGTCAAGCATGGCGATAAGATCCTCGCGCGCCTCAAGCTGAGCCATATTCCAACAGCCACGCAGGTGCATCGCGGCGGCAATGTCGGATGTTGGATGTTCAGTGGCTCCTGACTGCAGCAGCACCGCCGCTGCGCGATGGCGTTTTAGTCGCTCAAGAACTTTGCCGGCGTTGATTTGCAGACGCTGTCGATCAGCACCCGGTTGCGATAGTTCGATGGCGCGACGCCATGCTCTTAGGGCGTCTTCGTCGTTTCCGTTACGCGAGGCCCGCTGGGCGGTTTGAATAAGGACCTCGCGCTGACCGGCTGATGGCTGACGAGCGTTGAGGTCAGCTGAAGAACCGGTTTTCTCGATTAACGCCAATCCCACGCGCCTGCCCCAATACGCCCCATGTCTGGTTTCGATGTCGCGGACGATTTGGGCGGCGCGGTCAAGCCAGCCTTGGCGGTTGGCGTCAGAACCGGCGTTGTTGGAAAGCATGACGGCGGCCTGCATTTGGGCGATGTCCATTTCCGGTGGCTGGTCCGATAGCCGTTGGCCTGCAGACTGAGTCAGATGTTTCTCAGCCCAGACCGTGTCATTGCGCGCGACCGCCAACAACAACCGCTGTTCCAAAATCGAGCCGGCAAGATCGGTGGGACGTTCTTCCTCGGGCAATCCGTTGAGCACTTTCAGCGCTTCGGCGTAACGACCGACCAAACGTAGGCACTCGACCTGCGTGGTCTTAGCCAGCCACCAGATGCGCTGCTGAGGGCTGACACTGTTTTGTACCTCTGTCAGCTGCCGCAAAACGTCGCTGATGATACTGGTCCGATTGACGGTGTCGGCAGCGTCGTACCCGTAAGCGGTTTGGAGGTTGCATTTTGCCAGTTGATACCGCACGTTGCTCCGCATGATGGCTAACTGGTCGGCCGATAGTTCGTCTTCGTTGGGTTGTCCCGCGCGCTGTTGGGGTAACATGCGGTCGATATCGCGCTGGACTGCCTCAAACGTTCGGCGCGCTTGGCGCAGTTGGTCGATCATGGTTTCGCGCGACACTGCGACGTCGGCCGGCGAAATCATTTCGGCGCTCAGTTCTTGTTGGATCGCTGCGGCGTGGCTCAGCCGCGCCAACGCCGTTTGGATCGTGACCAGAATTGCCTTTGGGTGGTTGGGGAATTTTGATTCGAAATCACTTTCGGTTTGCCATGTCTTTTGCCAAGCATCTTCTTTTTGGTTTGCTGGGGCGATCAGCGCCTGCGACGCGCGGTTTTGCATCAATTCAACCGTTAGGGCCGCCTGGTCAGTGGTGGTGATGCCATCACGTCCAAGCGATTGGGTACAGTAGGCTTCGGCGATATCAAATAGTTGCCGCGACCGCAAACCTGCGACGAATCTTTTCTCACGAGTATCGAACCAATCGGCGCGCGCCGTGTTGACGATCGTCAATAAGCAGAACAGTAGGCAAAACAATGCACGCATTAAGGTTGACTCGCGTTATTGCGGATTGACGGCAAAGGCGACTTTGGTGAAACCACTCAGCTTGGCCGCGTCGTAGCTCTGGATGACGAACTCCAAAGGTACATTGGGCCGAGGGTGGAGGATCACAGGCGCGGCGGCGTTGACCGACGCGATCGCGGTCAGTCTTCTTTCAATTTCGGCGATACGCGCGATCGGTTGCTTGTTCAATGTCCAAGCCGGTTGTTGGCCGTCGTAGGAAACAGTGATGACGATGTCGTCAAAATCCTTGATCGGCGGAGGCGTTAGCGCCGATTGCTGGTTGCCCATCTGCGCCGAAAGTTCACTAGGCAGAATCTGTTCGATCACTTGAAAGCTTGCCGTCCAAACAAAAAACACCAACAACAAAAACACAACGTCGATCATCGGCGTCATGGCTTGGTCGATGTCGATCGCGCCGGGTTGATGGAGATGTGTGCTTGGGCGTTTCATAGATTGGGGTTACCGTTGTGGTTCGCGAAAAACGGCATACGTAACGTTCCAGATGCCGGATTTCGTACACGCCAGCATGATTGGTTCGACGGCGGAGTAGGGAGCCAATCGACTGCCGCGGATACGCACTTCCAAATCTTTGCCTTCTTTGGCAACGACATCGGCAAACCGCCCCGCCAATCGGTCGACGGCGATCGGTCGGCCAGCCAGTGAATATTTACCATCGGCGGTGACGTTGATCGTCACGCGCGGCGGCGGCTGGTTGGGGTCATCAGCGCTTGATGCGGCGATGGGAAGGCTAAGTTCGACTTGGTTCTCTTGTTTGGCCAGGTGGCTGCTGACCAGGAAGAAGATGATCAACAGAAACACAACGTCGATCATCGGCGTCATGTTGAAGCCTAGTTTTCGATTTGTTTTGTAGCGCGGAATTTGCATCGGGTTTGTTGGTTACCCTTTCTTGGCGCGGCGGCGAAGCGGCGTGAATACGTGCTGTGCAATGTGAGCGGCTTCGGCGATAAATTGGTCGATTCGATTTCGAAAAATGGCAAACGCACCGATCGAAGGGATCGCCACAATCAACCCGCCCACGGTCGTGATCAGTGCTTGATAGATACCTTCGGCCAGTTGCGGAGCGCTGGCGGTACCTTGGGTCGAAGCGACGTTCTGAAACGCAAGGATCATACCGATGACGGTCCCCAACAGACCAATCATCGGCGCGATGTTTCCAATGACCGATAGGTACTCGATTTTTCGGAACATACGAGCCGCTTGTTCGGCCAGCGAATCCTCCAATGTTTTTTCTACCGCATTCCAGCCGAACTCTAATTCGGCGATGCCATGCATCAGCACGAACGATAGGAGGCTGGGGTTTTCTTCGCAGGCCTGACGTGCCCCGCGCAGGTCGCCGGTGCCAAGGGCCTGTTGAACGGTTTCACCGAGCCCCGGTGGAAGCAGGTCTTTGCGCTGAACGGTCAGAATCTGTTCCACGATCAAATAGGCAGAATAAATCGACAGCGCGATCAGAATCATCACGATAATGAACCCTGTGATGCCGCCTGAAAACAGAATCGCAAAGAACCCCGCGGGAGCCTCGGCAGCAGCATTTTGGGGTACTGCATCCTGAGCCATCGCGGCAGATGGAAACAGGAGGGTAGCCAATGCACAAAAGATGATCGGAGTGATCGTGTTGATAAGCGTCGCTTTCGTGCGACGCGGAGGGTTAATGGTTTGATCGGGTGAGTGCATTTTGTTTTCTTAGGGAGTCAAATTCCGCGCCGACCAATTAGAGGCGGGGTATTTGGATTGTAGTTCTGCCATCAGCCTCAGTGCGCTGTCGCTGTGACCCGTATTGTGACGCAAAACGGCGGATTGGTACAACGCCGGTGCGGAAACCAAAGGTTGATCGGGGTGAAGAATCGCAACTCTCATGTAACGGGCAACCGCGGAATCGATAAATCCGGATCGAGATTGAGCCCCTGCGATCGCGAAATGTGCCCCGGCGCGGACGGGGATAGGCATCGTTTCAACTTTCTTTTCCCAGAGTCCGATTTCGGCGGCGTTCATTTTCGTTTGTCGAGCGTTCCATAATTGCCCCACCGCCAGCCCGGCGACGATTGGGTCGATGTCGCGGGTGAGTTCTTCTAACACGGGCCGGGCCGTTTTTGCGTCGGTTCCAATCAGCCAGCTGGCCCCCAAGAGTTGGACGATCGGTTCATCCGAACGGACCCAGTCGGCAGCGCTTTGATTCATGCCGGGGTCGTTGCCGCTCCAGCGCAGAGGACACATCGGAGTAAATCGGCTTTGGGGATCGGTGGCGATGATGTCAAAGAAGGTCTGTGCCGCGGCAGGGAGCGTTTCGGTGGCCAGTTGACCGGCCAGTAATTTTGATCGGATGATGTTTTTTGCCCAAGGCCGTTGCTCTTGGGCAAGGGCTTCCGCCAAAGAGCGCTGAGCCGCAGGGTAATCGCGCTGCGCGAGTGCTTGCAGACCTTGCTCGTATCCGGCAGGCCATTGTGTTTCGATTGCGATGATCTCCGACCCATCAACGTCCCGTCTGCGGCCGGACTGTTCCATCCGCAGCGTCAGACCCGACCAAGCGATGATCGTTCCTTCCCTGCGCACGGCGGGTCCATTTTGCGACTGGTGAACGACGATATCCTGCCCCATCGTCGGTGAGGGAAAAATCGCGGCGGCAAAGATGGTCAGAATCAGGCGAAGCACGGGTTTCTCAAAACGTGTGAAATGTCCACCGCCGGGAGGTTGGGCCGGTGGAAGCCGAGTATTGGCTTGGGTTGGCTTGGATTTTAGCAGGTTTTCTCTGGGTCCCGAGAGGATTTGGGTGGGGCGAGTGCTATCAGATTAAATTTTCGCCACTTTATTTTTCGGGGTGACCAGAGGTGTCACAGGGCTGGCCAATGATTGTTTCAGACAAGCAACGGCAACAACGCTGCGGCAAAGAAACAAAGGAACCTATCATGATCCAGCCTCTTCACACTCAATTGTCCTCCGCAAAACCACGCACCGGACTTCAGAGCATCGGCGATCTGATTCCACGTTTGATTCGCCAATATGAAATGGCAGCGGAACTGACG
>CAKZVF010000172.1 GCA_937921995.1 uncultured Pirellulaceae bacterium
TCTTCGACGCGCTCTTTTGCCCTTGGGCCGCGCGGTTCAGACTTATCATCTCGGCCACGTCCTCGTCCACGACCGCGTCCCCGACCACCGCGTGATCGTGGTGGGCGGTCGTTGTCACGATCGCCATCGGCGATGCCGGCTCCGAAGTCCGAATCGGAATCACTGTTGTCCATCGCGACGTCATCATCGTCCCAAGATGGTGACTGCGCGGCGACTGTGTTGCGATCAGTGTCTTGATTGCGGCTGCGATCTTGGTCCTGATTGCGTCCCCGTCCACGACCTCGGCCGCGTCCGCCTCGATTTCGATTGTTATTTTGGCCGCGCGAACGACCTCCTCTTTCGGGCGCTGTATCGTCGACGCCGCCGTTGCGCGGGTCGATGTCACGAGGGTCGACTTCCTCTTCAAAAATTCCCGATGCGAAACTGTCGTCACTGTCATCGTGGGAATTGTCGATATCGTTTGCCGGTTGCAAATCAAAGTCGTCTGACTTCGCAACGACTTCGTCTTCTCGATTTTGATCGTCGCGGTCGCGCCCGCGTCCGCGGCCTCTGCCACGCCGCCGGCTGCGTGACGGACGATCTTCATCATCGTTATCTGAATCGGAGGAAGACGCGCGTGAACGTGAAGGCTTTGATGGACGCTCATCACTTGCAGAGGTTTCTCTGGCGGGTCTTTCCTCGGCCGATCGACCGCGACCGCCTCTGCCACGTTTACGCCCTTCGGATCGTCGTCCACGCGCTGCGGCGGCTTCCTCATTGACTTCGGTGGTGTCGAGATCTTCAATCTCGAATTCGACGAAATCTTCATCGTCAGTATCTGGTTCGTCTTCGGATACGGCGGGGCGCTCTGGACGCTGGGATCTCTTTGGTCGAGAATTCTTTGCCGCGACCTCGACAGTTTCTTCTTCGGCGTCAACGCTATCGCCGGAGTCCTCTGGCTGGGCCGTTTCGGTGATGTGGATCGTGCTTGGATCTGAATCGTCGAAACGGAAGCCGAAGAAATCGCCGGGTAGCTCTTCCTGTTGAGAACTTGATTTTTCGGTGGCTGCAGCTGCTGCCGGTTTGGTCGTTTCGGCTGCGCGGGACTTCGGTTTGTCCTCAGTCTTGGCGACCGCTACCGGTGCGCTTGATTCGGCGGTTTCGGTTTTGGCTTCCGATTTTTGACCTCCCGCAACGCCAAAGACGTTGGCCAAGAAGTCCCAGTGGCCACCGGACTTCTTCGCAGGTGGTTCATCCGCGGGAGTGGCTTGGGCTGCCGGAGCCGATTCGGGTTTGGGCGCCGGCGCAGGTGCCGGTTTGGCGGCTGCTACCGGTGTTGGGGGCTTGGTGTCCGCTGTTTTGGTTTCGGTCGAGCTGGGAGTGTTACCGGAGAAGGCCGCAAAAATATCGTCGGGATCCTGAGGTGAATCTTGAGTCGAATCTTGCTGCGTTGTGTCGTTGGCGGCTTCGGTTTTTCCTAAATCGTTGTCGAACTCCCCGCTGTCGTCATCGTCTTCGATGGGTTCAACTTCACGTCCTTTGTTACCGCTGAAGTAATCGTAAATATCGTCTGGCATCTGAGTTGCTCCTCGCCCTCGTTGGGGCAGAATTTTCACGCGGCATCGTGTGCCGGGTGGATTGAATCGGTCGGTCGGTGGGTGCAGACATCCAGCTATTTTGAGGGGATGTGTTTGCTGATTGATTAATCAAGTTTATTTCCGGCACCGGCCGTGTAGAAATTGTGTTGGTGGTGCGCGTTAAGCGGTGGTTGGGCAGTTCCCAATCTCCACGCGGACGCGTTTGCAAATGTCCCACGAAAATTGCTTCAACATCGGCACTTCATTTGGCTGCGACGTTTTTGTCAGTGGGACCCACCTGTCTGCTATCTGAGCAGGCCGTCATCGTATCCCAAAACGGCGTTTAAGGGGAAGGCCCATTTGCCATATTTCTAGGGGTTTAAGGGCAATATCGCCCCGTTTGTCGTGACATACGAGCACTTAAGCTCAGAAAACGGATGTCCGGCCCTCAAATTCCGCTCGGTTGGGATGCTGGGTGGGGGGGCGGTTGAAACGCTGCGTTGGAAAGGTTTTGGTTTGAGCGCACAAAAACAGTCCTCTGTTTCGGCAGAGGACTGTGGGCTTACTTGGAATGGATAAAGGAGCTTGATTACGCCTTCGTCGGTTGCGCAGCTTCAGCGACTTTAGCCGCGGTGATGCCGAAGTGTTCGTACAACTCTTCAAACGGAGCCGAACCGCCGAAGCTGCTCATGCCGATGAATTTGCCCTCGGGGCCGATGTAGCGCTGCCAACCCATCTCGATGCCGGCTTCGACCGCCACTCGGTTGGTGACCGAAGCAGGAAGAACCGATTCGCGATAGTCGGCAGGTTGTTCGTCAAACAGTTTCCAGCACGGCATACTGACGACACGTGTCTTCACGCCGGCCTCCTCAAGATCCGCCGCCGCGTCGACGCAGATCGTGACTTCGCTGCCGGTGCCGATGAGGATCGCGTCGGGTGTGCCTTCACAGTCCACCAACGTGTAGGCGCCCTTGAGCACCCCATCGGCGGAACCGTGCTTGGATCGGTCAAAGGTTGGCATGTTCTGCCGAGACAAAACGATGACCGTGGGCCGATCGTTATTTTCAAACGCGGCTTGGTAACATTTGGCAACCTCGTTCGCATCGCCAGGACGCATGGTCAATACGTTGGGGATAGATCGGCAAGCGGCCATGTGTTCGACCGGTTGGTGAGTCGGGCCGTCTTCGCCCAATCCGATCGAATCGTGCGACATGATGTAAAACACCGGTTGGTGCATGATGCTGCTCAGTCGCAGGCTCGGACGCAGATAGTCGGTGAAGACAAAGAACGTCGCCCCGTAAGCACGAATGCCAGAAAGCGACATGCCGTTACAGATCGCGGCCATCACATGTTCGCGAATACCGAAGTGAAAGTTTTTGCCTGAGTAATCCGAGGACCCGAAATGGCCGGCCGCTGGATCATCGTTGTTGGATTTGTTGGATCCGGCAAGATCCGCCGAACCTCCGATGAACCATGGAATCGCTTTGCAAACTTCTTGCAGGACTTTGCCAGAACTGGCGCGAGTCGCCATGCCTTTTTCGTCGGCGTCAAAGGTTGGGATCGCATCCTGCCAGCCCTTGGGGAGATCGCCGGATTGAATCATTTCGATTTCAGCGGCTTCGGCGGCGAACTCCTTTTTATAGGCGTCGAACTTTTCTGTCCAAGCTGCGTGGGCGGCCTTTCCGCGGGCTCCGATACCGGCGCGGAAGGCTTCGTAGACGTCTGAAGGAACGTGAAACTTTTCCTCGGTCCATCCGTAATTTTCTTTCGCCAGTTTGATTTCGTCTTCGCCTAAGGGAGAACCGTGAGCGCCGGATGTGTCTTGTTTGTTGGGTGCACCGAATCCGATGATGCTTTTGACGATGATTAGTGTTGGTTTGTCAGTTGTCTTTTTGAACTGATCGTAGGCAGCGTTAAGCGCGTCGACATCGTTGGCGTCGGTGACAGTGATAACGCTCCACCCCAGCGATTCGAAACGCCCTTTGACGTTTTCGCTGAATGCCAATTCCGTGCGGCCTTCGATGGTGATTTCGTTGTCGTCATAGATCCAACAAAGATTCGATAACTTTAGATGACCGGCCAAGGACGCAGCTTCGCAGCCGATCCCCTCCATCACGTCTCCGTCGCTGCAGACGGTGTAGGTGTCGAAGTCGAACAATTCGTAGCCGGGGCGATCGTAAGTCGCGGCCAGCCATTTTCCAGCGATCGCCATGCCGACGCTGTTGCCGAGTCCTTGTCCGAGTGGGCCGGTGGTGGTTTCAATGCCCGCGGCGTATCCGAATTCTGGATGACCGGCGCAGGGGCTGCCCATTTGACGGAAGTTTTTGATGTCGTCGATGGAAATCGAGGGCTTGCCTGTCAGCTGACCGTTTTTGTCTGTGCCGGCAACCTCGGCCAAGTGGATCATCGAGTAAAGCAACATCGACGCGTGGCCGCAGGAGAGCACAAAACGGTCGCGGCCCATCCAATTCGGGTTGGCTGGGTCGTAGTTTAGATGATCATTCCAGATCGCATAGGTTAGCGGAGCAAGCGCCATCGGTGTGCCAGGATGTCCGCTGTTGGCGGCCTGAACGGCGTCCATTGATAGCGTTCGGATCGTGTTGATTGCTTGTTGCTGAACATCACTTGTGGAAGTCGACATCGTTTCTTGCCTCGGAAAATTCGTTGTTCGTAATATTGATTATTTGTTTGGTGGTTGGAGGAGCCAATTCGTGGACCACGAAGCCCTTTTTGACCAATATCGGGTAATACGATAAACTACGAGCGGTTTCTCCGCCACTACTGCAGCGATGCAGCCAAGGCATCTTTAGATATTTTCTGGAAGTAAACATGGTTAACGAACCTGAACAACGCGGCTTGTCTACGGCCAGAGAATCACTGCAACGCGACTCCCGTGATCAGCAATCGCGCCGGGGCTTTCACAAAAGCGCCGTTGCCGCTGGTTTGGCGGCGATGATGAGCCCCGTATTGTCGACGTCTGCGTTTGGCGACCGCAAGAATTCCGAGGACGAAAAATCTCCGGCGGAACTGATCACGCCAGCCGCTCAAGCAACCATCGACAAATCTTTGGCCTACTTATTGAGGAACCAAGTCAAGTCGGGCCGCAACCGCGGAGCTTTCGGCAACGGAGGTTACAGCGGCGGCGTTGCGACCGCGTCGTTGGCAGGGCTGTCGATGATGTGTGCCGGTCATGCACCGGGGCAGGGGAAGTTCGGCAAAGCGATCGATCACTGCATTGATTTCGTGCTGAAGAACGTGCGCGACACCGGTTACATTGCCAAGTCCGAGAACAGCAACGAAAACATGTACGGCCACGGGTTCAGCATGCTGTTTCTTTCGCAGGCCTATGGCATGACGCAGAAGGCCGAGATCGGGAAGAAGCTGCGGATGGCTGTCGAACTCACGTGTTCGACGCAGCACGAAACCGGCGGTTGGCGTTATCAGCCTCGCAAGAGCGAAGGGGATCTTTCGATTACGGTATGTCAGATCATGGGACTGCGTGGTGCTCGCGATGCCGGGATCGACGTTCCCGATGACGTTCGCAAGCTGTGTATCAAGTATGTCCAAGACAGCCAGAATAAAAACGGGAGTTTTCGGTATACGCTGCGGGGTGGTCATTCAACGTTTGCGATGACAGCGGCGGGCGTGACGTCGCTGTATAGCGCTGGCATCTATGAAGGCGAACAAGTGGAGAAAGCGCTGAAGTATCTGCAGAAGTTCAAACCTGCCGGTGGCAATCGTTCTTCGCACTATTTTTATTCCAACTACTATGCCGTGCAGGCAATGTGGCATGCCGGCGGCGAGTATTGGAACAAGTGGTACCCGGCGATTCGTGACGAATTGGTAAAGGGGCAGTTGGCCGATGGTTCTTGGCCGTTCAGTGAGGCCGAAGCGCCCTTTGGAGCGGCGATGGGCGGAATCATTTTGCAGATGCCGCTCAATTATGTGCCCGTATTTTCTCCTTAGAGCGTTGTCGTAGCTTAATTGTGGGATGGGAACTCTTCGTCAATCCCGGCTTGCCGCATGTCAGTTGAAGATTCTCTCAGCTCTACTATCAATCTCGTAAGCTCAACCCCGTAAGCAAGGCAACCATGACATTTTGCGTTGGCATTCAAGTCCAAGAAGGCATCGTCGCGCTGGCGGACACGCGTATCGTACGCGGCAGCGAGCAGCTGAATAAAAACAAGTTGGCCCCGCTGGATCATTCCAACGATGGGATCTTCACCATGACCAGCGGCTTGCGTTCGGTGCGTGATAAAACGCTGACTTATCTCAACGAGGAACTTGAAAACATGGCGTACCCCTATGACCGCCTGTACAAGTTAGTCAATGGATTCTCCGGTCACCTCCGTCGAGTAAAATCGGAGGACGGACCTTCCTTGGCCGCCAGCAACTACAACTTTAATTTGCACGCCATCATTGGCGGCTGTATGTCGGGCGATCACTATCCGAAATTGTACTACGTCTACCCGGAGGGCAATTGGATCGAATCAGCTTCCGATTCGCCCTATTTCATGATCGGCCGAACGACGTACGGAAAACCGATTCTCGACCGGCTGCTGAAATTTGAAACCCCGCTACGCGCCGCGGTAGGGCTGGCCCTGCTGGCGTTCGACGCCACACGCACCAGCGTCACCGACGTTGATTGTCCGATCGACATCGCGATCATCCCCTCGAACACACGCACGATGAACTTCCAGCGCTACAGCCATGAAGACGTCGTTTCGGCGACCAATTGGTGGAACCAAACGCTCTCCAATTCACTGCAGTCGATGCCGATGAACTGGTGCGACAACCTCTTCGATAATAACCAAAACCAAAACCAAAACCAAAACCAAAACCAAAACCAAAACCAAAACCAGTCGCAATCCAACTCAAACCCCGCACTGAATAACGGATTCTAAGATGACCCAAATAGAAGTCGGTTGCAATCTGGATTACGAGGTGCGGCGTGAGACGTTGCTCCAGCTGCAAATCGCGGTGGCCAGAGATAACTTCCAGCAAATTTTCAACGAGTCGCTGTTGATCAATCCCAACGTCGATTTTACCGGCGCGTTGGTGGGGCCGGAGAGCGTTCGGTTGAATCAATTCACGTTGCAGGCCGAAAATTACAACATTCAGTATCGGGCTACGGTTGAGCTGTTGCCCGACATTGATCAACCAACCGAGGTGCGGGAAACACCGATCGGCCGGTTGCCACCGGAAACGTTGACGTATCTTAATCCCAGTCGTTATTGCGAAAGCGATCTGCTGAGCCGGTTCGCTTTTGAGAAATTCGGTAACTGGCAACGGGGGTATGCCAAGGTGCAAGGGATCTGCGACTGGGTCAATGATCATTTGGACTATGAACCGGGCAGCACTAACGGAACGACGACCGCGTCTGAAGTCCTACTGCAATGTAGCGGCGTCTGTCGTGACTACGCTCATTTGATGATCACGCTTTGTCGGTGCGTTGGCATTCCGGCGCGTTATGTTTCGGGATATGCGGTGAACCTGCAGCCGCCAGATTTTCATGGATTTGTCGAAGCGTTCCTTGACGGTCAGTGGTATTTGTTTGACCCGACGCGGTTGGCTCCATTGAATGGTTTGGTGAGGATCGGTTGCGGACGAGATGCCGCGGACGTGGCATTTGCGACGATTTACGGGGACATGCGTTTGAGCCACAAAGAAGTTTGGGCGAATTCTACCGATGTGAACAACGGTTTTCAAAACGGTTCGTCGGACGCCGTTTCTACCGCATAGCCGCTTCCGACGTGTGGACTCGTCATTCGGCAAACGATTCAATTTTTCTGAGAGTCGGTTGCTTCGAGCTATGCGTTTGCGTTTTGGTTTTCGATGATCATCGGCCGTCGGCGGAAGTTCGGTTGCTTTGGACGCGTTGCTGCGTCCGGCGTAGAGGTTGCCGGCGCGGTCGGTTGCGGACTTGGTGCGGGAGTTTGTGCAGCTGTATTCTTCTTCGACACGTTCTTTTGGAAGTGAAGATACAAAACGGATGCTTGTCGCTCAGTCAACAGTCCGCATTCAACAGCCAGATCACGGATGGGTTCCGCCGTAGACTGCTGGACCTGAAGCAGGTACTCCGCTTCTTTGGCGTGCAGGTAGCCCATTTCAATCGCCAACCGCTGGAAATCCTTTTCGGGAGATCGTTCAATTGCCTCAAGGACGTTTGCGACCTGGCGAATCGTCATCAGGCTCTTCTGCAGGGCAAGCGTAGGCAAAGCTCTGGTTGATTCCTGTTGAATCTTGACTAGGCCGCAAAATTGTTCGGCCGTAACGATTCGTTGTTCAACAAGGTAGATTCCAAATTTCAGACTCATGGTCGGACCGCCGCACAAAATGGGAAGGGATCATTAGGTGGTGTGCCGGAGTGGTTGCACCTCTGGCTCCCGCGCTACCGAGGAAACATCGACATTTAGCGACACCACCAGCCAATAATTTATCGGCGGAATTGAAACGTCTTTTCTGGCGGATCACCATCTGTCATCGCTCAATTGTCAAAATCCGCACTCTTTAACACTTCATTCACGGTCCGATCGCGCATGCGATGTCGTAGATTTCGTTGCGTTTTGTTTCGTTTTCGCCACGGGTAAAAAAGAAACGTGTTGTAATGCCGCGACCTGATACGGCGATCAACCCCCAATTAAAGCTCTCAAATCACCAGTTTGTAACGGCTGTAACGATCATTCAGAGGGGGTGGCAAATTGGCAAAGGAATTGCAACGAATCGCGGGACAAGCTTGCCCATGATTGAAGTTGTGACCTAGCTTTTGAAAACTTCACGAATTGTGTCCAGTGTTTTGGGATTTTTAAGTCCCGCCGGACATCTGATTTCAAAACACGGATTCAGACTTTAAAAAAAGGGCAAAAATGAATCGCAAAAGAAAACAAAAGTACGTAGATACAAACGTTCAAGGAGCACTCCTTCGTCGGATTCTCTTTCACTGGGTTGCATTTTTCTTTGTAACTGCATTGACAGTCATTCTGATGAAATCGCTGATCGGCGATATGAATCTCACCTTCATCGAGAACGTCAAAAACTCGATTGGTGAATTCAGTTTGGTGGCTGTGATTTTACTTTGTCTGTTTCCTGTATTCATGTTGGATACGGTCAGATTCAGTAACCGCTTCGTCGGGCCGATCGGACGCTTGCGTCGCCACTTGAAGGAACTTGGAGCCGAAAAAACAACGCAAAAATGCACATTCCGCGACAACGACTTCTGGTCAGAAATGGCGGATGAGTTCAACAAAGTTGTTGACTTGGTTGACGAACAAGAGGCCGAGATCGCACGCTTGAAAGAGCAGTTGAGCAATTCAGGTGTCACGTCACGATAATTAAAAGTTTGCTTTGTAACGAACGTTGCTACAAAGTATGGCTTACCGTTAATGGTCAAT
Organism: uncultured Pirellulaceae bacterium; assembly: GCA_937921995.1. Taxonomy (GTDB): domain Bacteria; phylum Planctomycetota; class Planctomycetia; order Pirellulales; family Pirellulaceae; genus Mariniblastus. The sequence goes on from CAKZVF010000172.1 coordinate 8,948, forward strand.
TCAAATTGAGACTTAGATGAAAAAAGGCAAGCATAAAAGCGTCAACCGACGACATCGCAAACACGCCGGCAACCGTAAGGGCGCCGCGGTTGTTGAATTCGCGGTTTGTCTCCCTGTGATCATGCTGATCATGTTGGGGTCGATCGAAGCAGCGAACATGCTGTTTCTGAGACAAGCGTTGGTGCAGGCGTCTTATGAAGGTGCCAAAGCCGCGATCAAAAATGATTCAGACAACGCCTCCGTCACGCTGATCGCGAATCAGGTTGCTGCCGGCCGACGTTTGGAGGGGTTCACCGTGGAAACGATACCTGCGGATGTTTCGTCCGTTGCCCAAGGCGAATTGGTACGCGTCCGATCTACGGCTCCTGTAAACTCCAATAGCTTCATCTCCGGTACGGTCTTTCGCCAATTGGACCTTACCGCCGAAGCGGTAATGGTCAAAGAGTAAACGCACAACCTGAGTAAACGCACAACCTTAGTAAACGTAGACTCTCGGCACCCCAACATCGACGTATTCAACTTGTCCCTGCCAATCCCTTCTTAGGATTATTGCTATGAAAAATTCTGTTCTCAAACGTTTCCAACAACGCGATGGAGCTATGCTTCCGTTCATCGCTGTTGTGATTGTGATTTTGTTCGTCACCGCAGCCTTTGCGATCGACGTCGCGCGTGTCCACGTTACGCGCAGCGAACTGCGGACAGCCACCGACGCCGCCGCCAAAGCGGGCGTTGAAGCATTGGGACGCGAACAATCCACTGCTGCTGCGACTGCGGCTGCCCTGGCGGTCGCGGAACAGAACATCGTCGCTGGCAAAGGAATGTTGCTGGAGCCAGACAATATTATCTTTGGAACGTCCGGTCAGAGCCCCGACGGATCATTCTTTTTTAACGAAGGCGGAAGTCCACTGAACTCAGTGCGAGTCATCGGCGAAAAGACAAAAGGCTCACGCGCCGGTTCGGCAAGCCTCTTTTTCGCGCCGCTTTTTGGTGTCGCAGATTTCGAACCGATCCAAGTCGCAACGGCAACTCGCATTGACCGTGATATTGCCTTGGTTTTGGACGTTTCTGGTTCCATGGCATCCAACGGACGATTCAAAGCCCTGTCTAATGCGTTAGACGTGTTCCTTGCCGAACTTGACGAAACCCCACAGCGCGAAAATCTTAGTTTGACTGTCTACAGCACGACCGAGCGAAAAGTCCAAGAACTGACACCCGACCTGAACCAGATTCGCGAAGCGTTTGCGAACGAAGGGCCGGGCGGTTTCACTGGAATTGGTCAGGGTTTGGAAACCGGACTGGATTCCATCTTGAACGACCCTAATGCTCGCCCGTTTGCTCTGAAGTCGATCATCGTGATGACTGACGGAAGGCAGAATCGCGGAATTAGTCCTGAATTGGTCGCCCCGCGTGCGAGAGACGCTGGCGTTGTCGTCCACACGATTACGTTCGGTCGAGGTGCCAATGAAGAATTGATGGCGGAAGTCGCCGACATTGCTGGAGGTATTCATCTGCACGCGAAAAACAATCCGGAGCTGATCGAAGCGTTCCAAACGATCGCAAAACAACTGCAAGTCTTATTGATTGAGTAGAATCTTAGGTCCTGCCACTCATGCTATCCATTCTTTTATCTTCGAGTCTACTATGTTCAGAAAATTAAAAAAGCGATCACAGGGCGTTGTTACTGTCGAGGTCGCATTGTGCTTGCCGGTCCTGATGGCGATCCTGATGGGATCCTACGAACTGGCCCGAGCGAACATGATGATGCACTCGACCGAAAGCGCGGCCTACGAAGGGGCACGCGTGGGAATCATTCCCGGCGCTACGCCTGAGTCAGTGCGGACGGCGGTCGCTGGAGTGTTGAGATCGGTCGGTGTGAAAACGTTTGATGTTCAAATCTCGCCTACGGTGATCACCAACCAAACCGAAGACATCGAAGTCGAGGTGTCAGTTCCTCTGAGAGCCAATTTGGCCCTGCCGACGTTTTTCATCCAAGACCCAACCTTTCGCGGGACTTGTACGCTCAAACGTGAAACGCTGTAGTCAACGTCAGGTACAAACCTAATCCCCCGATTCCACGGCCTTCGTAATTTTACGAAGGCTTTTCTTTTGCGCGTGAAGCATTGCGGTAGGTTGTGGGGGGCAGGTTCTTATCGGTTGCGGGGCGTTCCATACCCCACAAGTCTTAAGCTACGCTTCCGTCGGGCTTGCCCCGGTCGGCGCGGGCAACTGGCAGGCTACAAGAACACAAGACAAGCCCGAAGGAGAGCTGTTTGCCAAGAGAATGGTGGTGGTAGCTTGTCAGTTGTGATTCCGACCGGGACGAGCCCAACGGAAATCCAGGATTCAAAAATGATGCGGGGGTATAAGCAGGCAGCGGGTCTGAGATGCTCAAACATCTTGTGCGAATCGGCTCTCGGAACAGTTGACGCGAGAGCCGCTACTGGGGCAGGGTTTGAGGGCTGGCGGATTTCAGCTGGCTGGAAGACATCAGCCACACCACCCAGCCGATCAGCGACACCGATAGAATGCAAAGGCGATAGCCCAGCGCCACCAATAGGCCACCGTCGCGTCCGAAGCAACTGTAGAGGTAAGCCAAAGCCGCTTCCATACCGCCGATTCCTCCGGGCAGGGGAAGTGAATTGGCGACCATGGAAATCGGGGCGATCACGAAATGGTCGCTGAGCGTCGGCGGGGATGACAAAATTGAGAGCCCAACCAGATAGATGGTCACGCCGAACATGGTGTTGGTGAAAACGCTGAATAGAATCGCTTTGACGATGACTATTTTGCGTTGGCCGTAAAGCGCCGCGGCGTCCATAACCCTCTCCAGCATATTCCAAATCTTTGGAAGCTTGGTAGCCCAACGTACCACTTTCCAATGCTTCAAACCCGGCACAAACAACATCACTAGCAGTGCGACGCATCCACATATTGATGCCACACCAGCAAAGTTACACCCAAACTCAATGGCCTGTTTTTCGATCGAGTCCTCGCCGGGAACTCCGTTGATCCCGCAGGCAATGGCCGCGAACCCACACATCACGATCAATCCAATAACGCGATCAATGAAGACGCTGAGAATGGCTTCGGGGATACGGCCGGGCGAATGACGCGCCGCGTAAAATGCTCTCAGCGAATCACCGCCGACCACGCCGATTGTCACGACGTTGAAGAAGGTTCCAATGAAACCTAATTGAATCGCGGCCAAGGTATCCATTTCCAGCCCGATCGCGACGGCCAACTGCTGCCAACGAAGGTAACTGGATAAAATGGCCAGCAACATCGTCAGCAGTGCTAAAGCAAGCCAGTGATAACCAAGGGGCGTATCAGCGAACAACAGAAATTGATCGCGGTATTTGTAGACCAGGATCGCCAAGATACCCACCGATGCGCAGTACTTCGCGACCGTTAGAAGCTTCGGTTTCTTTGGTGTTATGGGGTCTTGAGTCAACGAAGAGTGAGGGCGTTAAATGGGTGGCGTAGTAGGTGGCCAAATAGGCTGCGAATTCGGTTGGTCGTTCAAACCATTATTTTGATTCGAGCCGCCCTAATGGAAAAGGGCGATACTGGCGGTAAACCCGTGTAAAAAATTGGAACATCCCACATAACCGAACTCACCGGCCGCGAAAAAACCGGCCGTCGCGACGTCGCCCACGATCTCATCCACCAGCGCCGCGTCATGATGGGGCTGCTGGAAGAGATTCGATCCGCGTCCGTTACAGGTGAAAATGAGTGCCGCGGCAGGAGGCGCATTCGATGGCGTTGGCTCCGATTGTTTTTTGATTTCTTTTTCCAGCATCGACCGCAATTCAATCGAGGCCGAAACCTGGTCTCGAATATGGAACTGGACCGTGCGGCCTTTACGGATGTAGTCGCCGACGGTGATGGTGCTGGTTTCTTCGTCGATGCCGATCACGTTCCGTATTAAAAAGTCGCCATATTGAAATTCGTCTTTCAACTCGGTCATCGCAATGCCAATATGCAGCCCTTGTTCGACTCGCGCCTGGTCTTGGGTCGGCAGCGCGGAGTAGATCTGTTTGATGACGTCCAAGGCGGGTTGTCCGCCCAGAGTGCCGATGGTATTTCGTTCGCTGTCGGTGACGATGAAAGTGCTGCCAATCGGGCGACAGCCTTGGGAAACGACCGTAGAAACGGGGACCCCTGAAATCCTGACGGCAACTGCCCCGTGGTCGTAGCAGTCGCCGTTTAGCATCAACCGCGCATCGGATGGGTTGAGCCCACTGTCACAGACGCCACCAGCCACGCGGACGCCGGGATGATTTGCGTTCATGTAATCCAGTAACCCATCGGCGGGAAAGCTGTAGGCTTCGGACAGCATGATCAACACGGAGTCCTCCTCCCAGCCATCCTTTGGCAGTCCAGAAAATTCCGAACGTCCGTCTTGGGTTTGGAGCGCGAGAAACATGGGGGTGAATTTTGCGTCTGGGCAGTGGGCGGCCCAAAGGCTAATGCCCATTGCGTTTTCCAGCTCTTGATTGCCCCCGATCAGCGATTGGCAGGTGACGCCCAGCACCGTTTTTGCCTTGGTCAAATCACCGATACGTTTCATCGCGCTGTCAAATTCTTCAGGCGGATATCCTCCGACGAAAGCGATGACTAAATCGGTTGTGAGGTCAGTGACGGCTCCCGTCGATTTCTCAGAAAATTGTTCGTTGACCAGCATGCAGCACTGTGTCACTGCCAATCCAATATCTGGCGATTGGCAAACGGCGGCGGCGTAATTGTTCGTGGCCATGGAAGAGTCCGATTGCGAGTCCGTTGCAAATTTCGCTGCGCCGCCCCCAATTATTTGGGCCAGTGATCGCCGCAGGTACTAAGGATGTCTCTGATAAACAAAGGCGTGCGTGCGACTACTTTAAGACCATCGGCAAATTGGTACAATTGGAGGCTGGAGTTTAAACGCTTGGTAGTAACGCGATTCAAAATAGCGAGAATTTTCAATGGATGAGATGCCTAATCAGATTAACCTTGAGCCCAAGAAGTCAAAAAACAAGCTGCTGATTTTCGGCGGGCTTGGCTGCGGATTGCTTCTTTTGCTCTGCGTCGGTGGCTTCGGAATGCTTGCCTACTTTGGAAGCGGACTGGCACAAGACATCGTACAAGAGATGGCCAGTATCGAAGGTAGCTTGAAAACTTCCGAAGAAGTCATCGCTGCGGTCGGTAGCCCCGTCGAAGTAACGCCTGGCCAGCCCACCCAAAGTCAAGTAGACGGCGTCGCGTACATGAATTTTAACGGAACCGTCTCCGGCCCCGATGGGACAGGAACCTACGAGGCGAAGTTTATCGTCGCAGGCATGGAGGGCATTGACCTTCAATCATTGACGGTGGATGTCGGTGGCCAGCGGATCGAAGTCGGCGCAGAAGACGAGCTTGATTTGGGGATTATTTCCGGCGAGTGATCGGCGGCGTTTGGATTCAGTGCGAACTGCGACGTTCGAACTGAGTAACCCGAACCGCGTCTCCCGAAATGAGTAATCAGATTTCTTCCGATTGCTCATGTCAATTTTCAACGAACACATTTTTCAACGAACACATTTTACACGATTAACTTAGGAACACATTGATGGCTGATATTACTCTCAAAGGCAACGCCTGCAAAACATGTGGCGACTTACCCGCGGTTGGTTCTGCGGCACCAGGATTCACTTTAGTCGGTGGAGATCTGGCCGACGTGACGCTCGAATCTTTCAAAGGCAAGAAAGTCGTGCTGAACATCGTGCCCAGTTTCGACACCGGAACCTGTGCGACCAGCGTGAAAACGTTTAATTCGAAGGTCGGAGACATGGGCGGCGCGGTTGTTGTCAACGTCTCGAAAGATTTACCGTTCGCGCAAGGTCGTTTCTGCACCGCCGAAGGCGTCGAACATGTGACCAGCGTTTCGGCGTTTCGTTGCTCCGGTTTTGACAAAGCCTACGGCGTTGGAATCGAAGACGGTCCTCTGAAGGGACTGCTGGCTCGCGCAGTTGTCGTCATCGACGCCGATGGCAAAGTGGCTTACACCGAATTGGTTCCCGAGATCGTCGACGAACCCAATTACGACGCGGCGATTGCGGCACTGTAAAATGTAGGACAACCCAGTCTTGAGAACGTCGATTCTGAGGGGGGGGCTTCTGAGGGAGGTCGAGGCTCCGCCCGAGACCTATGAAACATTGACGTGGTACTCATTAGTTGGGTCTTGGTCGGAGCCTCGACCTCCCATCTAAAGAGACAACTAACAAAAAAACGCGGGTTAGGCTTGATGCCTAACCCGCGTTTTTCTATGTGACAAATGTTTCTCTGTTCCCTGCCTACTTGGACTTCTTGCGGAGTACGACCACCGTTTGACGCACGTGATGGCAAGGCAAAATCGCTTCAATATCAAAGAAGCGTCCCCAGACGTTGCGGAGATAGCTGTTGGAGTGGAACACTTGGGCGCGGTAGGGACCGGACTGAGTGAACCGGTAGATCTTTCGTCCCTCGGGCATCGGCTGAGCCAACTGCGTTTTGAAATTGGGGTCAATCTTTACGATCGACTGAATCAAACGATTCTGCGGGTTGTCTATTTCACCATGCAGCACTTTCCAAGTTGCTTCATTGTGTACCGTCAGATAACACATGCCGTTGTCGCTCATGATGCGGCTCAGTTCGGCCAACCAGTGCGTTTCAAAAGTGTCGATGTGAGTGAAAACCGAGAACGCTGTGATAATGTCGACCGAAGAATCGGGAATCGGCAACGTGGGAATGCAATGGTTGAAGACCGGTTTTACATTCATGGGAAGATGTTCGTACAACCAGCGGACGTGGCGTTGATTGATGTCGGTTCCCCAGATTTCAGGGATGTCCGAGTGAGCCGCGAAATGTCGCACGACGCGTCCGGTGGCACAACCAAAATCCATCACGCTTTTGGGAGTGATCCCATTTTGCTTGGCGATCTTCATGATCTTCAGATAGTCCTCCAGCCCGCTTAGCCAATAGGCTTCGTCGAATCCGGCGCTGTAACCTTCGCGGTCTTCGGCGGTTGGAATGGGCCAGGTGTCTTTACTGACAAAATCCGCAATCGGTTGCCCGGCAAGCATCGGCTTGATCACTTTCATCCGCGCCGTTTCTTCGAAAGCCTCGATGGGGCGACTGGCGGGGGAGGGGAGGCTGGTGAAAGGTGTTTCGTCCAGCGTGTTGCGGCTGATGTCGTCCTCCCACGATTCTGGACGAGGGAGTTTTACTTTCGCGGCCGCGGCAGAAGCTTGTGTGACGCCCGCGGCGCCCTGTCCTCCTCGCACCGGGCTTTGGGTTTGCTTCTGCTGTGGTTGTTCTGATTTCTGGTTGGCAGGCTGCGACTGTTCGGTTGGAGGTGGGGCCTGTTCGACCTGTTTCTTATCGCGCGTCAGCGCGGACTTGGCGCGTGTGAAAACAGATGAGGGCGGAACAACACGTCCCTGCGCGGGTGGTTTGTTTTGCTTATTGGGATCGACATCGGATGCAGAGTTCATGTTCGTTCTTCATTTTAAGATGACTGCTTCTAACACAATGAAATATATTAGACCGAAGGCCAACATGCCAGCAATATCAGTATTGCGTGGCTGTAGAGTCATAAATTGGTTCATGAGGCAGTGTATTAACGAAAAAATGGCAGGCCAAAGATTTGACCTGCCATTGAAAATTGAGACTATTTGTGTGTGGAAACCGGATTAGAATCCTCCGCCTGCTCCACCACCGCCTGCTCCACCACCGCCCGCACCAGCTCCACCGGCAGTGTTAACGTCACCCAAGGCGTTGAAGTTTTCAACGTCCGTGAGATCCGTAAAGTTCGGTGTCAAGCTGACGATGACATACAAACGATCCGAGGTGGTCGCATGCTGAACTTGAAGACTGGTTGAAATCTGGAAAAACTCAACCTCAGGCGAATAACCAACGACGCCGCCACGGAACAAGTTCGAATTGTCCTGATTGAGAATCGGGCCGCCTTCGGTGCCGCCACTGACCAATCCTCCATAGTATTCACTGGCCGCGGTCGAACTTGACCCTTGAGCCAATTGCTGCGCCAGAACTTGTTGGCCGACGATCATTTGTTTGTCGACCAGCGTCTTGAGCGTATGTTCTTCCAGCGAATCCTCACGTCGCCCTTTGGCCAACGTGAAATTGACGATCGTGCCTTTGCCTTCGATTGTGACAGGCCGCGCCTCACGTGTTTCGGAGTCAGAATTAACGTGGTGACGGACGTCAACGTTGACCTTGCCCGAGGTGACTTCGCCGGTGATACGTTTGATCACCAATTGATAGTCTCCGGAGAAACCTTTGGGCAAAACGTACTTCTCAGTGATTTTGCCTGACTGGTTGCTTCCTTTGGATGCGTTATCACCAAAGTGAACGCCTCCAGCGGTCGTGCGTTTGATCAAACGTGAACAAATCGTCCCGCCTGGTTCCTGCACGTAAAGGTCAAGATCGGCATCGCCGGTGTAGCTGATTTCGACAACACAATCACGTTGCTTGGCTTCGGTGATTGCCTGAGCGTACTCCTGCGCGGTGTCCACGTCTGAGGCTTTCAGTTCAGCCAACAGAGCCGTCGAAATATTCTTTGCACGTTGGGCCAAACGTGGATTGTCGGGCCACTCTTGGGACAGGATCCCCACGGTCAGCCATTGCAATGCTTCTTTGTCATTGGTTTTTTTGGCGACCTCCAAACCCAGCAAGTAGGGCTGAGTTGAAGTCGGTTCGAGCGTTGCGACATCTCGCAGGATCTCGAGTCCACGTTTCTCCATGCCCGACTTCATCATGTATTTTGCAACATCGACCGCATCGGAGGCGCTGGTTGCGAAGTCCATCGCGGACATAAATACGCGTTCAATTTCAGATTTTGGTTTGCCTGAGAGTTCCATTGAGAAACCCAGTGCTTCGAACATCCAAGGTTCGACACGGTTATTTTGCATCGCGCCGTAGATCAGTCCAACGATCTCATCAAAGCGTTTTTGCTTGATGTAGCTTCGAACGGTCTCACGCACATCCGCTGGCGAAGGGTGCACGCGTGAGAAATAATCGTTCCAAGCTTCCACAGGGGCTGCATCAGAGTTCAGCTGAATAACGGCAGGCTTCTTTTCTCGTGCCGCCGAAACGTTTTTAGCTTGTACCTGAGACGTGGTGCTGACTGGACCGTCTTGGATGCAGAACGCACCACCACCGCCGCCTCGGCCGCCACCTCCACCGCCAAAGCCGCCGCCTCCACCTCCGAGGCCTCCACCTCCGCCGCCGCCCAATCCGCCGCCGATTCCACCGCCAAGTCCGGCGAATGGATTGAATCGAGGCGCGACCAAGTCACCCACGTTATAAACATCGGTAACAAGGTTCTCAGGATCGCTGACGTTGGCTTGAGAGATGATTTTCAGCACTTCGTCACGGACGATGTAAGTCGCGTTGTACTGGTCCAGCATCAGTCGCAGTGCATTCTTGAGTCGGATGCCGCGGTAACGCGCCGTGACAAGTTCGTCCTCTGTCAGTGCATCATCAATCGCAGACTGATCCAGCACGATGTTGATGCCGTATTTGTCTTCCAGTTCACGTTTTACGTCGATGAAAGGCTGTTCGATGAATTCTAGATCGGCCGTCTTCTCCAACTCATTGAGAATCGCTTCTTCGCGAGCGCTTCCGGTCAAACGAGCATTGGAAAACTTCTTCCGCTTGTTTTTACGTTCGAGCCAAACTTCCGCGTCGGGGAAGGTAATCAAACGTTCGTCCAAAAATGAAATGTTGGCGCGTTCCATATCATGATACATCTGCAAATTTGACATTTCTTTCATTCGCAGGTATCGCAGTGATCGTTCGTAGTTAATCCGAGCACGCGCGGTCGCTTCGGCCACAACGGTCTCAGGCCTGTTGGGGGCCAGTTCGTACGCCGTGTCGACCACGCCGGCAGCAGAGATGTAATTTTTCTCTTTCATCAGCGAGTTGAATTGGTTGATCAAACGAGCAAACTTTTCTTCTTCGCGCTGATAGGTGTCTGCCGTTCGCAAAATTGACGTCGCGATCGCCTTGTTTTTCGCACTTTCAGCTTCCTGTGCTTCAAAGCCCAGTTTTTGCTGACGAGCACTATTGAGGGCCGATTCGAGCGAGTAGCGGAGATCGGTCAACGCACTTTCGTCAAGTTCGGAAGTTTGATCAACGACCTCGATCATGTTCTTAAGTCGGTTGATGGCCTCGGCAGGGCTCGAACGCAATTCGCCAACGGCGCGAGTGATTTCGTACTGCACTTGTTTGCGAATCTTTTGTTCCACGATTCTCTGTCGATCAACTTCTTTGTCGATGATCTGCTTGCCGCCTTTTCTGGCCTGATCAAGAATCCGGTCGATGTCGCTTTCTCTGACGACCGTTGGCGATCCCATCTGCAAAGGCGCGTTGATGTCGTCACTGACGACCGTCGGTGTATCGTACTGTTGCAGTGCGCGATCGGCGTCTTCAACCGAACCAAAAATGTCTCCATCGGATTCGGTTGTCTTGGTCATCGAACCGGCTTCTTCGGTCGTCGCACCTTCGTCTTTGGTCATCGAACCGCCGGAGGGTTGAGAATCGCCTTCGGCTTCGCTGCCAAAAAGTGAATCATCGGCCGACGGTTCAGGTGCTTCAACAACTTCACCGAACGCGGGTTCAGGGGCGGGATCGGGGGTTTCAACGTTTCCGCCAAATGGGTTGTCGGCCGCGGGCTCGGGAGCTTCAACGGCGTCACCGAAAGGGCTTGAATCGGTCGGTTCGGGTGTGTCGCCAAATGGATTGTCTTGAGCACGCATACGGGCTGCCATCGCAACCTGTTGTCCGCGAATGCCGTTGGGGTTTCTTTCTAAAGCCGCGTTGGCAAAAGTAACCGCAGCTTTGGGATCATTCATCGCCAGGGCGCGGACGCCAAGGTCGGCCATTGAATCCGAAGTCCGGTCCAGCACACGAGCGTAGGCACGAACTCCGTCAGATCCCACCGTTGGCAACCGGACGCCGCCGTTTTTAGAGGCCGCGTCGATTAGGTTGGGTAGGAAGGCGAAGTCGATGTTGGATTCTTCTGGAGTGATTTCGCGCACGATTGATTCATTCCGTCCGTTCAGCTTCCCACTTAGTTCCAACGTGATTGGATCGCGCGAGGTGACCTTGCCGAAAACGACGCTGTCTCGGTCGCTTCGAATGGGCGGACATACTTTAGGGTAAATCGACGCAATGCTTTGGGGCAACGCCGCGGCAGAAGGCCAGAACACCGATTCGCGAACAGTCGCGGCTAAACCGCGTGCTGCGTTATCCAGCGACGCTGGCTGGTCGACGTCGACGATGATGTTGCCGCCGGAGTGATTGGCGATTGCGGCCAATAGTTCGATATTACGATCAGGACCGATCGCGAAACTGGAAAAAGGAATCTCGTTCTTGACCAGTTGGCGAGTCGCCTTGGAGAGTGATTTGTCGGTGACCAAACCGGCGCGGCTAACGCCGTCACCAATGTAGATTACGTTGCGATTGCGATCGTCAGCAATTTGAAAACCATCAGCGGCGGTCTTCAACATCTTGATCATGTCAGTCGACCCCAATGCGACGCGCTGTTTCAAGTTGTCGATCGAAGAAAGGACCTCTGCTGAATCAGGAGATGTAAAATCTTGATTCAACGCAACCGGATCCAGATCGACCGCAAACACTTTGACGCGATCGGATGAATTAAGGCTGCTCAGGAACCCCTGCAGAACTTCAATCGAGTCTTGCTTGTAGACGCCTGTTTGGCTGGCGGAGGTGTCAACGAAAACGATGATGTCAGACGGACGCTGGACATCAGCATCGACCGAGCCAAGGCTGAGCGAAAAACAGGTCTCGCCTTCGGCGTTGTCAAACGTTGCCATCCGTGGAGACAGCTTTTCCTGAGCGCTGGCGAGCTGAGCAAAGGAAGCCGTTGAAAGGCCCAATGCCATCAAACTCAAACAAACAACACGAAGCACGACTCTTCTTGAGCGGCATTTGGTCATATCTAACTCCGACACGATCGTTATTGGGGATATTAATCCGAGGGGCTTAGTCCCCAGTTTATTGCAGTTTTGCGCCCGCTTGGGCACGCTTTAGTAGTGTATTTTGAGTACTGGAGAATCTCCACACAAATTACCTGTTTTTACCGCCTTGCCCAGACTTTGGTTCCCGCAAAGCCCTCAATTTCCGATCTTGTAGCACGCGGGGTGCCCAGCAGTGGCCAGATGGTCGCAAAGTGTGTGGTAAATCAAGCGCAGCGAAGCGGTAATACACTAAAAGCAAGGTCTGTGCCAAGACTGTCTAGCGTGCTGGCAAACGGCGATAGCGACGTGGTTTTTCCGTTTTCCTAGGGGATTTTCGAATTTAATCGGGAAATCGAGCTGAAATAGGCGGCAATCGCCAAAAATAAATTTGTACGTTTCTGAAGCGCTGATTAAGAGAGCTATGTACGATTCTGCTGCACCGTGGATGGCAGCGATCGCCAAACAATGGCCACGGAAATGCCAGATCGTGGGCTTTATCAGCGGGATCTGGTGCTTTTGAAGCCCAGAAGAAAACACAATGGTCCGGTCGATCACCGAAGCGTGCGAAACCCCATCCCCGGTGTTCAACGCCGCCAAGAATCCTGATGAATGCCCGTTGCGGCGCTTTGAAACGTTACCCAGCACGAACCGCCGCGCTCTGGACCTACGAGCGGCTGGCGAGGAATTGCTTCGAGATCGTGCGGTAGAAAGCGATGGCATTTTCCCACCGGTCGGCGATGACGGCGGCGAGATCTTGCAATGCCACAGTGATTTCAGATTTCTTCCGATCAGCAACCGGCGTTTTAACAATCTGCATTTGAGAGGCAGAGGCGTCGGCGATTTTTTGGCTGTCGGCGCGCTTTGCGGCCGCGGGTGTCGCTGGAATCGCGAAGACAACATCCCATCGGTCACAGTCACCATAGTAATCCCAGTAGTCTCTTCTTCCCGACGTCATCGCGCGGGGTTGCTCGGTCGGCTCTGCCTTGGCTGGCGTGACCTTGACCAGTTTCAACTTCAAGAGCTGCGTTTGGCCGCGTTTGGCTTGCGCGCTTTTGATCGGTTGGGGAAGTGGGCGTGGGATGAATTCGAAAGCCCCTTGATCCACCGGGTCGTCCAGCTCGCTGTACCGGACGGCCAGGCTGGAAGGAGATTCCCAAACCCAATTGACGACAGGAGCATTCCTCGTGCCTTGGGAAATTTGAGTCATCGATTCCCGCTGCTGGGCTGGCTGTGGCTGATCAAAAGCGATCGAAATGTCTTTGGCAGGACGCACATCCACAACCGGCATCTGCCAGTTGCGCGATTGTTTCACTGGCGAAGCACGAAATCGAAATTTGTCGTGAAACGCATCCGATGAAAGTATCCTGTCCGAAATGCCTTGATCGGCCAGTTCAATCCAGTGACTCAGGTGCGATTGCAAGGCACGACCGCGGAGAGCGCAGAGCGAATGTTCGCCGTAGGCTTGGGCGGCAGTAGATTGAGCGCATGTCGTTAAGAAAACGAGGACGCATACGATACCGATCGAAGATCGAATCATTATGGGCTCCAAATATATGGTTATCGCGTCCATGCGAGTGGTTCTTTTTTGATGCGCCGTTTTGAAAATACAATGTTGACGCAGTTGTTAGTTCATCGGGATTGCGAAATGTGAACCTTCTGTAGAAGGGGTGCGGATTAGCGAATTCCTCCGGACTGCGATTGTGTTGTACGAATTTTTTCGGTTCTGCCGTCTCGATTCTGCCAATTCAACAGGGCTTTCACAGTGGCGATGGCGGACGAACTGTTTTGAAATTTTGGCGTAACACGATATAACCACCTTGGGTTTAACCAGCGCGAAATTTTCTAGCGCATTACCAACGAACAAGATTTAGAGAAACCATGAAATCACAGCTCTTTCTTTTCTGTTGTGCGGCAACCATCGGCGGCGCGGTCGCCTTGGCCTTGCTGGGGCAATTTTTCGATTCGCCCGCTCAAGCATGGCAACGTCCTTTAGCCGGGCTGACCGGACAGGCCGGCGCGGCGACTCAAGGGGAACCTGCAATTGTAGAAATTCGGACGTCCCAACGGCCTAACCGTGTTTTCAGTTCTGAAGAACAGACCAACATCAGCGTCTACGAGGAAACCAAACGCAGCGTCGTCAACATTGACACCAGCACCGTCGTAAATTTGAGATGGCTGGGCCGCAGTGAAGAAAAGACTGGGTCGGGCTCCGGTTGGGTGCTGGATAAGACTGGCCACATCGTGACCAACTATCACGTCGTGGCAGGTTCGGACATCGTGACGGTTACCTTTGGCGAAGGCGAGGCCGTCGCCGCAGAGGTCATTGGCACCAGTGCCCAAAATGACATCGCCGTGCTCAAAGTCAAAGTCGATCCGGACCTGCTGTTTCCAGTCACCATTGGTGATTCGAAATCGCTGCGCGTCGGTCAGAAAATTTTTGCCATTGGAAACCCCTTTGGCTTGCAACGCACGATGACGGTAGGAATCGTTTCGAGTCTCGACCGATCCATAAAATCAAAAAATGGTCAGCCAATGAGAAACATTGTCCAGATCGACGCGGCGCTGAATCAAGGTAACTCAGGCGGACCGCTGCTGGACAGTCAGGGAGATCTGGTGGGAATGAATACGGCGATCGCATCGTTGACAGGTGAAAACACCGGCGTTGGATTTGCGGTTCCCGCGAAAACGATTCTGCGCGTTGTGCCTCAACTGATCGAATACGGTCGTTTTCGGAGTGCTTGGCTGGGCGTTGACTATTTTTGGAAGTCCGATCAAGGCATCGGTATCGCCAAAGTCGCACGTGGCGGTCCGGCAGATCAGGCGGGATTGCAAGGGTTGCAAGCCGAGCGGCAGATCGTGCAGTTTGGAAACGGTCAGACCGCCGTCGTGCCGCGCTGGAACAAAGAGTCCGCGGACATCATCTTGCAAGTCGACCAAATGGAAATTGAATCTTTGGATGATTTCCAAGCGGTTGTTGAGAGCAAGGATCCGGGAGATTCGGTGGATTTATTAATCCTCCGCGGTGGTCAGACTCGGCAGTTGTCCGTTAAGTTAGGTGAAGAACGGTAGGCGAAAAGAAACCGGGATGAGCCTTAACGTTCCTGATTTTTGACGTCCCCATGGCTTGAACTCCCGGCGAATGAGTATCTCGTTGGGCTGACCTTTCTAGCCCCGAGTAACCTTAGCTGACAGAAACTTCCATGGCATCTTTTTGTGTGATCATCGCGGCGGCGGGAAAGAGCAGTCGCTTCAAAGACATGCACTTCAAAAAACCCTTCGCCATTCTCAATGGAAAAGCGGTTTGGCTGCACTCTGCGGAACTATTTCTCAAACGCAGCGACGTTAAGCAAGTCATCGTTGTGTTGGCGAAAGAAGACCAAGAAGAATTCGCGGCAAAATTTGGAGCCAATGTCGCCATTCATGGAATCGACATCGCCTCCGGCGGCAATGAACGATCGGATTCGGTCCAGAACGCATTGGCCAAGGTCCGAGACGACATCGATTACATTGTGATCCATGATGCAGCGCGTCCGTGCATCCATGAAGCCATGGTGGATGATGTGTTTAACGCAGGCGTTGAGCACGGGGCCGCGATTCCCACGATTCCGGTCTTTAGCACGCTGAAGAAATCACTTGATGGGAAGACCGTCGATGAAACTGTTGATCGTTCCCATCTGTATTTAGCGCAGACGCCGCAAGTTTTCGCAAAAGATATTTTGGTGGATATGTACGCGCGGCGTGGCGACGTGCAACCGACCGATGAAGCCCAGCTGGCCGAAATGTTGGGGCATAGGGTGGCGATGGTGGAAGGTTCTCACTTGAATATCAAGATCACCAAACGCGCTGATTTGGATCTCGCCAAAGTGTTCCTCTCGGCATTGCCCAAGCCGCGCTTCGACGCTCCACCGCATCCGTTTTCAGAAGGTGATAGTCTGTGGCGATGAACGAAGGTGACGCTACTCTGGGCAGACCAAGACTTTAAGATACGGCTGATCGGCTGCTTTTAATTTTGCGAACCAATCCGGCGCGTCGTCGATGTTGACTTGCGCTGTAATCAAGGGGCGGACTTGAATGTGGCCTTGGGCGATCGCGGAGAGCGCTTCGGGGTATTCGCCGTTGATGGCGCAGCTGCCAAACAAGGTCAATTCGCGTGTGACAACCTTCTGCAACGGCATCGTCACCTCGGGTGACAGATTGCCTACTAACGTGACGGACGCCCCTTTGCGGACGCAGTCAACCGCCATGCCAACAGTGACGCTGGCCCCGACGACTTCGAAAGCATGATCGGCTCCGCCGTCGGTCAGGTCGATGACGGAGTTGACTGCATCATGTTGTTTTGAGTTGAAGGTGTCGGTCGCGCCCAATTGCTTGGCTAATGTCAATCGGCTGTCGTCGAGGTCAATCGCGATGATCTGGGAACAGCCTTTCCATTTGAGTGCTTGAATCACCAGCAGTCCGATCAAGCCTGAACCGATGACAACGGCGGTATCACCTTGTTTCACCTTGGAACGATTCACCGCGTGAACGGCGACGCCAACGGGTTCGGCAAAGGCCGCTTCTTCAAACGATAGTCCCTCTGGCAGTCGGTGACAGATGTGTGCAGGGCACGCGACGTGCTGGGAGAACGCACCGTCGCGATGGAATTCGTCGCACGAAACGCCCATGACTTGCCGGTTGTCACAGAGGTTCACGCGTCCCTGGTTACAGTATTGGCAGTCGTTGCAAAACACGGTCGAATCAAACGTGACGCGATCTCCCACGCTCAGATCGCTAACGTCGGATCCGACCTGCACGATGACGCCGCTGGCTTCGTGCCCCATGACCACCGGCGGAATGCGACGGCCGCTGCTGCCGTCCATGCCGTGGATGTCGCTACCGCAAATCCCACACGCTTTGACCTCAATCAGTACGTCGGATGCCGAGACTTCGGGAAGTGCTTTATCGACGACCTTGAACGTGGAAGGGCCAACAAGTTCCAGAGCTTTCATCGGGCGAGCCTAACGTTAAACATGCGTGGTGGATTTGATTGAAGGCAGCGGTGTCTTTTACTTTACTAAACCAACGGCGATCTTGGACAGGTGCCAAAAGACTTGCAATCCCATCGCCAAGTTAGTCTTAGAAGCGCCCTTGGTGCGATCGACGAACGTGATCGGTATCTCGAGCATCTTAACGCCTTGGCGATGAAGTCGCCACAGGATCTCTTCGAGATAAGCATACCCTTCAGCCTCAATGCGATCCACTTCGATCGCTTCCAATGCCGCGCGGCGATAGACGCGAAACGCACCGCTGTTGTCGCGCGTCGGCAACCGCAGAAAGAGACGGGCAAAACCATTCACCAGCCGTGAAGACAGGTGCCGGAAAATGGGCCAACCCTCGATGGCTCCTCCTTCGATGTAACGGCTGCCAATGGCAACCCCGATGCCTTGGTTGGCTTCTTTAAGCATCGCATCGACCATCGTCCGCAAGCTTTCGGGCGCGTGACTGAAGTCGGCATCCATCGTCGCGATGAGATCAAAATCATGTTCCAGGGCAAAGCGAAAACCCTCGATCGTGGCGGATCCCAATCCAAATTTTCCCGCACGATGAATGCACTGAAATGAAGCGTCGTTCGCCTCGCGCTCTCGACACCAGGTTCCCGTCCCGTCGGGCGAGTTGTCGTCGATGACCAGGATTTGCGTTTCCGGGATCAGGCGCTGCAATTGCTCGACCAGAACCGGCAAGTTTTCCTTTTCGTTATAGGTCGCAATGATCGTGAGCAGGCGACGGTCTGGCGGTTGCGGTGAGTCTGACAAGTGCGGAATTCTTACCGGTTAAGGAAGGTGAAACGAGAATTTGCGTTGTTTGCGGGCGGTAGCGGGCGCTGATGCTGGGCCGCTGTTAAACAAGTTCGAATGTTAGGCGAAAGCGTGCGGAAATCGTTTAATCGGGTAAACAAATTTTTAAATCACTGGAAAGAATGCTTCTCGTCAATCACACTCTAACAAGCTTTTCGTCGGGCCAAGATTCTCCAGTTAATCGAGAATCAAGACAACACAACTTCCATCGACAACCTAAGAATTCGACCAAACGCAGCAACATGATGTACGACAACACGCGCGGCCACAAAACGGCCAACTCAGTACCTCGATTAATCCTCTGTCTCATCACGTTGGTGATGATGGTAGGTCAGAATGTATCCAACGCTTCTGCCCAGTCAACGGTAGATCTTCAGAATGCCGTCTACCGCATGAACGCTTGGCTCGCCGGCAGTGATTATGCGGAAGGCTGGCGCAAGTACCTCCACCTGAATCTCTTGGACGCCCAAACTGCTCTTGGTGATCAAGCAGATCTGGCAACGTTGCAGAAAATCCACAGGCGATTTGAAAGTAGCGTGGATGGTTTGGATACGGTTGAATTTCAAGACGTCAGAGTCGCCATCGAGCGACAGATTGACGGTTTAGGGCGCGTGACCGGAGCTGATTTGGCTTGGATGGCCAGTCAAGTCACCGATCAATACCGGCCGATCACGATTGACGATCTTGAACGCGCTCGCGATGAAGCGGTTTACGAACTTCGGTTGTTGAAAAAGTACTATCGCAAAACACTCAGCAGTCGCATTCGCGCCAACCTGTTTTACGATCTTCAGTTGAACGAACAAATTGAAGAATTGGATGCTTTGGAATTTGAATTGCCGCCTGAAATTTCAGTCGGAAAGACGACCTCACAGATTCGCGATGAACGCAAATTGCTTCAAGAGGTCCAGGAACAGATCGACGCTATGCCCAGTCGCAGCGACGCAGACGAAGACCAAGCGCCTGGGCCTGACGATGACCTGGTGCTTCCGCCGGAACCTGATACCGGTGAAACTTCGCTCGAAGAGCTAAAGGAAAAGAAACGACGTATCCAAAAACGCATCGACGAACTCAAAGAAATGCGTTTGGAGTTGGCAGAGAAAGACCGCGGCCGCGTCGAAACGCGCAGGACTGTTTTACGCCGGTTGGCCAAATTCAATTCGGGTTACAAAAGCGTTGCCGAAAAACGTTTTGATCCCTATTTTCTTTCGGCGGCGTTGGTTGCCGAACGCTTCAATTTTCTGTACTTCTACGGTACCGACGACAACCTTCAGGAAGAGTATTTAAGACGCGCCAAGGCGCTGGAGGAGACGCTTTCTGCGTCCGCTGATATGTCAGATCGAACGTCGCATGCGGAACTTGGGAAGCTGGTTCAATGGTTTGAAAGTGCGAATCAGTTGCCGCATTTGGTGTCTGCGGTGCGGGCGCGCTTTTCGAACCCGAACACCTATTTTTCTGTTTCCTCAAATATGATCAATCAGATTGCTGGGCAGGACGTTTCTCAGCGCCAGCGGGTCAAACAGACGATTTTTGGCCGCATCGTGCGTGGCGTCGCCAATGTTAACGGCAACGTTAGCGTTCAATTGAATCCGGATCCCTATCAAGCGAACGTCACGATCCAGTTGATCGGCGCGATCACATCGCAGACCTATACGCGCGAGCGGAAGTTTCGAATCGACGTTTCTGCCAACGGAAGCTACAGCGGACGTCGGGACGTATTTGCGAACGTCGGTGGATTCTACGCTGAACTTGCTGAAGTGAACGCGTGTATCTTTTCCAGCTACGGCGGCATCAATTCGAATATCGGACTGGTGCAAAAGCTGGCCAGGAAGAGCTTTGACAAAACCAAACCAAAGGCGGACACCGAGTCTTCTCGCCGTACGCGCGGAGAGATCGCGGAGATGTTCGAGGAGCAAACCGACGAGGCATTGGCTGCCGGTCGCAAGCAATTCGACAAACTTCAGGAAAAGATGATCGACAAGCAATCCTTGGTACCGGCCGCGTATTGGCGGACTTACGGTGATCGCGTTGAGATCGTCGCGACCAAGCAGAACCAGGGAAGCCTTGCGGCTGCCAAGCCCGCGATGAGCTACGGGCCCAGTCGCGATGTTCAAGCCAAGATCCATGAAACGATGTTATCGAATTACTTGGACCCGATTTTTGCTGGGAAAACGTTTACCAATAAAGAACTGGAAGAAGAAGCGATCAAGCGATTCAACCTTCCGCCAACGCCGGCAGATCCCCAAGAAGACGGGGAAGCGGATGAAGACGCTGACGAAGAGTTCAGCATTACTTTCTCGCGGGTGAGGCCGATTCAGATTGAGTTTGATGACAATCGTTTGGCGGTTACGGTGACGGGCGTGCGGTTTGCTCAAGAGGGCAGGGCAATTCGTGCTGGATTGAGGTTTCGCGTGCAGTTCAAGTTTGAAAACGTCAATGGCCAATTGGAGCTGCGGCGGGATGGGCCAGCGGAAATTGACTACTTAGATCCGGATAAGAAGGACGCGAAATTGGTCGCGTTTCGTTCTTTGATTGAGAAGAAGCTGAATGAAGGGTTGAAGGACGATGATGGACTGCCAATTCCTCAGAACTTGATCCCGGTGGATCAGCTGGAAAACGCAGAACTGGCGGAGAGGCTTTTGCTTTCCCAGCTGCGTTTCGAAGATGGTTGGGCTTACATCGGATGGGAATACTCTCAAGCGGGCTATCAGATGATGCCGGTGGACGTACCGGCGATCGTTTATTCGCCTATGGAGTCTGAAGTGCAGCCTGCGATGGAAATGGTCATTGAACCGAAGAGTGTGATGGAATTCGATACCGGCGGTGGAGCGGTGATTGAGGGATCAGTTATCGAAGGGACAATAATTGAGGGGGACGTTCTTCAAGGACAGATCATTATTGAGTGATGGTTTGTGGGGAGCGGGCGGTACTTAGTCTCCGGTTTTTAATTTCTTATCTCGGATTTCCAATTTCGGATTTCTAATTTCGGATTTCCAATTTCGGATTTCCAATCTTGGATTTTCAATCTTGGATTTCGAAATTTGAAATGCCAAATACGAAATTCTTCAACCGACGCAGCTGATTTGAAATTTGCATCGGCAAATGATATTGCGATTACAACGCAACGGCGCATAAAAAAAAGCGGTTGGACCTAATGATGGTCCAACCGCCAATATCTCTCAGACTAAAAGTCTGTTTTTTAAGCGTTTAAGCTTAGTTGCAGCATCCGCAAGAAGGAGCAGGTGCAGCACATCCGCAACCAGCAGACTTAGCTTTGCAACCGCAACCTGAGAACAGGCTACGAAGCTTAGCAGCCAATGCCTTAAGTGGACCGTTTCCACCGCATCCGCCACCACCTAGTAGTCCGCCACCAGCACCGCCACCGCAAGAACCGGCACCAGCACCTGCGAATCCGCCATCAGCGAATCCACCAGCACCACCGAATCCACCAGCACCACCGAATCCGCCATCAGCGAATCCACCAGCACCTGCGAATCCACCGTCAGCGAATCCACCAGATACCATTCCGCCGTCAACGATTCCGCCATCAGCGAATCCGCCCATGTCTCCACCGCCGATTGCGTTTCCGCAAGCGTCGTAAGAAACAGCTGGAGCAGCTTGAACAGTTACAGGAACTTGCTCAGTAATTGTGCGTGGAACGTTAACAGTTACAGTGTAAGGCTCTTGTGAAGTAACAACTCGTGCACGACGCTCTGTTCGCATTTCAGTTACCTGACGAGTAGTCTGGTAAGGAACTTGGCGAGTGCGAGTCTCTTGACGAGTCTTAGTTACTGTGTAAGGAACCTGACGCTGCTTAGTTACCTGGAAAGGAACTTGGCGAGTGCGAGTTTCGCTAACCATGCGAGTCTTAGTTGTTGGAACTTGACGCGTACGAGTCTCACAAACCATCTTTGTGGTTGTGTAAGGAATCTGACGTGTCTTAGTTTCGCAAACCATGCGAGTTGAAGTTACAGGAACTTGGCGAGTCTTAGTTTCGCAAACCATGCGAGTGGTCTGGACTGGAACTTGCTTAGATCGTGTTTCACGAACAGTTCGTGTAACGGTGTAGTTCTCAACGCGGCTCTTAGGCTCGCAAACCATACGAGTCACTGTGTAAGGAACTTGCTTAGTTACAGGCTCACAAACAAACTTAGTTACAGTGTAAGGAACTTGACGTGAGCGAGTTTCGCTACGAGATCCAGTTACTGTGTAAGGAACCTGAGAAGCAACCTTCTCACATGTGTAGCTAGTTACTGTGTAAGGAACTTGCTTGCAACGCTTCTCACAACGAGTCTTGTTTACAACAACTTGCTTGGTTTCGCATGATGGAACCCAAACTTTTTTGCAGACAGTTTTGTCTGGAGTCTTGCAAGTGATAGTCTGGCACTTAGGTGGGCAAGTCACGGTGCAACCGTTAGCAGTTGTGTGTGATCCGCCGCCAGTTTGTACCTGACGTGTGTAAGACTGACCAGGAATAACTTCCTGCTTAGTTACGTAGCTTCCGCCTTGAACCTGAACGTTCTTAGTTTCTGTGTAAGGAACAGAAACAGTGTAGCTCTCAGTTCGGTAGCGAGTGCTTGTGACAGGCTTACGGACTGTGTTGTAAACAGTTCGCATACGAGTCTCAGTTGTTGGAACCTGAACAGTGTAGTTCTCTGTACGAGTACGAGTTTCTGTGACAGGACGCTTAACGTGAGTAGTCACGGTGCGTGTACGTGTCTCAGTAACAGGACGCTGTACTGTGTAGTTGATTGTACGCTGCTTAGTTTCAGTGACAGGCTTACATACTGTGTAGTTAACAGTCTTGTAAGTTGTCTCTGTAACTGGACGCTGAACTTTGTAGCTCTCGGTCTTCATGACAGTGGTTGTCACTGGACGCTGAACTTGGTAGTTCTCTGTGCGTACGTGGTTAGTAACAACTGGCTTCTGAACAGTGTAGTTTTGTGCAACCATGACAGTCTCTGTTACCGGACGTTGAACTGTGTAGTTCTCAGTACGGGTTGCAGTTTCTGTGTAGTTCTCTGTTCGGTAGGCAGTCTCTGTGTAAGGAACAGAAACTGTGTAGTTTTCTGTTCGCATCTTTGTTTCGCAAACATTGCGAGTCACTGGAACCTGAACGTTATCATAAACAGTGTTTGATACAGTTCGGTACTTTGTGACTTGCTGTTGTTCGTTAACAACACGTGATACAGTCTTCATGACTGTGTAGCTGCATCCGCATCCTGAAGCAGGAGCAGCAGCACCAACAGTGTCGTAGCTTGCGCCACCACAACATTGGCCCCAGCTGATGCTGGCAGACATAACTGCGGCAGCAAAAGCTGCTGAAGTTAGTAGGCTTTTAACCAATTTCATCTTAACTCTCCAAAAATCTGACGTTTCAAAACATGGAGGCGGCATCTGGTCTGACGAAACCATTCGCCATGCCCACCATTCGCAAAGGAATCCTCTCTTTCGCGATCACGGCCCCACAAACGACCGCAACTTCACCAGAGTGAGTGTGACCGGGCAAATTTCGCCCGCCCGGTTTGGAATAGTCCTCCCAATGTTGGAAAGATCGGAGTCTTGGGGCCTCTGGGTTAGCTGGATAGTTGTGCTTGAATGAGAAAAAGGTAAATCGTAGGTAAGATGTTCTGGTTATGCTGATAGTGTCTTGTGCATCGCCGGATGGGATCAAGCAAAGACGGAGATTGAGCCTTTTTCGACGGGGTAAGCTCTGCGTCCTGCTACTCAGCGATAGCGCAGAATTCGCCGGAAATGCGCTTTTGCATGACTCGGCAGTCTACTAGTATCAGGAAATAATCTTCGACAAACCAAAACAAGCTGGCTGTTGATGCATTTCAATGATGCCATCAGCCGTTTAGGCGATAGGATTCTGTTGATTTACCAAACAATTTGAGATTAACGACGCAGGATGAGCACTCTTGCCCGTCCAGGCTTCTCGATGACCGCCATCGCATGTTTTTTTCCAGTCCCAACTTTTGAGCTTTACTTGCATTCAGTTGAAATTTGGAACCTACTTAGAAACTGAATAAGACAAATATAAAAAACAAAAACCAAGCCTTGAGTATCCTTTCCCAAAATTCTGAAGACGACAAAGAACCCGTCGTGCCCAAAGCGGTCATCTCACGGCTGAGTCTTTACCTGCGCGAACTCCAACATTTGATTCGCGATGACCAGCAAACCATCAGTTCCAGCAAGCTTGGGCGAGTCCTTGGGTTCACCGCGGCTCAAGTGAGAAAGGACTTCGCGTACTTTGGCCAATTCGGCTATCCAGGCATTGGCTACCGCTGCGAGGAGCTGATTGGTCAGATTAAAAAGATCCTGGGCACCGATCGGATCTGGCCGGTAGTGCTTGTGGGATGCGGAAACATGGGCCAAGCCTTATTGGGTTACCGAGGTTTTGAAAAGCAGGGCTTTCATGTGGTTGCGGCGGTTGATGTGGACCCCAAGGTCATCGGCAAGCAGTTCCACGGGTTGACTGTCGCCCACATCGACACGCTCAGCACCATCGTGATCCAGCAGAATGTTAGCGTTGCAATTCTGGCAGTCCCGGCCAAGGCGGCTCATGAGGCGGCCGAGTTGATCGTCAAATCTGGAATCAATGGTATTTTGAACTTTGCTCCCGCCACTTTAAATGTTCCCAAAACGGTCAGCACCGTAGAGGTTGATTTGGCGATGGAGCTGGAACAGCTGGCGTTCTCGGTGTACCAAAATCAAGACGATTCAAATTGATGGCTGACCCAAATCGCTGATTGACACCAAAATTGACAACAACAAAAGCGGTCTTGGAACACGATTGAGCCCGTTTTTCGTTGGAGATGGCGAGGCCAGAGGCTGAAATCCTTCAAATCCTTTAAAAAAATTATCAAACACCTATTTTGACCGAGGCGGATATTTGTTAAAAATAGCCGCAGAAGATTATTGCCTGATAGTGTAATGGTAGCACTCCGGTTTTTGGTACCGTCAGTCTAGGTTCGAATCCTAGTCGGGCAATTTCTTCTTCTTTAATAAGCACACCTTCGTCTTCCATCCTGTGCTCTTTTGCTGACGATCAACGCCAGTCTTTTGTGGCAATTTTATTGCGGCAAGCAATGTGTCCAATGGATGTCGGGCTGCCCCTGCAAGTCCTCTGCTACCAAGATTTGACGAACTAACAGCCTACGCAAACGATTCGAGCGGAACTTTTTGCGGGGTAATTCGTGTCAAAATTCCCGAAGGGTAAGTTCCTTTCACCGCTATGAGAACTGAAACCGTATGTTGAGAGCCATCTGAAAGTTCAATTTCGTGTTGCGTTTCCCGACTCGCAATAACAAACCCGAGCGTTTTGTTCCTATTCATTTCAAATTTTGGGTTCGCGGTTGTTCGCGGTTTTGAAGATGCGAGTCAGAGGATGCGTTTTTGCAATTGCACGTCTGCCGAAAATGGAGAGCCAATGTCAATCTTGATCAGAAAATCTGTCGCCGCTGTTGTTACGCTGGCTTTCGTATTGTTCGGGGGAAACCTGGGGGCGCAAACGCAGGTCCTGCCACCGGTTCAGATTTCTCCTTCCGTTCAATCGGGGGTAATTCAGCAGATTCCATCGGTCAATGGCACCGTCGTTCCGGCGACTGCCACAATCGTAAATGAGCAGGGATTTCCAGCGGCCGAACTGATTCCGGCGTATCCCAGCACCGCCTCCGGCGCTTCATCTGGCACCATCACAGTGCCGCAGGTCCCTTGGACGCAGGACATCGTGCGCGACGTTCGAACCAGTCATGATTTTGGCTCCGTCCCGACCGGGTCTCAACAAGAGCACACTTTCGAATTCGTGAATACATTGGACGCGCCGCTGAACTTAATCAGTGCTCGCGCCAGTTGTGGCTGCACCAAGCCTACGATCCTGACAGCGCTGGTCCAGCCGGGAGAAACCGCGCGGGTGCTGGCCAAGTTTGATACGTTGGGGCATCGCGGCGAAAAAGCGGCCACCGTAACGATCGGCATCAATAAACTGAACGCCTTTTCGGAATACGGAGAAGTACAACTCTCGGTCAAAGGCAAAATTCGTAAGGATGTCGTGCTAACGCCGGGCGTCATTTACTTTGACAGTGTGCCGGTGACCTCCGCTGCTCAGCAGACCGTCAAAATGAAGTATGCGGGCAACCCCTTGTGGCAAATCCTGCGTATCGAAAGCACCAACGCCAACATCAAAGCCGAAGCCCAAGAACTCAAACGCGAAGGTGGCCGAATCACGTACGAATTGATCGTGAAGCTCAGCGGTTCACAACCTACCGGATCATTCGCGGATGAATTGTTCGTGATCACCAATGACAAATTGGTAAACAAGATGCCGATTTCGGTGTCCGGGCGCGTCAAAGCGAACTTGGAGGCCGCGCCCATCCAACTGGGCACGATTAAACAGGGCGCGAAGATTGAAAAACGGTTCGTCATTCGCGGCCAGCGCCCGTTTGAGATTCTTGAGGTGCGCGTTGGCAACAAATTCATCTCGTTCGCTCCGTCGACCGGCAAAAAGTCAATTCACGTTTTGACCTATTCGCTGGACACGTCAACGGTAGGGCAAATCAACGATACGATCACCGTCGTCACATCGGATCCTGATAACTCGGAGAAAACCGTCGACTTTTCGGCTGAGATCATCGCCGGAGAAAGCGTCCAACAATAGTCACCCGCGATCCTCCTGCAGGTTGAACTCTCAGCTTTTTTTGTACTCCACAAATCCTTAGCTACGCTTCCGTCGGGCTTGCCCCGGACGGAGCGAGCAACTGACAGGCTACAAGAACACACGACAAGAACCCTTTTGCCCCCCGTCGGGCATGTCTCGGACGGGAGCCGTGATTTTCCGAGCGAATATTCGTTGCTTCCGTCCGGGACGAGCCCGACGGAGAGCCGTTTACCAAAGGAAATGTGTTGGTAGCTTGTCAGTTGTGATTCCGACCGGGACAAGCCCGACGGAAATCCAAGTTGCAAAAAGGATGTGGGTTATAAAAAGGCTCGCAGCCCGACGGAATTTCATTTCGGCCGATTTCGCCGGACCAAAATTTGCGATCCAGTACGAACGAAGCCCCCATCTTTCTACGAGCGCGTCGACTACAATAGCTTCATGAAAACGTCGATAAGATCCATCCCCCAGCTCTATCGCAACGCCATGCGGTGGACCGAAATAGCGTCGGTGCTTTCGAAGTATGGTCTGGCCAATTGGATGGACCGCTTCAACATCGACTTCATTTCCGAACGCTTGAAAACGGCCGATGGTGAGAAGCTGAAAACCCTTACGCACCCATGCCGCGTGCGTTTGGCGTTGACCGAACTGGGGTCCAGTTTCATCAAGTTTGGTCAATTGTTGGGGACGCGTCCGGACCTGATCGGCACCGAAATGGCCGATGAACTCTCCAAGCTCCAGTCGCAAGCCCCCGCAGACGATTTCGAATCTGTCCGCGCGATCATCGAAGCTGAACAAGGTAAAACGATCGAGCAGTTGTTCCACAGCTTTGACCCTGAACCGTTCGCATCGGCGTCGATCGGGCAGGTTCATCGCGCCACGATCAACGCCAAAGACTATCCAGCGTTTGAGTCTTTGGCGCGGTCAGGATCCAAACTGATCGAAGTGGTCGTGAAGGTCCGCCATGAAGGAATCGACCGCGTGCTGGAAGCGGATCTTGATATCCTTTCGGGCGTGGCTCAACTGGCCGAACGATTGGACGACTTCAAAAACTACCAACCCGCCAGCGTTGTGCGTGATCTGTCTCAGACGATGAGAAGGGAATTGGATTTCGAACGCGAGCATCGCAACCTGCTGCAGTTCCGCGATCTTTTACAAAGCGATCCACGCGTAAAGATTCCTCAGCCCATTTCGCCGCTGTGTTCCTCGAAGATGTTGACGATGGAACGTATCAACGGACGCCCGCTGAAGGAATTCGGACGCGATGCGACGATGGGAGGCCGCTGCGATCTGGTGGCTCAACAGGGCGCGAACCTTTATTTGAAGATGATCTTCACGCATGGGTTTTTTCACGCCGACCCACACCCGGGTAACATCCTGATCATGGAAGACGACACCATTGGTTTGCTGGATTTCGGCATGGTGGGCCGCGTCAGCGAGCACTTGCGGGAGTCGATCGAGTCGATGCTGGTCGCGATTGTCAACCGTGACGTGACGCTGCTGACATCGTTGGTGAAACGAGTCGGAAGTTGCCCGAAGGATCTCAACGAATCCGCGATGTCAAACGACCTAGCTGATTTCGTGGGTCAATATTCATCCCAAGCGATGGGAGATTTTGACATGAGCGGTGCGCTGAATGATTTCGTGGACATCGTGCAAAGGTACGGGATCTCTTTGCCCAGTGAAGCATCGTTGTTGATCAAAGTCTTGGTGACGCTCGAGGGAACCGGCCGAATTCTTAACCCAAATTTTTCATTGATGGAGATCATGAAGCCCTTCCACCGCATGATGCTGATGAAGCGGCTTTCACCGATGCGGCAGATGCGCAAGATGCAGCGTTTTTACATCGGGCTGGAACAGTTGGCCGACGTACTGCCCCAGCGACTGACGACAATCTTGGAACAAATTCAAACCGGGCACTTCGACGTTAATATCGAACACCGGCGACTGGGGCCGTCCGTCAATCGCTTGGTCATGGGGATGATCACTAGCGCTTTGTTTTTAGGTTCCGCGCTGATGCTCAGTTTCAAAGTTCCTCCCGTCTTATTTCCCAACGATGGATGGGTAGGAATCCAAGACCTCTCTTTGCTAGGTCTGCTTGGTATCGCCGTCAGCATGATGATGGGGTGTAGGCTGGTCTGGGCGATACGCAAATCCGGTAACCTTGACCAAGTGGACTAACCGTCGAGTCCGCTTCTAAGTTTTCCATCGGATCTTCGAGGTGGCCCTAACCCCAAATTCGCGACACGAAGTCCGGGGCAGTCCTGGGAATGCTTTGGCCGCGAAGCCGAATCGGCCGTTTCTGCCGCAATTAGCTGGCATCATAACCTCGCTGTTGGCCTGAATTTGGTGGCGATTATCACATAAAATTGTCAGCGATTGATCCAGACGAGGGTTCTGGTTAGACTGTGACACGGAAAAAGGAGTTTTGCGAGGAACTTTTATTAGCAACGAGTCGGCATCTCCTCCGGGCAAAGCATTCGCATTTGATCGGTGTTAAGTTCCGAAATTGAATTAGACGAACCAAAATGAACGAAAACAACAGTTGGAGCGCAGGAATTGGGCGGTGGGTCGGCGTTCCGGTCAACATCCACGTCATTTTTTTCCTGGTCGTGGCTTTCATTTTTGCTGTGCAATGGCAACATGCGCACACGCTATCGAACGATCAAATGGGTACCGCGTTGGTTACGTCGTTGGTGCTGTTGATGAGCGTGCTGGCCCATGAAATTGGCCATGTCTTTTCTCTGGTAAATTTGGGAGGCAGCGTCAACCAAGTTACGTTGACGCCTTGGGGAGGAAACTCCGATGTTGAACTTCCGGAGAACCCGTGGGCTCAATTGATCATCACCGCCTCAGGGCCTTTCGTTAATTTTGCGATTTTTCTGTTCTCCGCGGCGTTGCTGTTGCAGACGAACATGGGGACCCTTGGAGATATTGTCAGCGTTCTGCGTCCGCACAGTTTCGATGCCTCGTCCGGCGCGGTCTCTTTGTTCAAAATCGCTGCGTGGGTCAACTTCTATCTTTTTGTCGTCAACCTAATTCCATGTTTCCCATTCGATGGGGCTCAGTTAGTGCGATCGGGCTTAGAGTTATTAGGACTGGACGTTTCGCAATTGCGTAGCGAGTGCGCGATTATGGTGCTGGGCAATGGCGTGGCGTTGGGTGTCGTGGGAATGTCGATCTTCCTGTTGGATTTCAATCACGGCCCTGTCCGACCGCTGTGGTTTTTCGTGATGTCGGCGGGAATCATTTTGTACTTCGCGGCGCGTTATTCTTTCGAGGTCGAAACAAAGAAAGCCGTGGCAGAGTACAGCAATCAGGAATGGGATTTTGATAAATTGGCATCTGACGCGGCTTTCTACGGCGTGTCTGATGACTACCATTCTGGTATGGACGATCCAAGTGGCGAAGACATGATCTCTCAGTCCCAGTGGATGACGGAGAAACAAGAAGCCCGGCAACGCGAGCTGTTAGAGCAGGAATACCAAGAAGATCGACAGGCGGATGAAATTCTGGAAAAGCTGCACATCAACGGCATGGGCGTCGAAGGCCTCAACGCCGAAGAACGGGCGATCCTAAACCGAGTCAGCGATCGCATCCGTCGTCGACGTTCGGCCGAACAAGAGATATACGGCGACATCAATTAGTCGCAGGTCCACTCCGCCCACAACGTAGTGGACGAGGCCACGAGTCCGGCACTTCCTCTACCCTTAGCCTCCCCTAAACACTCTCCCCAACCTGCGACAGACAGATCCTCCCGCCAATAACTGCCTAAATTGACATTGGAGCGACCCTCAGCCATCTGTTATGCTCCGAGCCTTGGAAACACTTGCATCGGGGATAGAGAAATGGATTTCGACCAATTAGCCGTCTATTGTGATCTCGCGCTTACGTGGATCGGATTCGGAACTGTCGTCGGATTGGCCGCCAAAGCGATCATGCCCGGCCGCGATCCCGGTGGCCCCATCGCCACCGTATTAATGGGCATTGCCGGCACCATGATTGGCTGCGCCGTGTTGCAATACTTTTCGCCCAACGACGTCGTCGTCAAACCCGTCAGCATCGAAGGGTTTGCGGTTGGTTCTGGTGGCGCGTTGGTGCTTTTGATCTTCTACAAAGTGCTTGGCGGATACTGGTTCCTCGAAGGCGAAACGACCTCGCGCCGTCGACGGCGCGAACGGTACGACACCGTTTACGATGATTAAAACTTCAAAGTCGTGGGGAAGGCCACGAGGTCCGGCCGAACGATCGCACGCAACGTCAGATCTAAGTTCTAATTTGGCGTCGCAACCCTCCGCTGGGACTCCTTGCGTCATCCACTACCGCAGGACACATTGCGCCGTCGATTGCCTCGGGACTCTTTGCATCGTCGATTGCCGATGCGATGGCATCTACTCTTTAACAAAGTCATTTTTGCCTATCACCACTAATCCCGAATCGGTGATCGTGAAACCTCGGCACAAATCCGTTTCCAAACTGTAGCCAATCTCCGTCCCGTCAGGGATCGTAACATCCTTGTCGATGATTGCTCGCCGAACTTTGCAATTGCGACCGATCGAAACTCGATTAAACAAAATGGAATCGTCGACCTCGGAGCAACTGTGGATCTGCACTTCTGGGCCAATGATCGAGCGTCGGACTTTGCCTCCGGAAATGATGCTCCCTGAACAGACGATGCTGTCGGTCGCCATGCCAACGCGTTCACTCTCGCCGCCCGAACCGTTAAAGATAAACTTGGGCGGCGGCTGGTTCTCTTGGAAACTACGGATAGGCCACGCCTTGTCGTACATGTTCAGCAGCGGATCGACCGCAATCAGATCCATGCTCGCTTCATAATAAGCATCGATGGTGCCGACGTCTCTCCAGTATGATTGGCTTTTATTATTCTCATCGCGGAACGGGTACGCGAAGACTCGACTCTCGTTGATGATCGACGGGATAATGTCTTTACCGAAGTCGTGGCTGCTGGTGGGGTCGTTGGCGTCTTTGAGCAACTGTTCAAACATAAATCGGGCCGAAAACACATAAACGCCCATGCTGGCCAGACAAAGATCGTCCTCGCCGGGGACGCATTTGGGATCTTGAGGTTTCTCGTCGAACCCAACGATGGCTTGCGATTCATCAACGGTCATCACGCCGAATGCTTTGGCTTCTTCGCGCGAAACTTGAAGCGCGGCGACGGTCAAGTCCGCTTTGTTGGCGCGATGGTAGTCAATCATCGCTTTGTAATCCATTTTATAAATGTGGTCGCCGGCCAAGATCAGCACTTCTTGGGGCCGCTCTTTCTCGATCGAGTAAATGT
The DNA here is from genome assembly GCA_937921995.1 of uncultured Pirellulaceae bacterium. Lineage (GTDB taxonomy): Bacteria > Planctomycetota > Planctomycetia > Pirellulales > Pirellulaceae > Mariniblastus. The sequence continues at coordinate 40,733 of CAKZVF010000172.1, forward strand.
TTTGATAAACGGCGTCTGCGGTGCCCTTGTACCAATTTTCGTCGATCCTCTGCTGAGGCGGCACCACGTCGATGAATTCGCCCAGTTCACTGCAGAAGTATCTTCTCCAGCCATTGTTGATGTGGCGGTCGAGACTGACGGCTTTGTACTGCGTCAGCAGAATCATTTTCCGCAGACCGCTGTTGAGGCAGTTGGACAGGGCGAAATCGACGATGCGATAGCCTCCCCCAAACGGCACAGCCGGTTTCGCGCGGTCGCGCGTCAACGGTTCCAGTCGCGAGCCTTTGCCACCGGCGAGAACGACCGCCATCACTTCGTTCATGGACATTCTTTTCTGCATAACTTCAGCCAATCAAAATCCAGTGACGTTTAAGATTCGAGAAAACGAGGTGGTGGAGACTTCGGGAATATCCCTTAATATAAGCGTTTCGCTTCCCTTTGTTCAGGCTTAGTAAGCAATGAAAATGCAATTGGAAGTGAATCAAAAGACGCAAAAGTTACCTAATTAGAACATTCAATCGTTCTTCCGGTGCAAGGAAACTGATCCAATAGAGTTAGCGCTACAGCCAGAGCATCGCTTGGCAACGGCTCCGCGAACCGCTGGTGATAACGCCGATGAAAATGCAAAACAAAAAAGACTTTGATGATTCCTGAAAATCAAAACCAATTTCAACCTCCCCAAAGACGCTATCCGACGGTGTCCTTCGTGATTCCCGCCCACAATGAATCGGCCTACCTCGCAGCGACGTTGAAAAAAATTCATCAATCCGCCGCGGGGCTAAAGTTGAACTATGAAGTGATTGTCGTCGACGACGCGTCAACTGACGACACGTCCGAAGTCGCCAAAAATAACGGTGCTCGACCGATCAAAGTGAACTTGAGAAACATCGGAGCCGTTCGAAATGCTGGAGCCAAAGAAGCGCGGTACACATGCCTTTTCTTTGTTGATGCCGATACGCTATTGCCACAGAAGACGCTGAGGCAATCGCTCGATGCGATCTGCAGCGGTGCCGCCGGCGGAGGGGCCCATGTCGTCATCGACCGGATCGAGGACGTCGATTGGTCAAAGCTGATGCTGTACTACCTGGTCAGATTGGTTTGGCAAACGATCGGCGGATGGGCGGCCGGTTGTTTCATGTATTGCCGGCGAGACCTCTTCGAACACTTCGGCGGATTCGACGAAGAATATTTTGCTGCCGAAGAACTTTTCTTCAGCCGCAGCGTAAAGGCTCACGGCCCATTCAAAATCGTACGAAACCCCGTCGTCACGTCGTCTCGTAAGTTTCACAGCTTCACGACCGGCGAGCTGATTCGATTTGTGTTTTTGCCATTGCTTTCTCCCGAGGGGAGGTTTCGGTCGAAGTTGGGATTAGAGGTTTTGTACGAGCATGATCGTTAAAATCGCGACGACGATCGTTCGCGGCAGAAAAATTTGGCAATTCAAGAGAATTCCGCCGCAAATACCGAAAAATGCGACGAATCAAACCAAGAGTGGAGAGAAGAAATTCCAAGTCAACGTTTGGGAATTCGCCGGTTTAGGTTATCATTAGGGCCTGTTATTCGTCAAGATTTTCACATTAGATAACAACGCAACGCCATGACATTGAAGTGGATTAAATCGCTTGAGCGGATCACCAGAACGATAGCCGCACCCATCGCTGCTTTATTGCTGATATTGGCGGTTAACAATCAGGCTGCCGCAGATGAAATTCAAATCAATTCAAATTCTGTCGAAACCGTCGTTGGAGATTTTCGCTGTAAGCCCTGCAATCGCCCGATTATCTACGATACCAACGCGCTTGAGATGGGCGGCCACGATCTAACGACCGGTGATCTTTATCGCTACTTTGCGTCTCGTGGAATCAAAAAGATTGATCGGCTCTCTCTACAAGTCGATGTTGATTGCTGTGAAGAGGAAGACCAAGCGTTCCAGTTGAACGGGCTCAACTTTAAAATCACCGACGTTGACAACAAAATTTTGCACGAAGCGAGCCTTCAGAATGATTCGCTTTTGGTGGCAGGAAATGAGATTTCGTCATTCAAGCCCGAAGCGGTATTGGAGTTTGATCTTGGGTACGATTTTATGCAGCGGTTCTCACCCGACAGCACAGACGCGATCGAACTGAGTTACGTGACGCCTGCATCGGGAAGCTATAACGCCGCGATGAAACCGCGTTTTGTGGTTTCGGAAGATCTCAGTAGTTTCACCTTTTCAAACCTCGGCGTATTTGCAGTGTTTGTTGGATTCTGGGTGATCGTTTTTATGGCCATGAATACTTTCATGAAACCCAAGCTCGAAAAAACGCCGCCAAAGCCGACCAATCTTGTCGGTAACTGACACGCCTAAGCGTCTTCTTCATCGCCGAATCGTTTAGAGCATCAAACGTTTCTTAACGGCGTAGGATGTGGCACTCTTGCCCGTCCAGGTTTCTCGATTTTAGCCGACATTACCCAAGCAACAATCTGTCACGCGTCGTGCTTGTTTTCGTGATCTCAGCCTGCGCTTTATTGCTTGCGCTGCCGCAGAGACTCGTACATCACAATCCCCGCGGTGACCGATACGTTAAGGCTGTCGGCGATGCCCAGCATGGGAATGTTGAACGACTCATCCGCCGCTGCGGTCCAAAAATCGGAAACGCCCTCTGCCTCGTTACCTAAAACGATCGCCGTTTTACCTCGCAGATCAACGTCGTAAAAGTTGGCCGTCGCTTTTGGGCAAGCCACCAGGATTCGGAATCCCGCCGACCGTAGCTTCGTCAACACGCGCTCATTCGTGTCGACGGCAATGGGTATGCCGAACGTCGCTCCGCTGCTGTTTCGAATAGCATTGGGGTGGAACACGTCGGTCAAAGGCTCGGCGACAATCACGCCGTCGACGCCGCTGCCGTCGGCAGATCTGAGGATCCCGCCCAGATTGCCCGGTTTCTCGATTGATTCGAGCACGGTGAGGAACGATTCTCCCCGGAGATTCAAAGCGCTAAGGTCCGTCAAGGGGCGAGCGGCGGTCATGATCGCGTCGTCCAGGCGGCTGCCGTAGCTGAGCTTTTGAAACAGTTTCTCCGGCAGCTGATAGATCTTTTTTTCGTCGAACGCATTCGCTTGGGAGCCCGCCTGAACAAAGATTTGGTCGGGCACGATCCCGTTGGCGATTGCTCTGTCTATTTCGCGGCGTCCGAAAACGATGATGCGGTTTTGCTTCTTGCGTCCGCGCGCGGTGTGCAGCTGGAGCGCTTCTTTGAATCGCGGATTACTTGGGCTGGTGATCGTTTGCATGTTTTCGTTTCTTTTAATGCGCTGACCATCGGAAACACTCACCGTTATCCAGCACCTTCTTCTTCGCGCTCTTTAGTTTCAGCCCCAGCGTTTCCCCCGACCGTTGATTGATCGAAAAATTGTTCACCGTCAATTGCCTCAGATCTCGCGCCGTCACTTGCGGCGTATGACACGAAACAATCAGCATCTCTAGGTCGTCGGTGACGGATCTTAACAGTTCGAACATCTCCGGCAGATCGCGCTGAATCTTCCACACCGCACCCTTGGGGCCTCGACCGAACGAAGGCGGGTCGGCGACCAGGATTTGATACTTGTTTTTCCGTTTGGACTCGCGCCGGAGATACGTTACCGCATCATCGACGATCCAGCGAATATTCTTTGCCGCCAGATCCGACGCTTCTGCGTTTTGCCGCGCCCATCCAACGACCGGCTTGGCGGCGTCAACGTGCGTCACATCGACGCCGCAATCGGCCAACTGCATCGTCGTACCGCCGGTATAAGCGAACAGATTGATCGCCTTCATCCCAGCGATCGCCGTCCGGTGGCTGTCAATCCAATCCCAGTTGTCTGCCTGTTCGGGAAAAACGCCCACTTGGCCCGACGGGGATTGTTTAAGCTGAAAACGCTTTCGCCCGTGGCTGATCGACCAAGCATCGTCCGCAGGTTGTTCTGGTGACCACTTGGGTTGGGGCTGACGCGCGAATTGAAAATCACATTGCCATCGCCGTTTGTCGGTCGAGTACCTCTCAACCGACGGAGACTGACGGCGGACGACGTGCGGGCCGAAGCGCTCGAGTTTTTCCCCATCGCCAAAATCAATCAGCTCATACTGGTCAGGCTGAAACATGATTAGTACCAAATCCAGAGCTTGGGCTTGGTCTGTTGAAGGCGGAAGACGTTCTCGTGGCTGACATCGGTGTCGCGTAGCACAAGGCATTGCAACCGATCCATGCGGTAAAAGAATCGAAACGCATCGTCGGTGATCAACGTGCCTTCTAAATCCAAAACCGCGGCATCTTTGAGCCCTTCGATCTTGTCCAGATCCTCATCGGTCACCGGCACGCCTCGTTTATCAACGATGCTGCGCTGGGCGTTGCTGGCCCACTGCCGCTGGCGGCAACTCCACAGAATGAAGTTCCAAAACGGACGTTGAAACCAAGCCAATTTTGCGTGGGGACTACGCAAGAACTGGTAGCACTTCACGACCAACGCCACGTAGAAAAACGCCATCGCCAGCAGCGCCGCACACAAGGCGACCCTAACCAAACCGGACGTCGAAAAAATGATCAACGCCGCGCCGCCAACGGCCAAGACCACGAACAAAAAGTGAAGCATCGACGTAAGTACGGCGATTGGCATGCCTTCTGAGAGAATATTGATCAGCCACAACTGAAAGCCGGCCGGTTTGACTTTGATATTGCCCAGCTCTTTCTCCGTCAGTTTCATGCTTGGTTTTGCGTAGTTGCAGCGGTGACAGATGCCCTTGCTGTCCAAGGGGCGACCGCATTTTCGGCATCTTTCGGTGCGGTCGTAGGGGATAGGATTGGTGGACGATGCGGTTTCAGAACCGTCGTCAAACTCCATCTCCATCAAGTCACGCTTCTTCACCGAAGCGACGGGTGATTTTGGAGCGGCGGGAATGGTGAGCGGTTGTTGGCAAGCGGGGCAGGTGACCGTCGCGCCGGCTCTTTCGAGCGGAGCTCGCAGTTTCTTACCGCAACGCGCACGCTTGTTCGTTGTCGCGTCGTAGGTAATGTTGCTGCATTTGAACTCAATCGACATTGTGGATTTTAAATCGTTGAAAACTGACTGCGGTTTTGTTCTATTATTGTAGTTCAAACGATGATAGCAGGTCGAGCCATCGAACCGCCTAAGCGGTAGGAACTTAAGAAGTCAACTTTCAACGATAAATTTAGCGACCAGAACCAGGATCGTAGATGCCAATCGAATTTAAGTGTGCCCAGTGCCAAAAGGAATTTTCCGTCGCCGACAGTTCAGCAGGCAAGCAGGGCCGCTGTAGCGACTGTGGCCATTTGAATACGAT
>CAKZVF010000173.1 GCA_937921995.1 uncultured Pirellulaceae bacterium
TCGTGCTGAACTTGCCCGGCGACGAGGGAGAAATTTTCCCCCTCCTCGAAAACAACGAAATCGGGGTAGCGTTTCAGTCGACCCAGCTCAACGTTACTGAAGGTGGGTTCGTGAATGAGTATACCTTTGGGATGTTTTCCACGGAGGTGAACATCAATGGCGGGTATGTTGACGAGTTCTTTTATGCCAGTTGCGAGGTCAACATCACCGGTGGGACAGTTGCGAACAATTTTATTTGCGACAAACGTGGCGTTGTAAATATTAGTGGCGGGGTCGTGGGTGATGCCTTTACCGTTACATCGACCGGCTTTGTGAACATACAGGGAACTGCTTTTTTTATTGACGGTATTCCGCTGAACAACTTACAACCCGGTACTTCCAGCACGATCATTGACCGAAATGTGACACTTTCAGGCTTGCTTGTCGATGGCCAACCGTTCAGCTTTGAACTTAATACAAGTGGTTACGGCAGCCAGGACTTTTTCGGACCGAACGCGACGCTGGCCGTGACGCTTGTTTCACCGGTCACCCTAGGAGACGTCAATCTGGATGGCGTCGTTGACTTTTTAGACATTAACCCATTCATTTCGGTTCTTTCCGCAGAAACGTTTCAAGCCGAAGCGGATTGTGATGAGAATGGCGTCGTGAACTTTCTCGACATCAACTACTTCATTGGAATTCTGTCCGGTAACTAAGCCCCTGATTCGGAGTTTACGCCCGTTGGCAAATCGAAAGATTCGGCCCGTTAGAACGTCCTCAAATCTGACTCAAAGAAGCTTTCATGCATTAGTCCCGTCGAGACGACGAAGCATTTGAAATCAGCAATCAAAAGCCAAACTGGCCTTGGGTGTTCGCCCCCTGTTCACCGGTGGCCTTTTTAGCTTTGACGGTAACAGAAATTCTGAAATGCCGTTTGGGAATTGGAGTTGCCCGTTGCTGGTGCTAACTCGCAGTGAGAATGGCGATGAACGGTGCGATGTCCAAGAAGTTCACCTCGCCGTCTTGATTGCAATCGGCTTCTGCGAAGTAGTCGCCGTCGGTCAGAAAACCAATCAAGGGAGCGATATCCAGAAAGGTAACGACACCGTCTTGATTGCAATCCCCCAATAGGATCGGTGGCGGCGCGTTGGCGGCGAAGTCAACGATCAGCGGCAGGTGATCGAAGTCGTTCAAAAAGGTTCTTTTGTCGCGCATCATGTCGGTCGCAATCAAACCCGTTGCCGATAATTCAAAATTTGACATCTCCGATGGGTTGAGAATAAAACTGTGCTCGGCCGAAATCACACTGTCGGTGTAGAGCACGTAGTCAAGAATGCCCGGCAAAAAGGGACTGGTGTCGTCTCGCCAAGTGTAATCGTCAACGCCGTTCGCGTTGTGGGTTGGGTTGAGGTCGGTCATGCTGCTGCCGTCCCAGTCGGTACTGAGATTGCCGATCCCGTTAAGCAAGATGTTCAGTGGCTGTGGTCCAGAAACGGTATTGAGATCACCCACAATGGCGACCGCTGTGTTAGTGGCCAAGTCGATATTGCCGCCGACGGTAAGCGCATCGGCCATCCAATTCACGATCGCGGTAGACTCCGTCACGCGTTGATCTTCGTTGGAATCACAGCAGGGGAAGTGATTGTTGAGAATGTACATGTCGTTGGTAAAGTCTGCGTCGGGAAGATCGACTTGTGCCATCGCAATGCCTCGTGTTCCTCCCGGCACGTTGGACAATCGAATCGACAGCGCATAGCGACTGACGATCAATTGGTTACGTCCCTTGTGTACCTGCCAAGATCCCGTTGGCAGAGGCGCGATTTGGTTGAACAGATTTCCGGCTTCACTGGCCGACGTCTCGAACGCTTCTTGGAAGGCATAAACATCAGCGTCCACCGCGTCCACAAACCGAATCAGCTCCGCCCGATTGTTGGACCGAAAAAGTTCGTCAAAGAAGACGTTGTAACTGGCCAAGCGAAATGAGTCCGAGGATTGGCGATCCACAAACGTCTGAGCCGAAGCGAAATTGCTCAACACGATGGCGGCGACTGCCGCAAAGATGGCCAGCCGTTTAAATGATTTAGGGTTGCGGGGGTAACTTGGAGGCAAAATTTGGCTCTTTGAATGGGCTGAGGCGAGGAGGGCACGAACCCTAGAGTTTAGCATCGATGAGACGAATTTCCAACTTTCATGCCAACGTCTTGTTCGTGAGCCCTGTCTACGACGATTCTTCCAATAAGCAAAGAAAAGACACCTTGTCGGCCGCGATCGCAAGCACACCAGAGTATTTCTGGGCGGGAAATGTTTTTGAGCCGCTCGCAGAACCTCAGAGACCGAAGAGGAAATGCTCGGTGAGATGCTTTTCGCAGTTATGAGGTAAGTCAATCGGATCAAGCGAACCGGCGAGAGAATAGCAATCAGCGCGGTGACTAACCAGCCCACGATAGTTGGTATTCAGAATGTCCTTTCGCAATGAGCCCCCAAGTCGTTTTTGCCGTAAAGAATTTCTGGCTATTGAGATCAATCTACCGCGCGAAATCGAGTGCTTTCGGTGGAAAGTCGTTGCATTTTTGTTTGGTACGTTCAAAATGTTTAGTTGTTGAGTCTATTCGCTTTTTCGATCCATGGCGTTTCTAAAACCATGCGGAATGATCTCGGTACAAAATGCGAGGGCAAGGTTGTCGCGATAGGTGGCAACGCAACAATGTCGGCATCGTCCTCCAAGACGCGTTTGGTGGTGAAGACAATTTTTCAGATTGCCGTTGGTAAGCAAAAGCTCTGGATTTTCTGGAATGTCGATCAAAAATGACTCGGCCGGTAAGTCGTTTTTCAAACCTTCTCATCCTCCCGTTCTAAGTAACTTATGCAACTCACCCCCAAAAAGCATCTCATAATGAAATCACAAAAAGGCTCGATGGTTGCAACGCTCTTCGCCGTGTTTGGCTTTGTCGCATTTTCGGGTTCTTGTTTGGGAGCTGACTTTATCGTCGCCAATGCGGATGATATCGACACTGCGATGGAAACGGCTCAGCCGGGCGACACGCTGATCATGAACGACGGGATATGGACGGATGCGGAAATTGATTTCGTAGGTAACGGCGCGGCCGGTAACCCGATCACGCTCCGACCCCAGACTCCCGGTGGGGTTTTGTTGACGGGCGTTTCCCAGATGCGTATCTCAGGTAGTTACTTGGTCGTCAGCGGCGTGCACTTCAAAGATGGCACGATCGAAAATTCGGACCATGTGGTTCAGTTTCGTGGGCCTCTGGGCGAGGCAACGAATTGCCGCTTCACGAATTCTGTGATCGAGTCTTACAGCGGTCCTGATCTCAACGACAAATATCACTATGTCTCGCTGTATGGACAGTACAACCGAGTCGATCACTGCCGCTTCTTGGATCAGCAGAACATCGGCCCGCAGATTGTTGCGTGGCTGGACGAATCCGCCGCTCCGATATCGGCGTTTCACCAAATTGATTCCAACCATTTTGGCGACCGTCCCCGAGGCTGGGCCAACGGTTTTGAGACGATTCGATTGGGCGACAGCGATACCAGCGGTGTCGATGCTCATATTGTTGTCGAAAATAATTTGTTCGAACGATCCGACGGCGAGATTGAGATCATTTCCAGTAAGTCCAACTTCAACATCTTTCGCTATAACACGTTCCGGCAATGTATGGGAACGTTGACGCTTCGGCATGGAAATAACAATACGGTCGAAGGTAATTTTTTCCTTGGGCAAGATGCAGTCGATTCCGGCGGTATTCGCGTTGTTGGCCAAAACCACATCATCATTAATAACTATATTGCAAACGTGGATGATGAAGCCGATGGAGCGATTTCGATTGCGGCGGGCGTCCCCAACACGCCGCTCAACGGATACTTGCAAGTCAGAGATACCGTGATCGCCCACAACACGATCGTCGATGTTGCGGGAGCTGGGATTACATTCGATTGGGGCATTGGGTCAAGTAACCGATCCTTGTTGCCGGCCGATCTGACGATTCAGGGGAATCTCATCTCGAGCTCTGGAACGTCGTTGTTCGAAGGTGCCGAAGGTACGGGACATGTTTTTGAAAACAATATTGCGTTTGGGGCGGCATTGGGTATTACGGCGCGGCCGGGAATCTTGGAAGTCGATCCTTTGATGATGGGGACGCCGGTGGCGGATGTGTTTAGTCCTGCCACCGGAAGTCCGGCAATCGACGGAGCGACCAGTTCTGCGCTGTTTACAGACGACATGTTTGGGCGGACGCGCACCGGTCTGTTTGATATTGGGGCCGAAGAATCATCAAGCGGTGTCGCCACGCGTCTGCCGCTTACAACCTTCAACACCGGTGCGGACTGGTTCAACTATACGCCGCCCGCTAGTTGGCCACCTCCGACGCAGTTACCACCGGGCGAGTTTCTGGTGGTGGAAGCAGAAAATTACAGTTCGATCACTGACCCGGACAATGACGAAAATGTTTGGGCGGTCGTCGCTGTAGCAGGGGCTTCCGGTGGCGAGGTAATCAAAGCACCAGCTGGAAGTCGCACGAATCTTCCAGGCCTTCACGAAACTTTGGCGGTCTACGATATGACGTTCGCTGCCGAAGGTGACTACCGCGCTTACTACTTGGCGCGTGGTTTGAACGGTTCATCGGACAGTTTTTACACACCCGACGGTTTTGATGTGGATCCTGCGGACACTGAAAACATTTCCAACAACGGTAGCTTTGCGTGGGAAAGCGGCGGCGAATTCACGATTGATTCGTCAAATGTTGGCGTGCCTGTGCAACTGCGACTGGGCCGCCGAGAAGGGGACGCCGAAATCGACGCGATCATCTTCCACCAAAGCGGAAGCCTGACCTCGAATCAGCTGGACGAGATTTTGGCGAGCGTGAGCACAGCCACGCCATTGAAGGGAGACGTCAACTTGGACACCGCGATCTCATTTTTGGACATCGCGCCCTTCATTGCGGTTCTAGCCGACACTGGGTTTCAAACCGAAGCGGATTGTGATTGCGATGGCGATGTCGATTTTCTAGACATCGCACCGTTCATCGAGATCCTAGCGAATCAGTAAATTAGTTTCGTCCCTCAAGCCCGTCATCTGTACGATCAAAGGTGGCAGGCTTAGCTTCCTCCCAAGATTTGAATAAATGGAGCGATGTCCAAGAAGGTGACTTCACCGTCTTCGTTGCAATCTGCTTGTGCGAGAAAACTGTTGGATGTCAGAATAGCGATGAATGGACTGATATCTAAGAAGTTCACCGCTGCGTCCAAGTTGATATCCCCTAGGACATGTTCAGAAACTGTCTTCAACAAAAACAGATGGTTCGTCAACAAAATTTTCAACCTGAGCATCCACGACCGGCGTGAACAACTGGGCAGCCGCTTGTTCGTTCAGGAAAAGAAACGGCAAAGTAACGAACAAGAATCTCCCTAAGTGCTTCATAACCTATTTTTCATTGATTTGTATGGGGACAAAAAGACGGGCGCCATTGGCGCGGCCTAGTTGTTAGATGGTAGTCCAAGGAAGACGATGAACGGATCAATGTCCAAAAAGTTCAAGACACCATCTAGATTGCAGTCCGCTTGTGCGCGGTAAGTGCTTGACGCCAGCAGTTCGATAAATGGAGCGATATCGAAAAAGTTAACGACGCCGTCTAGGTTGCAATCGGCTAATAGCACTGGAGTCAAAGTTACCAATTCGCGGATGATGCCGTCGCGTTTATTGAGAATGAAAACTTCGCCGGGGATTCCGACGCTGAACCGCAGATCAACTCGGTTTTGGGCGATCAATTGGCTTAAGCGTCCTTCTTGACCCGAATTCAAGTCCTCCAAAATCAACTCATGTAAGTGGTCTTGGCCGCCATTGAGAGGATCGTTGTCGACGTCCAGCGTATAGATGGCTCCGTTGGGGAAATCACCCAGCAGCAGCTGACCTTGGAGTTCGGGGATTCGATCTCCGCGATAAACTTCACCGACGGTGATCGCGAGACTGTTCCCGGCCGTTGGGTTGGTCATGAATCCGGAGTGAGAGTAGTCCGCGACCGGGTCGATGAATCCGGCAGGCGTGGGTCCAACAGAACCTTCGCGCTGATCCCAGCCAAAGTTGCCGCCGTTGACGCCTCGGTTTATTTCTTCATAAGAACCTTGTCCGATGTCAGCGATGTACATGTCGCCGTTGCTGGAATCCCAGCCAAACCGTTGTGGGTTTCTCAGACCATAGCAGTAGATTTCGGCCAGCGTATTAGGGTCGCCATCTGCTGCGAAAACATTGTCCATGGCGATGCTGTATTTGGATCCGGATGAAGTGTTGGGCGAGGGGTCGATTCGCAGGATCGCACCGAATGGGTTGCTTGAGTCCTGCCCGTTGTTCTGCGGGTCGTTGCCGCTGCCGCCGTCGCCGATGGCAACGTAAAGATTGTTTCGATCAGGATCGCCCTCGCCGACTGAAGAATTGAACGCGATCAATCCGGCGTTGTGGTTGCCATAGGGTTGTTGGAAACGCGCGACTTCACGAAAGGGAGCCGCTGCATCGGCAGGGACATATGTTGTGGCGTTTACGTCGGAGGTCTGCCATTCCAATAGCACACTGTGGAACACGTTACTTCCGCCGGGATCAAAATCGGGTGTCGGCGTGTTGTTGGCCGAACTGTGCATGGTGTAGAACCTACCGAATCCGAAAGTTCCGGGTGTGGCGAAGTCAGGATGAAACGCAAATGACTGAAAACCAGGTTCCCCGCTGCTGATCAAATCCAAAGAAGGGTACGTTCGGTCATCTGAAAGATCCACATACAGCGTCACCACGCGCGAGGCGCGGTCGATGTGATAGAGTCCACCGTTTTGGTCATTGACGAACAAACGACCGCTGGGGTCAGACGTCATGACCGACATGCGGGCGTTAATTCCCAAGTCGGCAAACTGTTGGATGCCAACGGTGATCGACTGAGCACCGGCCGGTGCCAATAGGGTCAGCAAACCCACTAGCGCAAAAATGCATTTCTTTAAATTGCACATAGCTTCTTCCTTTTAACGGTAACGGCGTTGGCAAAAGTTTGAGGCTTTTGCTTTTCATTTATTTGGAAGTGTGTTTTTTATTGTAGCGAGTCTGAGGCGTGATCATACGAAAACCCGAAATGGACAGAGAAGTTTTTTGGTGCCGATAGCCCTTACTTTAGTCCGCAGGACTCGAACTGTGAGCGGCAAGGCGCTAGCCGCTGGTTCGTTGAGTAAGGTTCTCTCGGTACGTCTGGCAAAGGGCCCGCAACCCGCGGCTAGCGCCTTGCGGCTCAGATTGGTAAAGCGATTGCCATTGGGTTATCGCCGAAACGGCTGGGGTCTTGCGACTTAAAATTCGAATTTAATAGAGCGCTGTGGTTCAGCTAACCGCCGGCCAGAACGGCTATGAAGAAAGCGATGTCCAGAAAGTTCACTTCACCGTCCTGGTTAATATCCGCTTCTACGACAAAATTACCCGTGTTCAGATTGCCGACAAACGGCGAGATATCAAAAAAGTCGGCGACCCCGTCTTGATTGACGTCACCCAAGATCGGCGGGGGCATGTCCGGAACAACGCTTGGATATAAGAATTGGCGGATTGAATAATCTGCGTTGGAAAGCGGCGTGAGACTTTCCACCGGGTTGCTAGGGCCGATGCCGAGCCCTCGGGATTCCATCAGGATGTCGACGCCGGAAATCCAAAAACTAAACACCGATCCAGCGACATTGAAAGTATGAAGTCCTTGGGAGGCCGATGGATCAAATGGGTCTACCAGATGCGCCCAATTATTATTCAGCGTTGCGTGAGCAGTTGTGACCGAACTGCCATCGTAGTTGTCGTCGATGTAGATAACACTGGTCTCGACGTCGGCGAAGCCTATAGCGTGCCCGATTTCATGCGTTAGTAAACGCCGGAACACGTCCGGGGAGTAGACGGCACCGGGGTTGGAATTGATGAAGATATCCGCGCCCGAAATTGTGGTTGCCGGATAGTTCGGGGGGCCCGAGGTCAGTTGAACCGGGCCGAGGACGGTGCTGAAGGCCGCGCGTCCGCGCTGGATCGAATCACCGAGATCGCTTGCAATGAGGTCAATTTCGGCGCCCAGCCGGACGCCCGGTGCGGTGATGGCTGCTGCCGTTGAGCCGCCAAGCAAAGTCGGGTCGGCCGCCGTTGCCGGGTCGTAGACAAAGGTTAAATCGCTGGTCAAACCCGACACTGGATCCGTTGAGCCCCACGCGTCGAAGGCTTGTTGGATTAAGGCGGTGAATTCGGCTTCGCTGGGAACCTGAGTCCAGCGGAACGAATCTCGAAACGCGCGATAGCTTCCACCATCGAGCGCATATCGCAGCCCGCCATCAAGCGAACGTTCCCAGCCAAGGATGTTTCGTGGTGCGGCATCCCAACGCATACCGCCCTCCAGACCCTCGTTGCCAAAGATAGACTGGGCAGCGATCTGCGTGGTTCCGGCGATGATCATTAGAAGACCCATCAGTACCGGCGCGGTGTATCTTCTGGCACAAGAGTACTTCACTACCAGGTCCTTAGTGGGTGTGAGAGATTCTGGCGATGCAACCATCATGGCCAGACGTAGCATTGGGAAAACCGAGCACTTCACTTGGAGGACATTCTAACCTCTTCGCTTGGCATTGCGTCATTCTCTGGGCAGTAATCTGAGCAGTAATTCTAATGATAGCCACATTGACGCTGACCGCGAAAAAGACGATTCTGATTTTGTCGTAATCGCCGTCACTTAAGGTTCTTTGAATGGTCAAGTTCGAAATTTTCTTGTTGCTGCTGGGGGTGGGAGCGCTGGCGTTCTTCAGCCAAATGCCAGTTTCCGATGTTGCAACCGATGGCTCGCAACCGCCGGTTCGTCCGCAAGTGCAGCAAGGAAGCGGTGTTGGCCAGTACGATGGGCATCAGGTGTTGGCTCATTTTTCCGCCAGTATTTTCAAGGTCGTCGATGGGGATTCGATTCGCATGATGACCGCTGATGCGGGCGCAGTGGATTTACGACTGGCTTCGATTGACGCGCCGGAACTGAACCAGGCCGGCGGTCGCGCCGCAAAGAAACATTTGGAAACGATCACTGCGGGACGAACCGCGACCTTCCTGCAAACGGACACCGACCGATATCAGAGAGCGGTCGTGTTCATGTTCGTGAACGATTTGAACTCCGGCGACGTGTCGGGCGGGCAGCAAGAGGTCAACGCTAAGATGGTCGCCGACGGTTTCGCTTGGCACGCGATTCAATTCAGTTCAAGCGATCGACTAGCGCGGCTGGAGGGGGCGGCGAAGGCAAAACGATTGGGACTGTGGGCCGACGTCAATCCACAACCGCCTTGGGTGTTCCGCGATCAAAAGTGAATCCGGATTCCAAGGGTCAGGCGATGCTCTTTTCAAGCAACTGAGAAATAGCGTCGGTGTGCGGCGCGAATGATTCGACCGATTCGGCCTCGAGTATGAAGCTGGCGATCGCAACTTTTGACGCGTCCTTCAAGTGTAAATCGTTCAAGTAAGCGCGTTCGATATTAAAAGACTTTTGCCCAAGGTAATCTGCGACGCGGTGCACAAGCGCGCGAGCGTCAATTCTCTGCGATGCGATCGTCAGCCGGATTAAATCAGTGGTGGAAGTTTCAATCACCCGCACCGCAGGTTTTTTGTCCGCACATAACTGTTTGAAGGCTAAAAAGTGTTCGCTGAGGCTGGTCGTTTGGTCCAAGATTTGGTTGTTGGGCGAATAGTGGGAGAGGAATTCTGTGATTTCCTTGACATCTGCGTCCAATCGAGAGACAAGCGCTTCGGCGGCGGTGTGGAGCGATTGATCCGAATACGGCTGTTGACTTTGGGTTTCCGAGGAAGCTTCGAATTCGAATAGGTCGATGATAAAGTTATGGCTTTGCGAAGTGAAGATTTTCGCGCCAATCAAATTCTGATCACGAGGCAGCCTGCGGAGAATATCCGCCAACTGGCCGCTGTAGTTTTGCCGCGCGATCACAGCGATGTGAATGCCATCACTGCTGCGGAACATCAATTCTTCTTGAAGCTTGCAAAAGCTGAGCGCGAGCAGCGCTTTGAGGTGAACGAGCTGGTCGGCGTGCTTGATGCGCTGGAAATAGTCTTCAGGCAGTTCACGCACAATCTCGGTGATCACATCTTCAAGCTCGAAATCAATATCGGCTCTTAGTTCTTCGATCAGCGCGTAAGTTCGTGATGTTTCTTCGATCGTCATAATACGCGACAGCATACTCTTGGACGTGTTCTTTATCAAGCAATGCAAAGAAGAGCGCTCAAACAGAATGCGGTCTTTGCGCTTTTCTTTTAAGACGAATGAAGAGCGCGTTTGGTTCACAACTTATTCACCAAAGCCGTGAAGTCCTTTCGTTTCACACCACTGAAAGGGAGCAAAGGCAAAACGTCTGCCTTACTTGCTGCCAATGCAGTACAGATGGCGATTGGAACGGACGAACAATTTTCCATCGGAGATCGCCGGCGTGGCATTAAATTCAGAACCGTCTTCGGCCATGTGATTGCTGGCCAGTAATTTGAATTCGGGTTTGGCGTCGATCACATAACACCCGCCGTTTTTGGTGAACTGATAAAGTTTGCCATCGGCGATCACCGGAGACACATAGTTCCCGCTGGGGCCGCGGCGTTGGACGGTTTCTCCGATGCTGGGCAAACGTTCTTTGTAGATCTGTTTGCCGGTCTGCGCGTCGAGGCAACTGGCGATGCCTTTGGAGACCGCGTAGATATGACCTTCGTAGAGAATCGGTGTCATGATGCGAGCGACGGATTTACCTTGCCAAACGGTGTTGGTTTTCGTTACGTCTTTTGCGCCGCCTAAACGAATCGCAACGGCAGTATTGGAACGGCCACCCATCGCGATCACCACGTCGCCGTCGAGCATCGGGCTGGCGGAGACGGAACTGTCTTGGACGCCGTTGGTCGCAAACCACTTAAGTTTGCCCGTCTGCGGATTCATCGCCCACACCTCGTAAGGCACCGACATCACGACGGCTTCGTTGTCACCTTCGCCGACGACCAACGGCGTGCCCCATACGTTTTCGACGCCTTCGTTTCGCCAAAGTTCTTCGCCAGTGCTTTTATCGAGACCGACGATGGAGTTGGATTCGTCCGTGGCGTTGATGATCAAGACGTTGCTGCTGAGCACAGGGCTGCCGCCGGAACCCCATCGTTTTGAACCCGATCCGGTGCCCACGCTGGTCTTCCAGATTTCGTTACCATCAAGGTCAAACGCATAGACGCCTGACTTGCCAAAGAAAACGTAAACGTGCGTGCCGTCGGAGACAGGTGTGCTGCTGGAATAACCGTGTTCCGGTACGCCCATGCCTTGGAAAGGGTCTTCCGGCAGAACGGGATCGAAGTCTTTTCGCCAAAGCTGTTTGCCATCAGATTTTGAGTAGCACAGGACGTGGCGTTTGAGGTCGTCCATGTCGCCGGCTTCGGTGCGCGATTGTCCGTAGCCCGAGTAGGCGGTCAAAAAGATTTTGTCGCCAACGAGAATCGGGGCTGATGCGCCTGCGCCGGGTAAGTCGATTTTCCAAAGGACATTTTTCTGGTCATCAAATTCAGTGGGCGTGACGCCGCCATCAACGGAGACGCCGGTGCCCTGAGGACCACGAAAACGCAACCAATCTTCGGCTGTTGCTGTTTGAGAAATTGCCAACAGCGAAAGGAGGACCATCGAAAGAGTTTTGATTGCGTTCATCGTGATACTCTACAAACTGAAAAAGGAATTAGAAAAAAGTAATTGGTAAACCGTGCCAACAGAGTTACTCCGATGCGGGACGCTTCGGTCGTTGGCCACCACCATCGCCGCCTCGCTCTCGTCCTCCTCGCTCGGCTCCGCCACCACCGGACCAACGATTGCTGGCTTCGGTGATTTCTTCTTCGGTCAGGAAACCGTCTTTGTCGCTATCTAATCGCTCAAAGAAGCCCTGCATACGTTCGGGCGCTTCGTCGGCGCTGACCTTTCCATCGCCGTCGGTATCGTTTTCCATCATGCGTTCGACGAACCCGTTGGCACCGCCTTCACCGCCACGTGGACCACCTTCGCCCCCACGCGGACCGCCTCCACCGCGGCGCCCGCCGCGCTCTCGACGTGCTGGCATCATCTCGTCTATCTCCAGCACCCCGTCACCATTTTTGTCCAGCGTCGCCAGCGCCGTTGCGGCATTGGACATCTCTTCGGCAGAAATCTTACCATCTTTGTCCGCGTCCAAAGCTAGGATGATTGGGACTTCCATGAAACCAGGTCCACCTCGTTCGCCACCGGGGCCTCCACGTTCACCTCGTTCGCCGCCGGGACCGCCGCGTTCGCCTCGGGGGCCGCCGCGCGGACCACCATCGCGTTCGCCGCCGCGTCCCCCGGGAGGGCCATCGCGATCAGGTCGACCTTGGAAAGCTTCGCAGCTGCCGGCCATGACGATGGTTGAGACCACAATTAGTGTAAATGCAAAAATGTTTTTCATAGCTTCACTCGTTTCCCTAATAAAAGAGGTTGTCTTAATGTTTGTATCCGGACTGTTAATGCTTGTCACGCAGTTTCGTGGAAATGGCGACATAAAATGTACTAGCGCAGGGCAATATTGACATCATTCTTAATTGCTTCGAGAAATCCGCCGTCTTTGCGGCTTGAGGAAGCGGTTGTCATGTAGACGACAGAACCCTTCTTAGACGACAATCGGGCACATGGCGATGAAATCACAACTCGGCGAAGCGAACGAAACGAACAATGCAAAGGCAAACGCCGGCGGTAAACGCAGCGGTCGCGCCATTGAGATCGTCGGTGCGCGAACAAACAATTTGAAGGATGTTGACCTGACAATCGATCACGGGCAATGGGTGGCCTTCTGCGGGCTCAGCGGAAGCGGGAAGTCAAGTCTCGCCTTCGACACGATGTACGCCGAGGGGCAACGACGGTACGTCGAGTGCTTGTCGCCCAAGACGCGCCAGTTTGTGCGGCAAATGGCGAAACCGGAAGCGGACGCGATTATTGGTGTGCCGCCGTCGATCGCGATTCGTCCGTCGGTGGTGTCAAGCTCCAAGGAAACGGTGGGTTCGGCAACAGAGATCGCTCACCTTTTGTCTGAGGTGTTTGCGCAAGACGCGGTTGCGATGTGTCCCAGCTGTCGGACGGTTACCCAGCCGAAAACAAAATCTGCGATGGCAAGAGAGATCTTTTCATGGCCCGAGGGAACGAGAATTCAGATTTGCTATCGGTTGCCGGTTGAAGGAGAGGTTGCGGTTGTTCTGAAGCAAGCGATGGGCGCGGGATTTGTTCGCGCGATTGTTGGTGATGCCGTTGGCGATGGTGCAAGGTCGGTGGAGATCGCTCAGCTTGATTTGAGTTCGATCGGGGATGGCGGAGTTTTGGTTGTTGCCGATCGTGTGGTCGCGGGGAGAACGGCCCAGCAGCGCATTTACGAGTCGCTGGAACTGGCGATGCACTTTGGGCAAGGCACCGCGGTGGTGTTGGTTGCCGGCGAGGCGGATGCTGGTGAAGCGTCGGCGAAGATTGACCAGAATCCGTGGCGTCAGTTCGTGTTCACGCGGTCATTAGTTTGTTCCAAGTGTGAACACCGTTTTGCGAAGCCTGATCAGCGGTTGTTTCAACGCCAACATCCCGCGGGTGCCTGCAGGGCATGTCGCGGCAGTGGTTTTAAGAAAGTTGGAACGCAAAAAGCGGCGGCATGCGATGATTGCGGCGGCAGCGGATTTCGCGATTCGGTCAATGAGTTTTTATTCGCCGGTCGAACGATTGGCGAATGGTTTCGGTTGACCGTTGACCAAGCTGTTGTGCAGTTGGCGGACACGCAGAGGCATGAGGGGGCCCGGTCGATTCTACAATCGTTGGAGGCGAGGTTAGGTTTCCTGCAAAGCACAGGGCTTGGCTATCTACAACTCAACCGCGCTGTTTCAACGCTCAGTTCCGGCGAACGACAGCGCGTGAAACTAACGTCGGTGCTTGGATCAACGTTGATCAACATGTTGTATGTGCTGGACGAACCGGCGATGGGTTTGCATCCGGTGGAGGTGGCGATGTTGAATCAAGCCATCGGTCAACTGCATCGAAAAGGTAACACCGTTTTAGTGGTCGACCATAACGCAGATGTGATTATGGCCGCCGATCGCGTGGTCGAAATTGGACCGGGGGCCGGAGCAGAAGGAGGCAATGTTGATTTCGATGGAACGCCGCAGGCGATGCTGGAACAAGGCGTTAGCCTGACGGGGGAATACATCGGCCGGCGGCGCGGGCTTTCGTGTCGCAGTGATCAACGTCGGAAGAAGCGCGGAGCGATTCGCGTCGTGGAAGCATCGACGCACAACCTGAAGAGCGTGTCGGTCGAATTTCCTTTAGGTGGTTTGTGTGTGTTGACCGGAGTCAGTGGCAGCGGGAAAAGTTCGTTACTGATCGACTGCGTTTATCCTGCGCTGCAGAAACGCAAAGAGGGGGCGACCGACATAGGCGTGTCCGCCAAGGGCGTTTTTGGAGATGACTTGGTCGACGAAGTAGTGTTGATTGATGGGTTGCCGATTGGGCGGACGGGACGTTCCAATCCGGTGACTTATGTGAAAGCGTTTGACGATATCCGCAAAGCGTTCGCAGAAACGGTCGATGCGCGGACGTACAATGTCACGGCGGGTCAGTTTAGTTTTAATGTTGCCGGCGGGCGTTGTGATAAATGCAACGGGGAAGGCGTGCAGACGTTCGACATGCAGTTTCTAGCGGATATTCACGTCAAGTGCGACCAGTGTTTGGGGACGCGCTATCGTGACGAAGTGCTCAACGTGCGATATCGTGATTTGAATATTGCTCAGGTGCTGGCGTTGACGGTGCGGGAGGCCTTTTTGTTTTTCCGCGGTCAGCCCAAAGTTCAGAACAAGCTCAAGTCATTGATCGATGTTGGATTAGAATACGTGCCACTGGGACAGCCCGCGACGACACTGTCTTCGGGGGAGGCGCAGCGTTTGAAGCTGGCGTCCTATTTGAATAAATCCAAAGGGAAACGCGTGCTGTTTATCATGGACGAACCGACGACGGGGCTGCACATGCAAGATGTGACGCGGTTGTTGGATTGCTTTGACTTGCTGGTGACCGCGGGGCATTCGCTGGTGGTGATTGAGCATAATTTGCAGCTGATTAAGAATGCTGATTTTGTGGTTGATCTTGGCCCGGGGGCTGGGGACGCGGGCGGCTGTGTTGTCGTTTCAGGGCGGCCCGAAGACGTGGCGGCATGTGACGATTCGGTGACGGGGAAATATTTGCGAGCGGTTTTGGCGGAGGAGTGAGGTGGCTTTTGCGGGTAGTTGTTTTTGTGGGGGACGAAATTTCGGATTTTCAATTTTGTATTTCGGAAATTGAAAATTGAAAATCGGAAATCGGAAATCGGAAATCGGAAATCGGAAATCGGAAATCGGAAATCGGAAATCGGGCGGTTTAATTTTACGAGTGATCAATGACCAAGGGTGAGGCAGACAATTTCAAACATCGTTACAGTCGCCAGATTCGGTTTCCTCATATCGGCGAAGCCGGGCAGGAGAAGCTTGCCGCTGCGCGGGTAACGTTGATTGGGTGCGGAGCCCTTGGTTCGGTGATCGCGGAGACGCTGGTCAGGGCGGGCGTCGGATTCATCCGCATCGTTGACCGTGACTTTTTAGAGATCAGCAACCTGCAGCGCCAGTCATTGTTCAATGAAGACGATGTTGCTAGTGGACTTCCCAAGGCGATCGCCGCCGCGGCGCGGTTGAGACAGATTAATTCAGGCGTTGAGATTCAGCCGGTGGTGGCTGACGTGACGTCTGAGAACATCCGGGAACTGGTGGACGGCAGTGATCTGATACTTGACGGCACCGATAATTTTGAGATTCGCTTCCTGATTAACGACGTGTCGATCGCGACCGAGACGCCTTGGATCTATGGCGGTTGTTTGGGCGCCGATGGGCAGATGATGGTCGTGCTGCCGGGCGAGACGGCGTGTCTTCATTGTTTGATGATTGATGGGCCTCCCGCGCCTGGAACGACTCAGACTTGTGATTCGTTTGGGATCTTGGCACCGATCATTAATGTGGTGGCTTCGTTTCAATCGTTGGAGGCGATCAAGTTGCTTTCCGGAAATCGACAGGCCGTTAACCGGAAGCTGAACGTGTTCGAGATGTGGTCCAATACCGTTCGCCAGATGGATATCAGCGGCCTGCGTGCCAGCGTTGACTGTCCGGCTTGTAAAGGCAAACAACTGGATTGGTTGGATGGTCAAAAGGAAAGCCGGTCGGTAGTGCTATGCGGTCGCAATGCGGTGCAGGTGAGCTTTGCCAATCGAGAGAAGATTGATCTGGACGAACTGGCGGCAAAGCTTTCGGGCGTGACGAACTTGACACTGAACGCGTTCTTGGTGCGGTTTGACGTGGAAGAATTTTCAGTCACCGTGTTTCGCGATGGCCGCGCCATCATTTCGGGCACCGATGACTTGACCACGGCCAAACGCATTTACGCTCAGTACGTTGGCAACTGAAGGTTGCAAAAGGAGATGGTAGGAAGGCTTTTACGAGAGCGTTTGTGATTGCGTGTCTGGTAATGGAACTGCAGGGACTCGTGACCTCGTCCACTACCGTCCATTTTATCGCCGCAAGATTTTTTTCAGACCTTCAACGCGAACAGTTCGATCAAATGACCGTCGGGGTCATTGATGTAGATCTGCGCAGCACCGTCGGGGCGTTCTTTGGGGCCTGATGCGATCGGGACTCCATGCTGTTTGAGCAGATCCATGGTTCCTTCAAAGTCATCGATGTTGAAGGCCAGGTGTTGGCCGCGGGATACTTTTTTGACGTTGCGGTCACCCGGGCCCGGAAGACCGGAATCACTATCGGCCAAAATAACGTGCACGAGAATGTTAGCGATCTCGTACCAGTCGCCGGGAAAGTTGAACGCCGGGCGTGTTGTTTTTTCCAAACCCAACACGTTTACGTAGAAGTGCTGGGTTGCGGCTAAATCGCTGACGACCAAAGTGACGTGGTCAAAGTGGCGGACTTCGATAGGTGGCGGAGTGTTGTTGCTCATTGGGAGAACCGGTTCTTCGGCGATTGAAATGTAGTGACAGCGTCATGAAAAAAGCACGCACCATATTTTATAGTGCGTGCTGAATGATTGATCAATTGTTCAGAGGATTTCTTAGCGGTAAAATTCAAGACCGAAGTTGAATCCGTGGAACAAAACATCGTCGGAGTCATTGGTATCAGCCCCGACGAAAAGTGCTGTCGATTGGCCGATGTTGTCGGCGACCGAAGCGACGCTGCCGATGTACATGGCGTTGTAGCCTGCACGGAAGCGGAGGTTGGTGCGAATTTGGTAGTGGGCCAGTACGCCGAGTTCGACAACGCTGGAAAGTGTCGCGCTGTCGTTTTCGCTTGAGAAGTTCAGCCCATCGTTGTTGAAGTTGGTGTCGAAATCACTGAAGTTGGCGAACAAGCCAAATTTGCTGAACGCTGAAGCAGACCAGCGATAGCCGATATCGTAAAATAGCTCGCCGCCAATCTGAGCACCAAAGAGGGTGTTGGATGCGTCGAGGGAGTAGTCTCCAGCGACCGGACGGCCTAAGTCGGTGACGCCTGTGCTGGTAACACTGTAGCTGTCATCAAACTTGACTACTCTGAGTCCGGTGAAGGTCTTCACAAGATCCCAGCCCCAATTGACTCGGTTAAATTCTAAGCTGTAGAGATCAGACTCTTTTCGTTGGGTTTGATTGGTTGCATTGAAGAACGCCGGTGGTGTGGCACCGCCAAACGAGTTGGGAACTGAATTGACACTAAGCCGTCCCGGAGCATCGACGCGCGAAATTTCTTGGTCAACCCCTGGCAATGCCATGAAGCTGATTTCGCGACCGAAGATCGAATCAGCGCGGGTGCCGTAAGTGGTACGGAATCCGAAAGTGAAATCGAAATCGTTAAGCGTCCCGAAGTTGGAGTTTGCGATGTCGCCATCGGCGCGTGTCATCAACAATGCTTCAAGGTAGAGATATTGGTTGGCGGCGCTGACCGAACCGAATGTTCCGTAGTCT
>CAKZVF010000174.1 GCA_937921995.1 uncultured Pirellulaceae bacterium
AAATATCTGGCTGTCCTTTTACCCCGGAGCAAAAATCGGTGTCTTAGGGCGCAATGGCGCCGGTAAAAGTACGCTGCTGAAAATTATGGCGGGCATTGACAAGGAATTCGATGGCGAGGCGCGGTTGACCGATGGATTCACCGTGGGCTACTTGCCGCAGGAACCTAAACTAGACCCCGAGAAAAACGTCTGGGATAACGTGCAGGATTCGGTTGCCGGACGGCGAGATCTGTTGACGCGGTACAACGAACTTTCCGCAAAATGTGGCGAAGATCTCGACGAAGCGGCGATGCAGAAGGTCTACGACGAGATGGAACGCGTGCAGAATGAAATTGAAGCTTCCAATACTTGGAATCTGGATCACGAGATCGAAGTTGCCTTTGACATCATGAATCTTCCTCCCAAAGATGCGGACGTAACGAAGTTATCCGGTGGTGAACGCCGCCGCGTCGCGCTTTGTAAATTGCTGTTGGAGAAACCGGATCTCCTGCTGCTGGACGAACCGACCAACCACCTTGACGCCGATTCAGTACAGTGGCTCGAGCGCACGCTGAAGGATTATCACGGAACGATTGTTGCGATTACTCACGACCGCTATTTCTTGGACAACGTCGCGGGCTGGATTCTGGAACTGGATCGCGGTCAAGGATATCCTTACGAAGGCAACTATTCGTCTTGGCTGGAACAGAAACAAGCGCGGTTGAAGGTTGAGGAGAAACAGTCCGAGAAACGTCAGAAAGCGTTGGCCAAAGAACTCGAATGGATCCGGATGTCGCCGAAGGCCCGTCAGTCAAAGTCGAAGGCCCGCATCAGTTCTTATGAACAAATGTTGGCTCAGCAGGACCGCGAGAAGATCGACGAGCTCGAAATTCAGATCCCCGCCGGTCCAAACTTAGGCGACGTCGTCATTGAAGCCACTGGTGTGAAGAAAGGATACGACGATAAAATTTTGATGGAAGACATGAACTTCCGTCTGCCACCGGGTGGTATCGTTGGCATCATTGGTCCCAACGGTGCCGGAAAGACGACGCTGTTCCGTATGATCACCGGTCAGGAACAACCGGACGCGGGCGAATTAAAGGTTGGTTCGACCGTTGAATTGGGTTACGTCGATCAGTCGCGCGATTCGCTGGAAGATTCCAACAGCGTTTATCAGGAGATTTCTGAAGGCCACGACACGCTGGAGTTGGGAAAACGAACGGTGAACGCGCGTGCTTATGTCAATAAATTTAACTTCCGCGGCCCCGATCAGGAGAAGAAGGTCGGGGTGCTGTCCGGTGGTGAACGCAATCGCGTGCATCTTGCGAAATTGTTGCGGAAGGGTTCCAACGTGCTGCTGCTCGATGAACCTACCAACGATCTTGATGTGGATACGCTCCGAGCGTTGGAAGAGGCCATCATGAGCTACGCCGGTTGCGTCGTCGTGACCAGCCACGATCGCTGGTTTCTGGATCGTTTGGCAACGCATATTCTATCGTTCGAAGGCGATGGTTACGTTCACTGGTGCGAAGGTAATTATCAGACTTACGAACAACAACGCCGCGAGCGGTTGGGGTTGAAAGAAGATGAGCCACGTCGGTTTAGGTATAAGAAGCTAAAGAGTTAAAATCCCTGTGGGGCCGATTCCCACCGTCCGATGCGGCGCGTGGGCTAAAATCAGTGGGCTCGGCCGGTGGGAACTGGCCCTGCATTATTTTTTGGCCAAGTTGCAAGGCGGGATTCACGATTTACTCAACCACGACGCCTTCGTAGTCGCCTTCGGGTTCTGGATACTGCGGGTCCATATCCTGCAGTGTCTTCTTCAGCAGTTCGCTGATGACGAGGTTGCGATACCACTTTTTGTCTGAAGGAATGATGTGCCACGGGGCGAATGGCGTGCTGCATTTTTCCAGCGCGTCTTCGTAGGCTTCCTGATACTTGCCCCACAGTTTTCGTTCGGCAAGATCGCCCATGCTGAACTTCCAATGCTTCGTGGGATCGTCCAGCCGCGCTTGCAATCGCTGTTGCTGGCGTTCTTTGCTGATGTGCAAGAAGCATTTGACGACTTTGGTATCGCATTCGGTAAGCAGATTTTCAAAATCGTTGATCAGCCCGTAGTGCTTCTGCCAACGTTTCTCCGGTTTCAGATTGTGGACACGGACCACTAATACCTCCTCGTAGTGCGAGCGGTTGAAGATGCCGATGTTACCTCGGCGAGGAGCCGCGTTATGATGTCGCCAGAGGAAATCATGATCCCGCTCCTCTGCCGAAGGCACCTTGAACGAATGGACTTGGCAACTGGTCGGATTCATACCCCGCATCACCCAGCGGATCGTGCCGTCCTTGCCGGCGGTGTCCATGCCTTGCAGCACTAATAGAATGCTGCGTTTGTCTTCCGCGTACAATCGTTTGGCAAGTTCTGCCATTTCGACTGCATTGGAGGCGATCTGAGATCGCGCGGCCGCTTTGTCAAATGAGAGGTTTTCTGATGGCCCGGTTGGGATAGATTTCAGTTTGACTTTCGAACCGGGATTGACCGTGTGCGGAACAGCGATTTTGAAGTTGCTCATATCAGTGTCGTTGTGGTTGAGTGCTGAGTTATTGCGGGTAAGCGTTTTAGAATGTAAAAGGCGCCCCGTACCGGGGTTGAACCGGGATCTCTTGGACCTGCGTCCAAGCGTTTTCTGGTTAAACTAACGGAGCCGATTTTTCGCAATTTGTCCGTTCGATGGGCTGATCGGAAGCGGTGGCGAACCTTCGGAATCATTTTGAACCTAATAATGTAACGTCGCTACCCCGCAATCGTACCTCTTGCGTACGAATTATCAGGAAGTCATTCTGCAAAAGTGGTTGATCGGTTAAAATGCGGCGATCAGATCCAACCCTTCACAATCACTTGACAGAGACAATCCCTCACTGAGACATTCATGAGAGTTCTTTCGGGCATTCAGCCCACCGGGCGGCCGCACTGGGGAAATTACTTCGGTGCGATTAAACAATATATTGATTTACAGTCGGCTGATGAAGCCTACTATTTTGTAGCGAATCTGCACGCGCTGAACACGGTGCGTGACAAGGATCAGCTGAGCCAATTTTCTTGGGATGCGGCGTTGGACTTGCTTGCGCTGGGTCTGGACCCGAATCAAGCCAACTTGTTCATTCAGTCTGATGTGCCCGAAGTATCGGAACTGTGTTGGTTGCTGCTGGCGGGGACGCCGATGGGGTTGTTGGAACGCTGCG
The DNA here is from genome assembly GCA_937921995.1 of uncultured Pirellulaceae bacterium. Lineage (GTDB taxonomy): Bacteria > Planctomycetota > Planctomycetia > Pirellulales > Pirellulaceae > Mariniblastus. The sequence continues at coordinate 3,220 of CAKZVF010000174.1, forward strand.
TTTCGTACAAAGACAAGATCGCCAAAGGACTGCCGGTGGTCGCGGGTCTGTTTGCGTATCCGGTTTTGCAAGCGGCCGATATTTTGGCCTACGACGCGAACATCGTTCCCGTCGGCGAAGACCAGAAACAGCATATCGAAGTCTGCCGCGATATCGCCAAAGCCTTCAACCATCAGTACGGCGAAGTGTTCGTGATCCCTGAAGCAAAGATACTCGATTCGTCCGCGAAAGTGCCTGGCACCGACGGCGATAAGATGTCCAAAAGCTACGATAACTTTATCGAGATTTTCGAACCGCCGAATAAGATGAAGAAGAAGGTGATGCGGATCTCGACCGATTCGCGCGAGATGCATGAATCAAAAGATCCCGAGACCGATCACTTGTTCCAATTGTTTTCGCTATTCGGTAGCGAATCTGACGTACAAGCGATGGCAGATCTTTATCGCACGGGCGGATTTGGATACGGCGACATCAAAAAGCAATTGGCCGCCGCAGCACAGGCGTTCTTTGAGCCCGCTTTCGCGCGGCGAGAAGAACTTGCGGCGAAACCTGATGAAGTGAAACAGATTCTTGGCGACGGAGCAGCCGCGGCGCGAAAGAAGGCTGGTGAAGTGTTACTGCGGGCTCAAAAGGCCTGCGGATTGAAATAGGGATGACCGGAGTTAACCATGAATGTTGTTGGCATCGGTACAGACATCGTCGAATGTGCTCGAATTAGTGATATGATTGACAAGCATGACGACACCTTTATCCAAAAGGTGTTCACCAGCGGCGAGATCACCTACTGCGGCCCTCGGAAATCGTGCGTACAACATTACTCGGGTCGTTGGGCGGCGAAAGAAGCGATTTTGAAGGCAATTGGTACCGGTTGGTCCAAGGGAATCAAATGGACCGATATTGAAGTGATCAACCAAATGGGTGGCAAGCCCTACGTGAAGCTCAACGGCAAAGCAATCGAAGTCTGTGCCGAACGTGGGATCGAGGAGATTCTGATTTCGATTTCTCACTGTCATCTTTTTGCGACAGCGTTCGCAACGGCGATGGGGCCTGGCGAGCCTATTGAATAGAAGAAGCGAATAGAAGAACTCGTCGCCGACGTTGCCCCTTTTTGCATTACGCATTCCAAACAAGTTTTAACCCCCTGATTTAGTCTCGATGGATCCAGATCGCGCACGAATCGAAGAAGATCTCAAGGGACTGCTGGAAGGCCAAGTCCGTTGTGACGATACGTTTTTGCATCTGTACGCCACCGACGCCAGTCTGTACGAAGTGAAACCGCTGGGCGTCGTCCGTCCGATGCACACCGCCGACGTTGTGGCTTGCGTGAACTATGCGCGGGAAAATGATTTGATCATCATTCCGCGCGGAGCGGGCTCGAATGTGCTGGGAGCGACGTTGGGCAATGGGTTGATTCTCGATTTCTCTTACTCGATGCGTCGGATCCTGTCCGTCGACCGAGAGACCGTCACGGTGCAGCCAGGGTTGGTGCTGGGTGACTTGAACGAACATCTCGCTTCTCACGGGAAGATGTTTGGCCCCGATCCGTTTAACCGGAACGTATCCACCATCGGCGGGATGTTGTCGCTGAACCGGCCGGGAAGTCATTGGCTGAAGACGGGTACGCCGCGCGATCACGTCGTCAGCCTGCAAGTGGTGCTTGCCGACGGCGAGGTCATTGAGATCAATTCAGCGCTTAAAGAAAGTTCGGCGTTAGACACTCAGGTCATTCCGACGACCGGCGGCGTTGCGGGCTACGAAACAAAGGTGAGAAGGCTGCTCGATCGCCATGCCGAATTGATCAAGGAGAATGAACCGGCGACCAAAGTGAATCAAGCTGGCTACAATGTGTTTGACCTGCGGCCGGAGGAGGGTTCGCCGCAGGTTGATCTGACGCGATTGTTCGTCGGCAGCGAAGGCACGCTGGGCATCATTACCGAGGCGAAGCTGCGAACGATTCCGATTCCTCGCCATCGCGGAGTCGTGCTGCTGTTTTTTCATTCCTTGGATGTTGCCGCGCGGGCGGCGGTTGAGATTTCGAAGTCGCGTGTTGTGGCCTGCGATCTGTTGGACAGAAGACTATTGTCGTTGGCACGCGAAGCCAATGCGTTCAATCGAGGCCTCATACCCGTCGATGCCGAAGCCATGTTGCTGGTTGAGGTGGAGAGTTCTGATGATACGCGGTTGAGAGAGAAGACAGAGCAACTGGTGCATCGTGCGGTGAGGAAAAAGAAGTGGGCGTTCAGTTCACAAACGACGACCCAAACGGATGTGCGAAATGCGTTTTGGCGGATAGCTCGGCGGAGCGTGCCGACGCTTTATCGCATGCAGGGGAACCGGCGCGCGATTCCGTTTGTTGAAGACATCGGCGTTGCTCCGGAGCGATTGCCGGAGTTCCTAAAAGAAGTTCATGCCATTTTGAACCGGCACGAGTTGACGGCATCCGTGTTTTGCCATGCCCCCCAGGGAACGGTGCACGTACGGCCTTTTGTCAGGATCTCCAACGCCGCTCAAATTGAGTCCATGCAGAACGTCGCCAAAGATTTGTTTGAGAAGGTTGTCGAATTCAACGGGACGGTCGCCGCAACCAGCGGTGACGGAATGAGCCGCTCTTGGTTCTTGCGTCGGCAGTACGGTAAATTGAACAGCGTATTTTCTGAAATCAAAGATTTGTTCGACCCGCGCGAGATTCTTAACAACGGGAAGGTGGCCGGGGATGGATTTAACGGGCTGACGGAGAATCTTCGGCACTTCGAAATTACGGTAGGGGCGACTGCAGGAGCGGAATTCGACGGGAGTTCGAACCTTGCCAGCGCCGAGCCGAATCTTCATGAAGGCCAGTTACCAGATTTGGAACTTGCCAGTGAAATTGTTGAAGCCAAAGCCAATGGTGCAAAGGGTGGTCCTGCTAACGGCGATGCGGTAGGCGGCAAGCTTACAAACAGCAGTCTCACCAAGAGTGATGTGGCAAAAGGCGATGGGACCAAGACCAATGGTGCGCTGCCGATCGTAACGCCCGAGTTGAATTGGACGTTGGACCAAATGGCGACGGCGGCTCACAATTGCAACGGTTGTGGTCGATGTCGATCGGGAGTGCAGATCGAACGGATGTGCCCCGTGTTTCGTTTGGCTCCGCGCGAGGAGGCGTCACCACGCGCCAAAGCGAATTTGATGCGTGGTGTGCTGACCGGGCAACTGCCGCCGGAGACGATCACCAAAGAAGCGTTCATCGACGTCGCCAATCTTTGTGTTAACTGTCACCAGTGTCGCTTTGAATGTCCGGCGAAAGTTGACATCCCGAAATTAATGGTCGAAGCAAAAGCCCAATATTCTTCGGTCAACGGCATGAAGTTATCGGACTGGTTGCTGACGCGGCTGGATTGGCTGTATGCGTTTGCCGGTGGTTTCCCTTTGTTGGTCAACATCATGTTGAAGACGCGTTGGACGCGCTGGGTTTTGGATCGGCTGTTGGGCATCGCTCAAGGACGGAAACTACCAACCTTTGCGACTGGAACGTTCTTGCGTTGGGCGCAGCGTAATAAATTAAACGTGGCGTCTAAGCAGTCGTCTCGCAAAGTCGTGTTCTTTGTAGACGCGTTCGCGAATTGGAACGACGTAGAACTGGGCATCGCGTTTTGCAATGTGCTCAAACACAACCAGATTGATGTACTGGTCCCTCCGCGCCAGGACGTGTCCGGGATGTCGCTGATTTCTGAGGGCGCGATTCCGAGGGCGAAGAAGATCGCATCGCGAAACGTGGAAATGTTGGCCGACTGGGTCCGGCAAGGGTACCAAATTGTCACCACTGAACCATCGGCGGCGTTGGCGATCAAACACGAGTATTTGAATTTGATGGACGATGAAGACGCAATAATGGTCAGCAAGAACACCACAGACTCAAGTACGTACCTGTTGGGTCTCCATCAGGCCGGCGAACTTCAACTGGATTTTAAACCCATCAACGCGACGATCGGTTATCATCTTCCCTGCCATCAACGCGCGCTGATGAGTGAAGATTCTGATACGGAGATTCCGGGGGTCAAGCTGCTAAACTTGATCCCGGGGCTTCAGGTGGAAACGATCCATAAGGGCTGCAGTGGAATGGCGGGAACGTACGGTCTAAAACGCAGGAATTATCACCGATCGCTGCGGATGGGTTTACAGCTCATTCAGGCCATGCGATCACCAACGATTATGGCGGGAACGACCGAGTGTAGTACCTGCAAGATCCAGATGGAACAAGGCACCACCAAGCCCACGATTCATCCGATAAAGATTATGGCGATGGGCTATGGTCTGATGCCGGAATTAGAAGATTTGTTCGACCGTCGCAGTGGTGAACTTACAATTTCATGATCGTCAATTTATTATTATTCGCCGCCGCCAAAGAAATCGCGGGCTGCCCGCAGTTAGAGGTCGCGCTGGAGCAACCTTACACGGTGGGGCGTCTGAAGTCAGCGTTGGTTTTGAAGTGCCCGGAACTGGCCACGTTAACGGCTGCTTCGGCATTTTCGGTGGATCATACTTACGCCAATGACGAAACCGCAATCCATCCTACCTCGGAAGTCGCAATGATACCTCCGGTCAGTGGTGGGTAGGGAAAGGCTGAACGTTTTCAATGATTGAAATTACTTCCAACGAAATCAACACCACCGAACTGCTTGAATCCGTTTCGTCACCGACTTGCGGCGCTGCGGTTCTGTTTGTTGGAACGACGCGCCAGTTTACCGGCGAACGCGAAACTGAAAAACTGGCTTATGAATGTTACCGACCGATGGCAATCCAAAAACTAAATGAATTGCGTGCCGCGGCGATGGAGAAGTGGGGAATTGAAAATTGCGCGATCGTTCACCGCATCGGTGTTGTGGAGATTGAAGCGGCCAGCATTGCCGTTGCCGTGAGCTCACCTCATCGTGTTGCCAGCTTCGAAGCCGCGTCGTGGATCATGGATCGTTTAAAGAAAGACGTGCCGATTTGGAAGCAGGAACATTGGGTCGATGGAGATCGCCATTGGGTACACCCAACCCCCAAGCAAGCGTCATCAGAGGTGATCGGTTAAATGGGATCACATTCGGCAACAGATACCGCGCCTTTGGTCGATTCGTTTGGACGCGTCCACAAGAATCTGCGAATCAGCGTGACCGACCGTTGTAACATCCGCTGCTTTTACTGCATGCCGGAGACGGTCAAATTTCTACCTCATAAAGATATTCTTTCGTTCGAGGAAATCGCGCGTGTCGTACAGGTTGTCGCGGCGGCCGGCGTTGATCGCGTGCGAATCACCGGCGGAGAACCGCTGGTTCGATCGCAGTTGGACAAACTGATAGCCATGATTCGCGCCGTCGACGGAATCAAAGACATCGCAATCACAACCAACGCGATCCTTTTAGAGGAACATGCGCAGCGTTTAAAGGACGCCGGTTTAGATCGGCTGAACATCAGCCTCGATACGCTCGACCCTAAAAAGTTCGAAAAGATCGCGCGGAGAAAGGGACTTGAAAAAGTTCTCAAAGGGATCGCTAAGGCACAAGCGGTGGGATTCAAAGATATTCGGCTCAACACCGTCGCGTTAGCCGGGATCACCGAAACCGAGATCGTTCCGCTGGCTTTGTTCGCTCGCCAGCACAACCTGACGCTGCGCTTCATCGAATTCATGCCGCTTGATGGCGACCAGGCTTGGCAGACCGACCAAGTGATCAACGGCGAATCCATTCGTGAGGTAATTGCCGGCGAGGTCTGTGAACTTCTACCAGCCCATGAAACGGTACGTAGTCAACCGGCGGTTGATTTTCACTATGCTGATGGGCGCGGTAAAGTTGGATTTATTAATTCCGTTTCATCGCCGTTTTGCGAGGCCTGTGATCGACTGCGGATCACGGCGGATGGGCGTTTGCGAAACTGTTTGTTTGGGACTGAAGAGTGGAACTTGATTGACGCGTTACGAAGTGATGCCAATGACCAATCGGTGTTGGAGATCATTCGTGAGGGCATAATGAAAAAGAAAGCCGGTCATGGAACGGACGATGTCCAATTCAAACGGCCTCAGCGCGCGATGTATCAAATCGGTGGATAAGCAGATGCAATCGGAAACTCCTTGGTATCGTGATGGGTTGAAATTCACGTGCAGCGAATGCGGCGATTGTTGTTCGGGAAGTCCCGGTTTTGTTTGGGTAACTGCCGATGAAATCTCCGTGATGGCGCAGGCATTGAACCACACCGTCGATGAATTCGAAGACATTTACGTGCGAAAGATCGGAGCGCGGAAGTCGCTGAAAGAATTGCCGAACTACGATTGCGTATTTCTCGATGAAGAAACACGCAAGTGTCAACTGTACGATGCACGTCCGATCCAGTGTAAAACGTGGCCTTTTTGGGAAAGTAATCTACGGACGCCCGAAGACTGGCAGCGGACATGCCAAGAGTGCCCCGGAAGCGGGTTAGGCAAACTTTACTCGTTGGATTCTATCGAACAACAGCGACAGGCGAAGAAAGTCTGACCTTTAGAAGAACCGCTGGATCTGTCCGTTCGTACGTAGTGCAGCTTTTGACTTTTCAAAGTGTACAGTTGGACAGAGTGAATGTTTTTTTCAAATATCGCATCACGTTTTTTCGAATGTCGATGACTTAGCGGTCGAACTCAAGGAAGCAACCGGTTTCGAAATAAAGGCCGATTGTCATCCGTTGACGGAAGTTGCACGACCGCATAAAGTTGAGTTCACTCTTCCCAATCTCCTCGCCGCCTTTCACACCTACCCCAAGAGCGGAGTTTTTTATGACTAAGAAGGAAATCGTTAAGGCGATCTCCCAAGATGTCGGTCTTCCCAAATCGAAGACGCGCGAAATCGTACAAAAGACATTTGACGCAATTATTGATGCGCTCGTTAACGAGGGAAGGATCGAGCTGCGTAATTTTGGGATCTTTGAGGTGAAGAAACGTGCCGCGCGGCCTGGTCGAAATCCGCGCACCGGCGACGAGATTCTGGTGCCGGAGCGTTACGTCGTGAACTTCAAGCCCGGAAAAGTGATGGAGGATCGCGTGAAGCGGCTCAAGGCCAAAACGGTCTCCGAAGCGATTGCCGAAGCGATGGAACTAGAGCGGCAGCAAAACGCGAAAGACGCGGACCAACCGTGAGGGACCAAGCGTGAGGGACCAAGCGTGATTCACTAAGGGTAAGGCGTAAGTGCAATCGTCGAGGGCGGATTCAGTGGTGTCGAAAAGGTCGCCGTTGGTAGGATATGTTTGCGTGGGTCTGCCAATCCGTCGGTTTCAGAAGGCGAATCCCGCTCAAACGGCGGTATCCATCGCGATTGACGCCAATTCTGCCGGCAAAGGCGGCCTCTAGGACCGGTTTTCATGGGTGAAAATGCGTATAATGGGAATAGGTCGACCTCTCGAGATTGAGGTTGCTTCAAAATATCGCATTTGGCGAGTTTGATTAGATCGAATTTACCGGTCAACCTAAACTAATTTTGTGTCGTAATTTTGGTCTGATCAAAGCCTCGACCAACGGTGCTTTTGATTCGCAAGGTCAATTGGATCGAACAACCCTTTATGTTTTCATCGCGGGCCATTTTCGCCATCGGCGTCCCGCTTGGTTCAGGAGTTCACTGAATGAGTATTGCCTCTACGTTTCGAATTTTTGCTTTCACCGTGTTGGTTGTTTCGTGTTTCACCGCGACGGAGCAGCGGACGACGTTTGCTGATGACGCGGTCAAAACGGATGATAAGGAAAAAGAAAAAGATGATTTTCCAACCATCGACGTCGTCACCAAAGACTACGAAGAGATCAAATCCGTAGACGGAAAGAAAACGTTCTTCAAGCTTTGGAAGAACGAGGACACAGGCCGGATCCTGGCTCGGTTACCTAAGAACTATGCCTCCACCTCGGCGCGGCAGTTCATCGCGCCGACCGTTTCCGGGGGCGAGCTATTCGCAGGTTTGCAGTCGGATGATTTTTACGTTTACTGGCGTCGGTACGGTAAACGGCTGGCGCTGATGCAAGAGAACCTTTCGATCAAGGGCTCGGACGAAGAATCTAAATCATCGGTGGACCGGCTGTTCACCGACACCGTTTTGTTGGACGTGCCAATCCTCACCATGGATGCCAACGCGCCGGTCATCGACCTGAACACTTTGTTGGTGGATAACGCGCGGGTGTTCTTTGGACGCAGCATCTCTCCCCAAAGCAATCTGGTTTCGATCTCCAAAGCGGCAGCCTATCCCAAGAACGTCGAAATTGCCTACGAAGTTCCAATGCGTTCGGGAAACCTGAAAACGATTCACTACTCCATCAGTGAAATCAAGGGCAGTGAAGGGTTTAAGCCGCGTGTCGCCGACCAACGCATTGGCTACTTTATGACATCGTATTTGGATTATGGAAAATACGAATCCGATGAGACCAGCGTACGCTACATCAATCGCTGGCATCTTGAGAAACGAGATGAAAAACTCAAGATCAGTCCACCGAAGAAGCCGATCGTTTTTTACATTGAACACACAACGCCGGTGCGTTATCGGCGCTGGGTACGTGAAGGCATTCTTAATTGGAACAAAGCGTTCAAGCAAATCGGCATCTCCAGTGCGATCGAAGTTCGTCAGCAAGACAAGCAAACCGGCGAACACATGAACATTTCGCCCGAGGACGTGCGGTACAACTTTGTGCGTTGGTTGAATAACGACGTCAGCACCGCCATCGGGCCCAGTCGCGTGAATCCCAAGACTGGTGAAATTCTTGACGCCGATATTGTGTTGACCGATGGCTGGATCCGCTATTTTCAGGACCAGTTCTCAGACATGATGCCGAAAATTGTGATGGAAGGTAAATCTCCTGAAACGTTGGCTTGGTATGCCAAACACCCCAACTGGGATCCGCGTTTGAGACTGGCCGAACCTTCACAGCGCAACTTTCTGCGTCAGCAGTTCGCCTATCAATCAGCGAAGCCCTACGGTGATCACCCTTCGAAAGTCCAAAAGACGAAACTGATGGGAGACGAACCGTCCGATGGGTTGGTGAACCGAACCAGCCAGATAAACGGCGGCTGTATGGCGGCGGAGGGACGAGGCTTCGATGTCGCGCTGATGCGAATGTCGATGGCCGTGATGCGTTCAAAGATGAAGGAGAAGGCAGAAGCTGAAAAGGCGGATGCTGAGAAAGCTGAAAACGGAAAATCAGATTCGGATGACGACAAGGACGCCGACGACGATAGTGACTCCGGCGAGGAAGAAGGAGACGAAGAAGACGACAAGGATCAAGACGACGAAGATGAAGACGATGATGAGGACGAAGATGGAGACGAGGACGAAGGCGATGAAGAAGATGGCGAACAAATACTTGACGGTATGCCTGAATCGTTCATCGGACCTCTGCTTTCGGATTTAGTGTCCCACGAAGTCGGTCATACGCTTGGTCTTCGTCACAACTTCAAAGCGTCCAGCGTCTACGACGTCAAGGAAGTCAACAGTGAAGAGATGAAAGGCAAAAAGCCACTTGCCGGTTCGGTAATGGACTACTTGCCCACGAACTTCAAGATGAACAATGGTGAAATCCAAGGTGACTATGCCATGATTGGCGTCGGTCCTTATGATATGTGGGCGATCGAATACGGTTATACATTGAACAAAAAGAAGTTGCCCAAGATCCTCAAACGCGTCTCCGAACCGGAACTCGCCTATGCGACCGACGAAGACACATGGGGCCCCGATCCGTTGGCTCGCCGATATGACTTCGGTAAGGATCCGCTCGTGTTTGCTCAGGATCAAGTCGCCATGGCCCAGATGCATCGCAAGACGATTTTGGATAAGTTCGTCGAAGAAGGCGAATCATGGGGCAAGGCTCGCAAAGGATATTTGATGTCTTTGGGCCTGCAGACACGCGCGACGTCGATGATGTCCAACTGGTTGGGCGGAACTTTTGTCAATCGTGATAAGAAAGGGGATCCCGAGGATCGCAAACCGATCGTCGTCGTCCCTGCGATTCAACAGCGGAAAGCATTGGACTTCGTTCTGGAGAACGTCTTCTTTGACGAAGCTTACGGGCTGACACCGGAATTGCTGGCTTATATGACCAACGATCCACTGGAAGATCGTTCGGGTCCTTCATGGCCGATCCACGATCGCGTGATGGGGATTCAAGCTTCATTACTATCAAGCCTGCTGGATCCGTGGACATTGCGTCAGATTTACGACAATGAATTCCGCGTTCCTTCCGACCAAGACGCTTTCACGTTGAACGAGTTATTCACCAAGGTCAATGGTTCAATCTGGAAGGAAATCGAAGAGGCTCCCAAAGGGAAATTCACCGAACGCCAGCCAGCGATCAGTAGCCTCCGCCGCAACCTTCAGACCGAACACATCGAAAGACTGTTCGATCTGGCGGGGGAAAGCGAAAGCATGGTTGCGGCGATGAAGCCGATTGCGAATTTGGCTTCGATGACGTTGCGAGACATGATGGAGAAGTTAGAAACGGCCAAGGAGGATGAGAGCTACGACGCTTACACGCGTGCTCATCTTCAAGATTCGTTCCACCGTGTCAAGAAGTGGGTCGATTCCACTTACGTCATCAACAATGACGATAGTGGAAACGGCTTCGGCGGATTCTTCTTCTTTGGAAAAGAGGGGCAGTAAGCCTTCAGCAAAGATTCGTTCCACAGCAAAAGATAACAACGGGCCGCCTTGTCATTGGCAAGGCGGCCTGCGTCTATCGTAGGCGGCACTAAGAATGATCTGTTTAACGACAAGCCGGCAGGCGACCGTTTTTGGAACTGCAAAACGCCGACGCCTGCCGGCGTGTCGTTAAACGGTTAACCGTCGTCGCGCTGTGTTAAGGCATCACCAAAATGTGACCGAAACCTCAAAAACAGAATCACCGACGCGACGGCCAATCCGACCGTCAGTCCGTACCAGAGTCCTTCACCGCCTCCGCCCATTGCGAAAGCAAAGATTGCACCCGAGGAAATCCCGCATCCCCAATAAGCGATCAGCGTGATGACCATCGCCGCGCGGGTGTCTTTGAGGCCCCGCAGCGCCATCGAACCGCCGACTTGCAGTCCATCGAACACCCCAAACGCGGCTGCGATGAAGAGAAACGAGACCGCTTTGGCGACCACGGCATGGTTCTCGGGATCTGACAGATCCAAATAAATCGCAATCAGGTTCCTCGGTAGGAAAATGAAACACAATCCGGTCGCCACCATGATCATCCCTGAAACCGCGATGCCAGTATATCCCGCCACTTGGGCGCCTCGCCGATCGTTAGCACCCATCAATTGACCAACACGCGCCGACGCGGCAATCGAAATTCCCAGCGGAATCATAAAAGCGATCGATGCCGTCTGAAGCGCGATTTGATGGGCGGCGAGCGCATCCTTTCCAAACCAGCCCATTCCAAAGGTAGACGCTGAAAACATGCTAATCTCAAAACCAATCGTGACTCCAATAGGGACCCCGACCCGAATCAGTTCCCACAACTGGCTTCGGCTCTGGCGGTTTAGGAGTTTCTCGAACGTGAAGAGTCTTAGATGACCGTACTTCCAGCGGAAATAGAACAGCGACAGCAAACAAGCACACCACATCACGATCGAACTGGCGTATCCGGTGCCAACCAGTCCCAATGCGGGAAACCCAAAACGGCCAAACATCAAAACGTCGTTGGCCAATACGTTCAGGATCACGTTGAAGCAGCTGATGATTAACACGGGCCGGGTGTCGGCAAGTGATTCCAATGCTGACCTTAACGAGATGAAGATGAACATCGGGAACAGGCCCCAGGAAATGGCTTTGAGGTATTCTCCACTCTGGTGAGCAACATCGGCCGGTTGCTTCATCCAAAGAAACAAAGATTCTCCGTTCTGTAACAGCAACCAACAGGGAACCACCAACAAGGACGACAACACGAACGCCTGTCTGAGCACCGCCGATATTTTGGTTTCGTCGTCAGCCCCTTTGGCCTGGGACACAATGGGGCTGACTCCCAGCAAGACACCCGAAATGGCGAACACGACGAAGTAGAAGGTCGTGCTGCCGAGCGCAATTCCTGCGATCGCGTCATTGCCAAGTCGTCCCACCATCAGCGTGTCCACGAAGGAGATGGTGTGCTGAGCCAAGTGAGCCAAAACCAAAGGGACGGCCAGTTTGAGCAGTGCAAAGAATTCTTGGCGGTACACGTCGTGGTTGTTTCTTTTTTTTAATGTCGTTAAAAGCGTGGAGTCAGTCGCGTTGGGGCTTATCCGAAGATTGGAAAAACGTTTAACGACAAGCCGGCAGGCGACCGTGAACAGGATAATGGTTCGACGAAAACCTTTCAGGCGACCGTGTTTTGGCAATGCGAAACGTCGTCGCCTTCCGGCTTGTCGTTAAACGGACCACCGACAGCGACTTCCCGCTGGCCTGATCGTTTGACTTCCTCACGCCGGACCGGTCAACGTGAAAAACCCCACCTCCGGCGGGCAGTTAATTCGAATGCACTCGTCCCCCGAAATGCCACGGCTGACATGCATCAGCATTTGGTCCATCATAAACGTCCCCGACGCGTACTTAATCCCGTGGACGCTTGGCGCAACAATCGGTCCGATCACCGGAAACTGAACTTGCCCGCCATGCGTATGGCCGGCCAGCATCAAGTCAAAATCAAACCGCTGGGCCCATCCGAATTGGTCGGGGCTGTGGCTGAGCAAAATTTTCAGCGGGTTCGATGATGAGGAACTACCCGCGCTTTGATAAGGCTCCAGATTCTCCGCCCCCTTAAACCAAGGAAGTTCGTTCCCCGCGATTGCCACCTCGACGCCATTAATCTCCCTGACGATCCACTTTCCGTTAACCGCAGTCAATCCAGCATCACTGAGCATCCGACGCAGCAAAGGTTCATCACTAATTCTAAGATCATGATTGCCCAAAACATACATCACGCCATGCTTGGCTTTCAAAGCACCAAAAATGGGTTCGATCCACTCCAAACACGGGTGCTCGTCGATCAAATCGCCGGTAATCAAAACAAGATCCGCATCGAATTCATTGACCTGTTGGACAAGCGTTTTGTAGTAACCGATGTCCAAGTGCCCAGTTAAATGGAAGTCCGAAAGGTGGCAAATCTTCAGCCCCTCCAATTCCTGCGGCAATCGATTCAGCGCGAAACTCATACGCTCAATCGAAATCAGATGCGATTGGTTGCCCGGGATTCGCTGCAGCGCTTTTGCGAACGCTCCCACATAAATCGGATCCTCGTTGACCTTGCGGACGTCAATGATCTCCGTCGCGTGGCTTATAATTGCGTCCGGTGGTTGGACGAGGAACTTCCGATAGAACCAACGCAGGATAAAAAACACACCCGCCAAGAGGCAAGTGATCAGGTAAACGCGATTTAACAGAGCGTCTTTTCCGATCGCCGCAACGGAAATCGTTCCGCCGGACACCACCATGCCCAAAAACCAGGCGAACCCGGCCAACACACCCAAGATAATAATCTTCTCGGCGCGTTTACGAATTCGGCGCGGAAAGGAAGTCGCGTGGACGCGGTTGAAGATGACGCACCAAATCGCCAAGTGGCCGACTGAAATTACGACCCACAATACAAAATCCATGAGCGCACTAGGTTCGGTATTATTTATTGGGGGCAGATGAAGAATACGATCTCAAAGCCGCGTATTTTAAACACAATGCCCGTTCGTTTGAAGGGCGGGGAACCAACCGACCACGACCGAGAACCTGCGCTACAGCGCGAACAATTCCAGCTGTTGCTTGATTTCGTTCATGAAGTTCGCGGCTCCGACACCGTTGGCAACACGGTGATCAAACGCCATCGTTGCACTTATCATCCGTTCGAAGCGGAACGAGTCACCATCAGGGACCGGTTGGGAAACCGCAGCCCCGATCGCTAACGTCGCCACTGCGGGCGCGACGATCGCGGGAATGCCAATCCGCATTCCCATATTGCCGATATTCGAAACCATCATCGTCGTCGATTCGTCGGCTTGGTCGGTCCCTTGTTTTGCCAATGCGACTTGCCGCTGATAGGCTTCAAAAAACTCGTTAGAACTCAATTGGTCCGCGTTCTTAACGACCGCCGTCACCAATTCGTCGTTGCCAAGTCCCACGGCGATGCCAAGATTGACATGTTTGAACACTTTGTACGATTTACCATCGGCGGTCAACGAACTGCGAAAAGAATCATGTTTCGCAACAGCTTGAGCGATACACCAACACAGCATCGCAAAGGTCGTCGGTCCGCCGGAGTCGCGTACGGTGTTGCGAATCAGTTCCATTTTCGTCCAAGGCCAATCGGCCACCAACGTTACCGGAACACAGGACTGCGCCGCCTTGGTCAATCGGTAGTTCAGCTTGATCTGAGTCCTAGCAACGGGAACTAGTTCAAAAGCATTCGAAGGTTGCTCTGATTCTGGGGCGGTCTCAGATTCGCAGCGGCTCTGAGCCAAAAACGCTTCGACATCCGCAATGGACAATTTCCGTCCCGCGGCAGGAATGTCTTTGGCCAATTCGAGAATGTTTTGGTCGATCAAGAACTTGCGAGTGCGCGGCGCAACCAATGCTCCCGGTGATCGTTTCACCTTTGACTGACTGGGTCGGGCGTCAAAGTCGACGGACTGTTCGTTGTCTGGTGAAAGAGTGATGCCGTGATCGAACGCGGGGCCTGCTGCGATGTGTTCTTCCACCGCGGTGTCGACCAGCGCGATCTCTGTGCCGATCTCCAGCACCGAATCGACCTCGACCAACCATTCGACCAATTTGCCTGCGTAAGGTGATTCAACATCCGACGTCGCTTTGTCGGTTTCCATCGTGAACAAAGGTTCGTCGCGATCGACAGAATCTCCGGGTTGCTTCAAGAGTTCGACCAGCAAAGCTTCTTGAAGACCTTCGCCCAGTTGTGGAATTTTGATGGATACGACTGCCAAGGTTATTGCTCCATCGTCCGTTGAATCGCGGCGGTTACTTCTTCGGTACCCGGTAAAGCGGAGTACTCGATGATCGGGTTGTATCCGATGTAGACATCAGGTTTTGAGACCAGTTGAGGCGCGCTGACGAAGTGGTAGAAGGATGTTTCGTCGTTCATCAATGTGCTAATGATCATCTGGCCGACGCTGCAGGATTGGCCGTCTTCTTGCAGGACGACCAGCCGTCCTGTTTTCTCCACCGATTCGCAAACGGTCTGGCGATCCCAAGGCTGCACGGTGCGGAGGTCGATGACTTCGACTGACGTTGAATCCTGTAACGCTTGAGCGACAGCCAACGCGATTTCAACACCGTTGCCCCACGTCACAACGGTCACGTCGTCACCGGAACTTCTGATGCGGGCACTTTGAAAATCGACCGCAGGTACCGTTTGGGCGACCGGCATCTTCTTTCGCAGCAAATGTTTTGGAATCAAAAAGATCGTGGGATCGTCGGCATGCATTGCCGTCCACATTAACGCTGCGGCGTCCTCGGGTGTGCTGGGAACGACGACTCGCATCCCGGGAAAATGAGCGAACACGCTCTCGTTGGCTTGCGAATGCCAGATCGAACCGCCCGGCAAATAGGCTCCGTAGGGTGCGTACAAAACCATCGGGCATTTCCATTGTCCCTTGGTCCGCCAACGCAATGTACTCAAGTTTTGAGTGATCTGATTCATTGCCGGTCCCACGAAGTCGACAAACTGCAGTTCGAAGACGGGGTTCAGTCCGACCGAGGCCATGCCGATGCCGACGCCCGCGATGGTCGCTTCGGCCAGTGGCGAATTGAAGACGCGTTTGGGGAACTCGTTTGATAATTCCGACGTCAAACCGAAAACGCCGCCTTTGGGGGATTCAATGTCTTCGCCAAAGAAGACCGTATCCGCGTCCGTATTTAATCGCTGACGGAAGACCGTATTGAGCGCGTCGACCATGCGCCAATCTTGTCCACCCTCCAAGGGTGGTGCCTGAGCAACAGGCGGCGCGGCCATGAGATGATCCATCAGCGCTTCGGGTTGCGGATCCGCTTCGTTCTCCGCGGCCAAGTATTCTTGGTCAACTTGGAGGTCGATTTCAGTTTTAATTTGTTGCCATTGATCGTCACTCAATTCGCCGTCGGCGATCAGTTGCTGGGAGTAGGTTTCGATCGGGTCGCGCGATTCCATCGCGACCAATTCCTCGGGTGTGCGATAGACGCGATGGTCGTCACTGCAGGTGTGGGAACACAGTCGGTCCAGTTGAGCGATGACGATGGTGGGACCGTCGCCTCGACGCGCCTTCTCCAGAATCGGGCTGATGCCGTAGCCAAGGTTATCCGGCTGACGAGCGTCGATGTGCGCGACAAGATCGTTGCTGAAGATTCCCAGCTTGAACGGGTTGAAGCGGTCGGTGTTGGTGCTGATGCCGTAATTGTTGTCTTCTACAACGAAGACAATCGGCAGTTTCCGTTCGACCGCAAAACTGACCGCCTCATAGAATTCGCCTTGTCGCGTCGATGCTTCACCGATAGTGGCGACGACAACATTGGGACGATCGGCCAACTGCATTGACCAAGCAACGCCGCACGCGGGCAATCCGTTGGATCCTGTAGGGGTCGGTACCGACCAAATGTTTCGAGATCGGTCAGAGTGATGGCCGGGCATCTGACGGCCGCCGCTGGATGAACCGGCTTTGGCAAAATAAGCCGTTGCCAGATCCGAGTTTGGCACGCCTTTGGCCAAGACCATCGCGCGATCGCGATAATAAGGGAAAAGGTAATCGCTCGCTTCCATCTGCATTGCGATTACGGCGCAAGGTTCATGCCCCATGCCGGCGACGTGAAACCAGCCCTTGCTTTGGCGGTGAAGAATCCCTTCCCGACGGTCTCCTGCACGGCTCAAGTACATCAACTTCAGCAGCAGGACGCGATCATAGACCTTCGGCGATTGCCGATTTACGATCGGGAACGTGATTTTCGAATCGAAAATCGTAGCATCCTGCTCACTCATAGATTCATATCCTTACGAATCAGTTCAAATTGTCCGCAACAAGTCCGTCAGCGGGCATAACGCCACTGGGCTGTTAGTCATTTTGCATTTTACAAAGTATCGGCACGCCCATCGTTCCTTGATTGGCTGAACTTAAAATGCAGGCATTATATGTATGCAAATTTGGCCGTTCTCCATAGACGAATGTTAAACAAACCGTGA
Organism: uncultured Pirellulaceae bacterium; assembly: GCA_937921995.1. Taxonomy (GTDB): domain Bacteria; phylum Planctomycetota; class Planctomycetia; order Pirellulales; family Pirellulaceae; genus Mariniblastus. Next base: position 20,346 of record CAKZVF010000174.1, read on the forward strand.
ACATTCTACAAAAACCCTGCCTAACTGCGTCCTTTCACTACCGTGCTATCACTTAATTGCTAGATTGGGACTTTTAGGGCTGACGGACAACCGAACTTGGTCGACGACGAGGTTGCCTTCACAGTTCCAGTCAAACAACAACTCATTCAGAGGCACCGGTGCCCCGAACACACTTATTAACAATTTGCCTTACACTCGTGTTTTGTTGCTCGGCTGTGCACGCCGACGATAACGACAGAACATCGGCCGCCTCCGCCATCGCCACCAAACGCATCGGCGAAGACATTGAATATCTGGCTTCGGACGAACTCAAGGGGCGTCAGCCGGGGACGCCAGAGATGAAGTTGGCCGAAGATTACATCGTCCAAGCATTCAAGGACGCGGGACTGAAGCCGGGTGGACCAGACGACAGCTACTTGCAACCCTTCGACGTTGTCAACCGCCGCGCGTCTCATACGATCAACCCTGAAACCACTTATCTGAATTTGACGACGCCTGAGGGCGAATCGTTGTCTTTGGAATGCGAACAACAGTTCGTCCCGATGGTCTATCGGGAAACTTACGCGCTCGATGATTTACCGGTCGCGTTTGTTGGCTACGGTATCAACGCCGAACGAGAGCACAATTACAACGAGTACCGCGACATTGACGTCGAGGGCAAGGTCGTGGTTTTGATCAGAGGCGAACCGCAGCAGGCCAAAGCCGACAGCGTCTTCGACGGCGAAGACACGTCGCGGTATTCTTATTTACAAACCAAAGTCGACGCCGCGATCGAGGCCAAGGCGGCGGCGATCATTATGGTCAACGATGCCGGCCGCGCCTTCGATGATGATGGCGAAGACGAATTAGCGTCCGCGTCTCAGTTTGGCCGAGTCACCAAAGAGATTCCGTTTGTGCATTTGAAACGCGCGACCTTCAACCAAATGCTTCAACAGACGCCCATTTACACCGCGGTCGGTAATCCACTGAATTCGCTTGAGGAAATCGAGCGCGAAATCGACGAGACGCTGGAGCCGTTGTCGCAGACGATTTCTGGTTGGCGTATTAAAATGGCCGCTGAGTTCACCGAAGTAAAGATGGTAACGTCGAACATCATCGGCATCGCCCCGGGACAGGGGGACTTGGCCGACGAAACGATCGTCATCGGTGCCCACTATGATCACTTGGGCATGGGGAACTATGGCTCACGTTCGCGCGACGCGGGCAAAGCGATCCATAACGGTGCCGACGATAACGCGACGGGAACGGCGGCGGTGATGGAGCTGGCGCGACGTTTTGGCAAACCCACTAACGCGCCCGCGCGGCGAATTGTGTTTGTTTGTTTCAGCGCAGAAGAATTAGGATTGGTGGGTTCACGACACTACGTCGAAAATCCGGTAGTGCCGATTGAGCAGACGGTGGCAATGATCAATTTCGATATGATCGGTTACCTGCGCGAAGATTCGTTGCTGATGTTTGGGTGGGACACGGCCAAAGTCTTTGATCAGATGCTGATTGACGCCAATAAGGATGTGGGGCTGACGCTGGTGAAACCTCCAGCCGGTTTTGGTGGCAGTGACCATCTGCCGTTCAATTCCGCCAAGGTTCCCAACCTTTTCTTCAACACCGGTTTGAACGGCGTTTATCACACGCCCGACGATGATTTTGAAGCGATCAATGTGCCCGGTGCAACACGCGTGATCGACTTCAGTGCGCAGTTTGTGGAGAAGTTGCGAACGATTGAACAACGCCCGGACTACCAACAGATCGCACAATCGCGTCGCTCCAGCAAAGGCGTGAAGCTTGGCATTGCGATCGGGGTTGATGACCAATCGGGACGATTAAAAGTTGAACGCGTTTTGGAGGATTCGATTGCGGAGAATGCCGGTATAAAAGTTGGAGACCAAATCATGGCCTTCAATGGCAGAACAAACGTGAACAGTCACCGCCGGTTGTCGCGCGAAATTAAACGCGGCGCAGGCAAGGTCGTGCAGATTATCCTGGATCGCGACGGCGCGGCGATTGTGTTGGAGCTTGATTTGAAAACGCCATAGAAGCCTTTCGGTCTGCGAAAGTGCGTCCACGCGCGAATGTTCTTTCGGAGACCCAAAGGCAACTACAGCGACGCCAAATACTCCTCGGCCACTTTGAGATGGCTGTCTCGTTTGGCTTTGTCCATCTTTTTGGCCATGCTGCACATCATGGCCCAACGCGGATTCTTGGCCAATGAATCGCTGTGGAGCCACACCCAGCGCCAGTAAAGCCCGTCCCAGATCTCGCACCAAGGCTCCTTTTTATAGTGGCTCATTTTCCTGATATAGGACGAGCCCGAGAAATATGGTTTCGTCGTGATTAACCCACCATCGGCATGCTGGCTCATCGAATACGCGTTGGGCACCATCACCCAGTCGTAGCTGTCGATGAACATCTCCATGAACCAGCGATAAATCTCATCCGGATCGAACTCGCATAAAAACATGAAACCACCCAACACCATCAACCGTTCGATATGGTGGCAGTAACCGGTGTCCAAGATCCTTTCGATCGTATCATCAATCGGCAGGATGCCTGTCGTCGCGTTGTAGAAAGTGTTGGGTATTTTCCGGTGATGATCCCAGTGGTTGGTCGTTCGCATTTCGACGCCGTGGTCTTCGTAGGTCGCGCGGATAAATTCGCGCCAACCAATGATCTGACGGGTGAAACCCTCCACCGAATTCAGCGGTACGTCGTTCTTTTTCACAAACGCCATCGTCTGTTTAACGACTTGGCCGGGCGTCAGCAAACCCGTGTTGAGCATCGGCGTGAGGATGCTGTGCCAGAGCCATGATTCGCCTTGGGCGATGGCGTCCTCGTAGATACCAAAATTTTCAAAACGATTCTTCAAAAACGCCTGCAACCATTTTTTCGCCGCCGCGTGATCGGTGGGGTAGTGCAGGGTGTCCAAGTTTCCGTAGTTTTTGGCAAAGCGTTTGTTCACGTAGTCGCGGGCTTCGAGATCCACGTCGTCGTGTTTGATCTTTGGGATTGCCGGAATGTCACCTAGCAGTTTTTTGGGTACCTTTTTCCGGTTGTCTTCGTCAAAACTCCATTTGCCGCCGACCGGTTGATCGTCCTCCATCAGCAGATTCAAACGACGTCGTTGGGACTTATAAAAGTCCGCCATGAACCATCGTTTTTTGCCGCTGCGGTAGGACTGGTTGTCTTGGGGAGAATTGATGAATTGCGGCGTGTCTAAATATTCGATCTTCAGATTCAACTGGTCGCAAAAACGATTCAAACGCTTCTCCAGCATGAAGTCGGTCGGTTGTGTGGTGATCAGTCTTTTCGGAGAAGATTTCAGACCACGTTTGACCTTTTTCAAATGGCGAAGAAGGGAATCTTTTTTAGCGCCGTATTCCAAGTAGACCGTTTCGATGCCTTTTTCCTGTAGTCGCTGCTCATAACGCTTCATCGTCGCGCGATGCAGCCAGAGCTTTTGTTTGTGGAAGGTTGCGGGGTATTCGCTGTCGCCAAAGAAGAGGCTGTCCTCGATTAGGATCGCTTTGGTGGGACGGAGTTTGAGCCCGGGGTGGTCAGCGAACAGTTGATGGGGGAAAATGAGTAAGTTCAAGGGAGGCCACTTGCGAATAAAATTTGTGGATCTTCAGCAACTAGTACAAAAATCAGGCGATACGACACGATGAAAAATTTGGTTTGGTTCCGCCGCGACCTGCGGCTCAAAGACAATACCGCACTCGCCAACGCCTGCAAGGACGCCGACGATGGTGTCGTCGCCGTGTTTTACTTGACGCCCGAACAATGGGCCGAACACGACGACGCTCATCTTAAGGTCGATTTCTGGTTGAGAAATCTTGCGGAGCTGACAAAGTCTCTTTCGGAGATAAACATCCCGTTATTAATCGAGAAATGCAACCGATTTTCGGACATCCCGTCCGCAATTGTGGAGCTTGCGCAGAAGCATGACTGCGGCGATATTTTTTTTAACAGAGAATACGAAGTCAACGAACTCAATCGTGACAAGGCGGTCGTGCGAGCCGCGAAAGAGGCGGGCGTTGATGTGCATCATTTTCACGACCGCGTGATCGTTCCACCGCGCGAAATCAAGACCAAAGATGAAAGGTTTTACTCCGTCTTCACGCCTTATCGCAAACAGTGGGACAAGATCGCAACGGACTTCGTCGCCACCCAAAATAAGCCTCGTCAACAGAAGCCCATCGACATCAATGCCTCGGCCGTGCCTGAGCGGATCAATGGTTTTCATTTTGCGGATCTGCCAAAGGATCTTTGGCCCGCCGGGGAAGACGAAGCCGAGCGCCGGTTGACCAATTTTCTGCGGAAGATAGACGACTACGATGAAGCGCGCGATGTTCCCTCGACCGAGGGCACCAGCCAGTTGTCGCCGTACTTGGCCGCCGGCATCGTATCGCCACGCCAATGCTTGGCTCGCGCCATCACCGCCAACGGGGGAGCGATCGGAGGCGAAAGCGGCGCAACAACGTGGATCTCCGAATTGACGTGGCGCGATTTCTACACGCATGTGATGGTCGGGTTTCCGCGCGTGTCGATGGACCGGCCGTTCAAGGAGAAGACGGAGAAGCTGAAGTGGCGATCGTCAAAGAAGGATCTGGAAGCATGGAAAACGGGGCAGACGGGTTACCCGATCGTTGACGCCGGGATGCGGCAGTTAAACGAAACGGGATGGATGCACAATCGTCTGCGGATGGTGACGGCGATGTTCCTGACGAAGAATTTGTTGATCGATTGGCGTGAAGGAGAAAAGTACTTCATGGAAAAACTGATCGACGGGGACTTGGCTGCCAACAACGGCGGCTGGCAATGGTCAGCGTCCACGGGCACCGATTCGGTTCCCTATTTCCGGATCTTCAGCCCTTTCAGTCAAAGCAAACGGTTTGATCCCGATGCGCTGTTCATCAAACAGATGTGTCCCGAGTTGGCCGACGTGCCTGCCAAGGCGATTCACGATTTGAATAAATTTGCCAAGGCGTTGAAGGAGACGGGTGCCGATTACCCGGCGTATATCGTTGATTATAAAGAGAGCCGCGAACGTGCTTTGGCGGCGTTCAAGGCGTTATAGTTTGATACTTCGGGTCTCGTCAATGTTCGCGTCATTTGCGTGGCCAAAGGTCGATTCAAGTTCGGAAGAAGCGGACGGTAAGAACCGCAAATGAACGTTAATGGACGTGAATGAATAGCTCGGTTTCTATTGACGTTTATTTTTCATAAACCGCCACGGCGAACTTAGAATTTTTACCGTTTAAGTGCAGAGGTAGACACAAAAAATGCCGGTGGCGTGAGACACCGGCCCCAAGCTCATGGGAACTTCTCTCCTAAAAACGTTTGATAATCGTTTAACGACGAGCCGGCAGGCGACCGTGCTTGGCGGGGCGAAACGCCGACGCCTGCCGACTAGTCGTTAAACTGACCAAGTGCCGTGCCATTAGAACGAACCAGTGGCAAGCGCTCTGCCGCTGAACGGTGCGCGGTAACAGTCGCTTCGCAGATTGTTTAACGTTGAGCACGATTGCGGTATGATTGTGAGCTGGTAGATGTCACTATTTCTCTTTTAAATAACTGCTACTTGGATTTTATATCATGACTCCCGAACCAACTTCTGAGATCGTTTCGATTCCGCCGATTGATGCGGCTGTGCCTGAGAACCTGCAAACCGCGACGTTTGCCCTGGGCTGATTTTGGGGACCCGACGCCCAGTTTGGGGTCGTCAAAGGCGTTTATCGGACGCGCGTGGGTTATACCGGCGGTAAGAAGATGAATCCGACTTATCACAGTCTGGGTAATCACACCGAAGCGGTCCAAATTGATTTCAATCCTGAAGAAATTGACTACGCCGCGGTATTGAACCTGATTTGGACCTCTCATAATCCGATTGGTGCTCCGCGCAGCAGCCAGTACAAATCGGCGATTTGGTATGCCGATGATCAACAACTGACCGCGATCAAGGAATCAGTTGAGCCTTTGGTGAAAAAGTACGAACGGGAACTTTCTACCGAAATTCTGCCGCTGGAAACGTTCTTCAACGCCGAAGACTACCATCAGAAATACGTGCTGCAGCGGCACGATGCGGTGATGAAGCAGTTCAAGCAATTCTATCCCGACTTCAACGATTTCGTCGATTCAACTGCGGCGGCCAGGCTGAACGGTTTCGCTTACGGATGCGGAAAAAAGACGCTATTTGAACAAGAGCAATCGGACTACGGGTTCGCGCCGGAGATGCTGGCTCCGGTCGTTAGGCTTTGAGCCGGTGACGGTTAAATGTTATCACGGAGGCGTGATGGCACTTACCTTTATCAGTTTAACGACAAGCCGTCAGGCGCCTGCGTTTTGTGCCGCCAAACACGGTCGCCTGCCG
>CAKZVF010000175.1 GCA_937921995.1 uncultured Pirellulaceae bacterium
GACAATACCATCATCATTCTTACTTCAGACCATGGTGGACTTTCGACACGCAGCCTGACAAATCGACGGCCCGTGGCAACATCCAACGCACCTTTCCGACAAGGCAAAGGCTCTATTTTTGAAGGCGGGACTCGCGTGCCATTGATTGTCAAATGGCCAGGACGCGTAGAAGCCGGTAGTGTCTCCAAAGTTCAAGTTACGGGTACAGATTTTTATCCAACACTTTTGGAAATGGCCAACGCAACTCAACGTCCCGAGCAACATGTCGACGGAGTGAGCTTCGTTCGCGCACTCGACGGGGAGACTTACCAGAGGCCGCCGATGTTTTGGTATAAGTGGATGGCACGTCCTGACAGCACAGGCGACACCCGCGCGTTGGCGTTGATCGACGGACCGTACAAACTTATCCAATGGATCGACGAGGACCTCGTCGAATTGTTTAACCTCGACGATGACCCCGGCGAACGAACAAATCTTGCCGACAAAGAACCCGATCGCGCAAGACAAATGCTAGAACAAATTGCCAAGCTTGAAAACGAAGTGGGCAATCTTCGTGAGCAAGGAAAAAAGATGCTCGACCGTCGCTTGGAGCGAGCTGCCAACAAGGCATACAAAAGCAAAACAAAGGGCGAACTGGGGAAACAGAACGGCGTGCAGCAGCTTACCCCCAACGCCTCACAATAAATCACTTAGCAGACATTCGTTTAGTTCTACTTTTCGTTTTTTTGGTTATATAAATGAATCGTTACTCACAACGGCAGTCCGGTTTTACACTGGTCGAACTACTTGTCGTCATCGCCATTATCGGCATTCTAATCGGGATGCTACTTCCGGCGGTCCAACAGGTCCGAGAAGCCGCTCGACGGATCACTTGTGCCAACAATGTGCGACAGCTGACGCTTGCGTTGCTCAACCATGAATCGGCACACATGAAATTTCCACCAGGACTTCAAAACAAATTTGATGTCGTGCCAGCCGGATACAAACAGGGAACCTTTGGCTGGGGTACCTCTATCCTACCTTTTGTCGAGCAGAACAATCTGCATGGTATTCTTGCTCCTGCCAGGGGGACCATGTGGGATCGGCAAAACTCCGCCGATGGAGCCGCCGTCAAAGAGGCGCTGATTACTTCTATCGATGGCTTCCGGTGCCCTTCCGATGGTGCGGAAATCCGCAGTGAACGCACGGTTCCAGGGATTCAAGGCGGACTCGGACTGTCCAACTACGTTGCGAATAACGGTTCGGGAAGAATCATGTGGAAAAGCATTGACCCCTCTGTCGATTCCAAGCGTGTGACGGGACCATTCGATGGAGTACGTGGAAAACGTATCTCTGAATTCACCGACGGAACTTCGAACACGGTTTGTCTATCGGAACGCTCGTTTGGCAATGGTGCCATGAGTACTGATACATCCCAAAGCATCCGAGATGCAATTCCCGGTGCGGCGAATATTTACGGTGCCAAAGGTTTGGGGCACGACGAAGGTGCCACCGATGAAGAAAAATCATTCGGTATGGTTGACGTTGCTTTTTGCGGATCTGGCCTTCTTAATAACTTTGACAGCTTTACGAAAAAGAAAGCAGCCAGCAGCCAACATAGCAGCGGCGTGCAAATGTCTTTCGCGGATGGATCTGTCCACTTTATTTCAGATTCTATCGAGCAAGGTACTGAGTACGAAACGATCGCAAACGCGGCTTACAAACGTCTGCTGTCGATGAACGACGGACTTGTCGTAGGTGACTATTAAACACAGGCCTTTCCGATCAGCCCAAAGACTTAGACGCCCGAATGAAAATGAAGACCATAATCCTAGTGTGTTCAATTTTTTTGACGCTGGCTTCTACGCCGCATGTTTATTCGCAAGAGGCGAAAGTAGATCCCTTCACTGGGCTTACCCCCCTGATAAATGCGGAAAACGATCTTGTTTATCAATCTGAATTTGAAACCTCAGAAAAAATCGATAGGTCTATGTGGCAAGTCCGCCAAGGTCAAGCCTCTACTCCCAAAGTTGTCTCTAAAAATTTGGCTTTGAAGCAACCCAAGCAAACGAAAAAGACGAGGCCATTTGTTTACGCGTCGAACTCGCAATCAAGCAACAGCCAGCCCAATATTTTGCTGATCAGCGTCGACGATTTGCGTCCGGAGCTTAAATGCTACGGTGCAGAACACATGGTCACGCCTAACATCGACCAGCTTGCCAGCCAAGGTTTAAAATTTAGCCACGCTTATTGCCAGCAAGCGGTCTGCTTACCATCGCGGATCAGTATGTTCACTGGCATGCGTCCGGATTCGACCGGTGTTCACAATTTGACGACGCGTTTTCGGAAGACGATTCCCGACGTGGTTACGTTAACACAACACTTGCGAAAATCAGGATATCGAACGACAGGAATCGGCAAGGTCTATCATGACGAACAACCTGAGGAATGGGACCAATGGATTGATTCCAAGACGCTACCCGGCGTATCTGAGTATCATCAAAAAAGTGTAACCGACGATATCTCAAATCGTACTGCGATGGCCAAGCAAGAAGGTTTAAAAGGGAAAAAGCTGCGGCAATACATTAAAGGGCCGGCCGTTGAAGCGGCCGCTGTGCCAGATGCATTGTTTGAGGACGGCGCGATCACCGATCGAGTGATCGAGATAATCAAACAAGAGTCGGCACAGCCCCTTTTTCTGACAGTCGGCTACCATCGGCCGCACCTGCCTTTCGTAGCTCCTAAAAAATATTGGGACCTATACGACCGGAGCTCAATTAAAATCCCAGCAAACTACTCGTTGCCAGTTGGATCGCCCAAGATCGCTCATAGCACTTGGGGGGAACTGCGAGCCTACAGCGACATTCCCAAGCAAGGACCATTGTCCGACGACAAGGCGTTGGAATTGATTCACGGGTATTACGCGAGCATCAGTTTCATCGACGCGCAGATAGGCAAATTACTCAACGCGCTGACAGCTCAGGGGCACGATCAAAACACCGTCGTGATTCTGGTCAGCGATCATGGCTGGAAGCTTGGCGAGCACTCGATGTGGTGCAAGCACACAAATTTCCAACTTGAT
>CAKZVF010000176.1 GCA_937921995.1 uncultured Pirellulaceae bacterium
TGCCAAAGAAGCCCAACCGCCGAGTTTGTTTGGGTTCTTGTTTCTCAGAAATCACGCCAGTCCAGCGGCCCCCTTGGTGCCAAAGAATCGCGTAGACGCTTAGGTAAAACAGCATTGTAGAAAGTGTTATCGTTACGATAATCTCTTCGCCGGCGTAGGACCCCATTGCGACGAGTGACATCAGCCACAGAATGCTTGGCGGTAGCAACGAACTGAAGACTAAAAGTGATAGTTTGCCGAGCCATCGTGGCGTCACGTTGCTCAGCCAAGCCTGAACCGGAATGAACAGAAAGAGGCAGAACACGGCGTAGCCGATAAACGTAAACAATTGGTAGAGGAAGACGCGAAACGAATCATCTTCCAAAAGGAGCAGCTTTTCTGGGTTGGTGAAAGCGGCGGCAATGACCGCGATCCCGGCGGTCCAGAAAAAGATCGACTTGAGTCCAATTTGTTTCTTTCGCCGACCGGATTCATCTGACTGATCGGGCTGCGTTTTAGTCATTCCCAGCCAACGCGGAACGAACCGGCTGACCAAGCCGAACACAATCATCCCTCCCAACGTCCCGCCAATGAAAGCCCCGACGAAGAACGTGACAACTTCTCTATGGTTAGAGAAGATTCTCTCTTCAAAAGTCATGCGGTGGAGAAGCACCAGCCCGAAGGTCGCCGCCGAAACAATCAACCAAAAAGTAAATCCCGACATGTACCTCCGCAGCGCACTCCAATAAAAATGGGCCGCCATGACCGGGAACGTCAACACCAGAACATACAGCGGCAACCAAAGCGAAAGTCTCTCCTCGGGAATTCTGTCGTGCATCATGGTCATCACCATCGGCAGCAGAAAGAAACTCAGCCCCAACAGCGCGATTAAAATCACCCAGCCTACAATTTGGAATGCTGAGCGGGGCTTTGGATTCATGGCGATTGGTTTTCTGACGGAGAAGATAAGGTAGGAAGACAATCCATCTTAACCGTTGATATTTTGTTTTTGAAGCACGTTGAAAAAGGGTGAGTGCCCCTCGAAATCAATCCGGCATCTATCATCGTCATCGACGCCGACCGTGGATCTGTTAAAACGATACCCATGATGACTCCCTCTCACATCGCGGCCAGCCTTCTCGTTTGGAGGCGCGAGGACGCTTGGCGCGACCTTACGTCAGTCGTCGCTGGCGCTGTTTTGCCTGATGCGACGATGTTCGTGTTCTACGGCTATCAGAAAATGATGGGAGCGACCGAAGCGTCTATTTGGAACGAACTGTATTTCCTGGACCACTGGCAATACACGTTTGACGTTTTCAATTCATTTCCCATCGCGTTGGTTCTGTTGCTGTTTGCGTGGCGATTGAAATGTCGCTGGTTGCAGCTGTTGTTACTAAGCGCGATGCTGCACATGGGTTTTGACTTACCGCTGCACCATGATGATGGGCACCGTCACTTTCTGCCGATTTCCAACTGGCGTTTTGTAAGCCCCATTTCGTATTGGGATCCCAAACATTTTGGCTACATCGTGGCGCCGATTGAACTGTTGGGATCCATCGCCGCTCTGATTTTTGTTTCGCGTTCAGGTGCAACGCCGCCACGACGATCGGCTCAAGTGATGCTGGGAATCTACGGTATCTTGCTAAGCATTCTGATCATCAGTCTGTGCTTCGTTTAGGTAAAAAAACTTCCAAACCAGCGATGGCTTGGGCCCAAATGAGGCGTCCCTAAGATTAAGCAAGTTTAACTCTCAAGACTTTTGAAGCACGGTCCGTCGTCCGTTTAACGACTAGCCGGCAGGCGTCGGCGTTTTGCCCCGCCAAACACGGTCGCCTGCCGGCTTGTCGTTAAACGGCTGTCGAGTTTTGCGTACACTCAACTTTTCGGTAGAATTGTTGACAATCCACAAACCCGACGACCATGACGTTGTTCCTAAACAAGATCGGACACAAGCGATGAACGTTCACTTAACCACTCTCATTCTACTGCTAACTTGGGGGCCTGCGCTGCTGGGTCAAGACTCTGCCGTCTTTCCCTACGGTGCAGTCCCTGAAAGCAAACCGGACATGCCGCTGAGCAAAGCGATGGACCGGGTCTACGAAGGCACCTACAAAGGAGTGGACTGCTTTCGCAACGAACTGTTTTCGAATTTCAAATACACGCCGCTGAAAGGCTTTGATTACAACGGCGGCGACGGCACGGTTTCGCGCCGCGATTCAACCAAAGTGATTCGGGCCAACGGCAAGTACTACGTTTGGTACACGCACCGGCAAACACCAACTCCACCCAACTACGACGGCGGCGCCAATGAAACGATCCCCTCGCGCGATTGGGATCTGGCCGAGATCTGGTACGCGACCAGCGCCGATGGGTTCACGTGGGAAGAACAAGGCGTCGCCGTCAGCCGGATGGAGAAACCGCACGCCGGTTGGCGGTCAGTGTCGACGCCGGATATTTTGTTTTGGCGGGGCAAGTACTATTTGTACTATCAAGCCTACCTGAACATGCCCGGCAGCCGCACCTCAAACGCCACCAATGGCGACGACTGCCCCGTTTCGGTTTCTTGGTCGGATTCTCCTGATGGCCCGTGGACGCCATCCAATAAAATCGTCGTGCAAAATGGGCCGCCGGGATCATGGGATCAGTACGTGATCCACGACCCGTATCCGATTGTCTTCAACGGAAAAATCTATCTGTACTACAAAGGCGAAATGGGAGGCAAACCGCCGGTGCGAGCACAGGGGCTGGCCATCGCCGAAGACCCGTTGGGCCCTTTCAAAAAACATCCGCTCAACCCCGTGATCAACTCGGGCCACGAAACGTCTCTGTTTCCCTTCAAAACAGGATTGGCCGCGCTGGTCAGCCGACATGGGCTCGAACACAACACGATTCAATACTCCCCCGACGGCGTGAATTTTGAAGTGGCGGCGATCACGGGCCTGATGCCGATCGCGCCGGGAGCCTTTGTGCCTGATGCGTTTTTGGACAATAAGGACGGACGCGGGATCACTTGGGGGCTATGCCATTTCCGAAACATCAAACGGGCCGAGGGCAAAAGCCACAGTATGCTGGCCCGTTTCGACTGTGATCTAAGTCTTGACGTCCATGATTTGGAGATGAAAGAATCTGACATCTTTAACGACCCGGAAATCAACTTCAAATTCGGTCTTTCTAAAGCGCAACGAGAGCGTATCGAAAAAGCAATCTTGAAAGTCAAATAAACGGCGGGTGGGAAGCCCTCAAACCGGGCAGGGTAGGGCAGGGCATCCGGCAATAAGAAAACCAGCAGCATCGCGCTACCGGTTTTCGAAATTTAGCATGTCTCAGCCTACCATGTTTTGGACCAACGCTATCCTTAGCGCGCTTCTATCGCGTGGCAATCCTATCGCCGGTGGTTGCGGTTTCCGTTATATCGGTTGCCGTTGCCGCGATTCCCGTTGTTGCGGTTGCCATTGCCACGATTGAAATCGTTACGGTTAAAATTGTTACGGTTACCACGGTCGCGATCGTTGTTATTTGAAAGGGCAATCGCTACGCCGGCCACAGCGGCCAATGTTAGCGCCTTTTGAACGCGATCCCGTCGAACATCATAGACATTACCGCCGTAGAAATTTTGATTCGCTCCCCAAGAGTTAGTGCGATAGTTCGGCGAGATGTAATTGCTGCTGTAGCGGTAAGTCGGGGCGTAGTTGTATCCGCCTCCGTAGGCACATTGAGCCTGCGCCGATGAAGGGGCGAGCAGCATCGCCATTGCGAAAACGACTGCGGTAAGGGCAAGTCCAAGATTCAATTTGATCATAGTTTTTCCTGATTCTGAGAGAGACTGAGTGGAAGTGAGTTTCCAAACTCATTTTCTGCAATCGCTGTACCAATGAAGAAACTGCGGGTTTCAGGCAGATCGCGCGAGAACCTTGTTTTCATTTCGATGGCGCCGCAACTCAAAAAGATGACACACTTACAGCCAGATCAAAGTTGAGACTGGCTCTTGTGTAGTGGATGAGGCTACGAATCCAGCAGCTGCATTGAACGATAAACTAAATGGGAAAGCAGCGGCCGGACTCGTGGCCTCGCCCACCACCTCCGGGCTCAGCAATTTCGACGGTGAACTTCAATGCCAAACGATGCCTCGGCTCCGGCAGGGAAACTGCAAAGTCATTTTCCGCAGGAACCGGGAGGTTGAGGCTCCGCCGGAAACCTACGAAATCCACTAGGTCTCAGGCGGAGCCTCGACCTCCCGAATTACAAATCACTCGTAATACTCAACTTTGCAGTTCTCCTGTTGACTCCGGCTCAATACTGGTTGCAGCGGAATGAATGCTTTATAGTGGGAAGTAGTCACTGCTAAATTGCGAACAGAACTTTTATCTACTCCGGTAGTCGTCACCCATCAACAAACCTCACTCACAACTCGATACGACCCTGCGAGTCGACACGCCGGAAAAGATTTCGTTTGTCTACCAAACCGTGGGGCCTTTTCGGCGTCTATTCGCTTATATGCTGGATCTGTTTCTGGTGGGCTCACTGTTGTTTGGCATGGGTATTTTGCTGAGCCTCTTCTACGGGTTTGTTATTGCGCCGCTTCTGTTTCATCTGGGGTTGGGCGGTCTGACGGACGAACTTGGGATGTCCCTGTTCGGCGTTGCCGGATTGATTGGCGCGGCCGTGTTTTGGTTTTACGGGGCATTTCAAGAAACCTATCGAAACGGGCAGACGTGGGGCAAGTCGATCGCGAAGATCCAAGTCCTATCGGTCGACGGTTGCGCTATCGACGGTGTGCAAGCGATGACGCGAAACCTGTTCCGATATTTGGATATCTTGCCGTTCGTGCCCGCGACGCTGCTGTACGTTTTCGAGATCGAATTTACCGCAGGTTGGGTGCCGACTTGTTTAATCGGTCTGATTTGCATGACGATCAGCCCGCGTTACCAGCGCATCGGAGATCTCATCGCCGGCACTATGGTGGTACTGGTTGAACGAAAATGGGTACCCGACTTAGCCCAATTCGAAGACGCGCGTGTCTCGCAATTGGCGGACTTGATTCCCGCCAACTTTCAAACAACGCCGTCTTTGGCCAACGCGCTTTCCACTTACGGAGACGCGCGGCCACGTTTGGCGCCCGAGCATCGTGCTGAAATCGCGGCTCATTTGGCGGTGCCGCTGAAGGAACGGTTTGGGTTCCCTGCCGACACAGACAACGACCTTCTGCTATGTGCGCTCTATTACCGAACTTACGCGGAAGTCGAGCATCTACAACCTGATGACGGACAGGAACACGATGAGGATTGGCTGCTGTTGAAAGAGAAAGAAATGGAAAAGGAGAATTCGTAGGAAGGACACTGCTAATGCTATTCTGCCGGAGGCGCCGCCTGAGGTGTTAGATGCTGGTCAAAGAATTTGATGACGTCCACCATTAAATCCATTTTACTAAACGTCCCGATGTGCCCGTAGCCAGCGACCTCGACCAATTCCGAATCGACGTTCTGTTCCTCTAAAGCGGCATGAAGTCGCCGGGCCGATTCGACGGGCACCAGCAGGTCCGCATCGCCATGAAATACAATCACCGGTGGATCGTCGGGCGTGACGAAACTGATCGGTGAAGCGTTGACGTAGACATCCGCGTCTTCCTCCCGAGTCGCCCCCAACCAATAGACCAGCGCGTTGGAATCATCATCAATCCAACTGAACTCCGCCGGAGTCCCTCCCACGGCGGCCGCCCGAATTTTGATCGAATTATTGTTCTCGTTGGTGGTCGCCAACATCGCGGCCAAATGAGCGCCGGCGGAATATCCATAAACGCCAACGCGCTGCGTATCGATGTTGTATTGGCCGGCGTGATCGTGCAGCCAATCCAACGCCGCGCGGCAATCCTCAATCTGTGCAGGCCAAGGGTACTTGGGGGCCAAACGGTAATTGATCGCCATCACAACATAGCCGACGCGCGTCAGTCGCCGCGCGTGTCGCAACATTGAGATTTTGGAACCGGCTCTCCAAGCCCCTCCATGGATCATCACGATCGCTGGCATCAACGGCGCCGGTTTCACTTTGGGCTTACCGTCGGTCTCCTCACCGTTTTGTTCATCGGCATCAGCGTCAGCGATCGGCTGATAGATATCGCATTTGACCAAATATTTTTCGGTCTTGCGATAAACGATCGCGCCATGTTTTTCGATTCCAAATTTGACCGTTTTCGGTGCCGCATCGGTCGCTTGAGCAAACACCACCGTCGGGACAGCCAATGACAGGCAACCCATCGTCGCGACAAACACGAATATTAAGGCGCGGAATTGAAGCCACGGCAACATAATTTTGACACAGGGACGTTGAAATGCGGAATCGGCACGATGCATTCCAAACTTACTCGACGGATCCATTGGATTCAATGTTTTCTCTTCAGGCAGCCTGCAGCGACCGTGTGTGCTGAGCCCACGCGATCCAATCGGTGATCTCGGCGAGGTCCGGCTTTTTCCCGGAGCGAATGATCTTCAAGCCTTCCTTCGTTTCAGAGAAAGGCCCCATCACTTGATACAGTGACTGTGGCTGCATCGACGCAATCTCTTCGGGTTCGATCAAGTCACATGCCACCAATAGCTGCGCGTCATGGCCGCGGAGGTTAGGAATTCGGCAAACCAATCGCGCTTGGTGCTGCCAACTGCGAATGACTTCCGAGGTCATGCGTTTGTAGTTCAGTTTGGTGGCCATGGATTCTGCTGTTTGTCTGAGGAAATCCGAGATCGTGAACACGCCGATTTTCTCGAACCGTTCAGCCGTCTTCGGGCCGATCGACGGCGCGGCTTCGATGTGGTCTTCCAGATCCAGATAGAATTTTAGTTTTGCCTTGCTACTGCTTTTGGCAGTCGTACGAGTCGCCGCTGGCTTCGTTTCGCGGATTTGTTCTTGCGCGGAATCAACCATTGTGCTTGATTCGGGCGCCAACGCCGGAACGGATCGCCTGTAAGTTTCTGGCGTCGGTATTTCCATGCGGGGAGTCCGCGCCGGCATAGGTCGCTGGGCATCGCGCGAACGGGCTGAAGAACGATCGGCGCGAATGATGTTGTCAGCCCGGTCTCGACCTCGATCTCCGTCATAGTCTCTATCATGACTTCGACTGCGGCTTCGGTTTTGGGAGCGATCTTCGTATTCTCTTTCGACGCCACTACGTTGCGTAAAACCGTTTCTTGACGAAGACGATCCATTCTCCTCGTAGCGGCGAAGCTGCGGACCGCGCGTTTGCGACTCGACCGTCTTACGATCATATTCACCGCTGCGATCGCGATTGGAGGTTCTATCGAATCGTCGATTCTGCGAATCGCGCTCGGTCATCCGCCGGTTGCGGCCAGCCCGTCGATTACGCCAGCGTTTGTGCGTCTTGCCGATGCCCTTGTGCCAGTCCTTGATTCGTTCCAGCGTGATTCGATAGGAATCGTCAAAATCGTTTTCGTTCTCATGTGCTTTGAGGTAGCGCTGCACGCGTTCGAGCAGAAATTGAGGGGCCGACGTTTCCAGCTGATCCGGTTCGAAGATTCCACAAGCCACCAAAACGTGTGCATCATAGGGACGCAGCGCCGGCACGCATGAGAGCAACCAAATCTCCGCTTGCATACTGTCGACCACCGCGCGGGTGAGGCCGACCTCGTGCCAGTTCGGTGGCAAGTCATCCAGATTGACGTCCAGAAGATCGGCGACCGACACAATGCCGCTGTCGTTGAACGTTCGCAGTTGCAGCGCATCGAAGATCGGAATCTCTGCCAACGCAGAGTGATCCTCATACGTCACCGCATACACCAGTCGATCGCCAATTTGATTCGCTTTGATACTGGAAACGACGGGCGTTGCAGCCGGCTGATAGCGGTGCACGGCCGGTTCCGGGAAACGCGCCGTTACGTTCTCTTGCAGTTGGACCGCCGGTCCGGCGATCGTGGAAACATGCTGAACCACCGGCGGAGAGGGATTGGCTCCATTGGCAGAAAAAGAGCTGGCGGTCGAAAATGCAATCGTCGCCGGCGATGGAACCGGCGATGGAACCGGCATGGTCGGGCCGAAGGTTGGATTGATCACCGGCGGATGAGATTCTAAGGCCTTCTGCGATTGGATGTCGAAGAATTGTATCGTGGCAAAGTTGTTGGCGCGGTCAATCAGGAAGCGGTGCTGCGTCAGCATGATCACCTGATGGCCTCGCGCTGAAAATTCGCTTAGAACTTGTAGCGCCGTATCAATTCGGTCGCTGTCAAAGTCTTCGAACAGTTCATCGATGATCAGCGGCGCTGAAATATTCTGCGCTGACAATATTTGATTCGCCGCCAGGATCAGGCTCAATTGAGTCTGCGCCCGCATCGTCGCACTGATCGCCGAAAATCCCAGCACACGTTGCTGGCGATCGAGCACCTGGATTTCCGTCTGGTCGCCATTTTGAGTCAGCCAAACACGCGATAGTTCGCCGTGGGAAAGTCGCGCTAGGATCTGCCCGGCTTCGACCAGCAGCGCGTTGGGTGTGACCTGGACGGTTTTGGAGGCTTCGTCCAAACGCAGGTTCAGCGACTGTAGCGCCGCCATCGCCGCATTCAATTCGACTTGGACGCGTGCGAGTTCACTTTTGGATTGGCTTGTATCGGCCGACGTCAACGAAGCCCGTTCGTTGCGGAGATTAGTGATTTGCGACCGCAGTTGCGTCATCTCCAACGTGTTGGGCGAATGGTGCCGCTGAAGTTCAGCGCGGCGGTTTTCAAGCACCAATAGCTGATTGCGTTGCTGGGTCAGGTCAGGCGCGACCATCTGCGGGACGGCCGAAGGCATATTAATCGGGCCAACAAATCGTTCGCGAGCGCGGAGGTGACCTTCTTTTGCTGCATACACTGAATAATCGTGGTCCGCCCGCAAAATGGCGTCGGCCCCCGCGGCATCCAAATCGCGCAGCTGCTGGATGACCGCACGCCGGCGCGCGATCAAGCGCGTCACGTTCTCGGTAATCTGTTCGTAAAAACGACGCAAACGTTTTAGCTCCGCCGCCGCAGACCGGTGACGAATCTGCTTGTATTGTTTTCCCAGTTCCTCACACAGAACATATAGGTCGTCTCGCATTCGGTCGCAGACTTCGTCCACGAAACCGGCAGCCTGGTAAGAATCCGTGGGTCCGTGCGAATCAAGCCACTGGCCGGTTTGCAGATGAGCGCTGTCAACGCGTTTCTCCAGATTCAACAAAATCCGACGGGCATCGTGATACGGATGATGCTCGGAATCCAGCGTCATCTCATTCCACTGAACCATCTCATCTTTTAGACTCACGCGCTGCTGCTGCACTTCGTTTTGCACAGATCGCCAGCGGTTGATCTGCGTGTCGATTTCGTCCAGCTGATCATACACCGCCGCGCTGGCGTTGACCGTTGGAACAACCGGTGCAACGTAAGTCGGTTGGGCCGAGTTGATCTGAAGTTGGAGTTGTTCGATCTGAGAAGTGATCAGCGCCAGTTCGTGGCTGTTGGGTTGGGCGGTCAGCGCGACGATGCGTCGTTCGATCTCCGCAATCTGCTGGTCCAGTTGGCCTGCGCGAACCGCCGAAGATGCGCTGGCGTTGATCTGAGCGTTAAGTTGCTGGGATTGCAGCTGTAAGGATGCGATCGTTCGATTTACGCTTTCGATCTCTGATCGCAACGCATTGGCGGTCTGTATCTGCTGCGGGTTGACAGAAGTTTCGCCGCTGTGCTCCTGCCCCAGCGGAACCCCCATCCGCCGGTGAAGTGACGAAGGCAGATGTTTGTTGGGTTGGCTGTTGAGGCCAGTGGCGCGCGTATCAAAACAGACGCTAAAGAAGCTGTTGAACAGTTCCAAGTCCAGCGCACCGGTGATCAATGTCTGTGGGTCGGATGCCGCGCCGATCGCTGTTCCCGCCGCCCCCGCCGACGACGTCGCCTGCGCGGTCAGCCGGTTGCCAGTGTGCAGATCGCGGAGCAGCGAATACTGTTGATGCCCGCTGTTGACGTCCAACCTTCCTTCGATCGGTTCGCCAGAGTTCAACGCACGACGGTGCCCTACGTTGTGAACATCGGTGGCTTCGCCAAATAGAATGCCGCTGATGAAGTCGGCCAATCGCGTTTTGCCGGTCCCTTTTTCTCCGTAGATCAGATTCATCGCAGGGCTGATCTGCAGCAATCGGATATTGTTCAGCTTGCGATAGCCATCAATGGTGATTCCCGTCAGCTTCATTGCTTAACTCCAAGGTTGGAACACGGTAACGTGCTTGGAAAGACCGAACATCCTGTCGGCCGGTATATATAGTGTGATTCAAGGCTTGTTGTCTGAACCCGCGATCGACGTTTGGTGCCAAAATTCACGCACCGTCAGCACGCAGATGCCGGGCCAGAGAAAATTAATTTAATCCAACGCCATTTAACTACCTAGGCCACTTCGCTTACGCAGCCGACTTCGATGAATTGTGCTAGCGAAAACCGGATGCTGATGGTGTATGGAGATCATCCACCGCAGATCGTCGGTCGCGCGATGGCTTTTTTCGGCAAGATCTGCGGGGTTGCGGTGCGGTAAGCCGTTTATTAACTTTTCGCTCTGACGATATTTTCTTGGTGTGTCAATCCAACAGCCCCATGAGCACATGAACATCCTCTCCAGCGACGCGGATCTTGACGAAGATCCTTTCAACGAAAAACCGTCGCTGATATGGCGATTGATCTCTGGCATGTTCAAGTTGGTCGGGTTGTTGCTTCTGCTTCTGATAGCGGCGGTCGGTTTCGTCTACTACACATCTCAGCAACAGCCCGAATTCTACACCGCGGCGATGAAGCAAGAAGCCGATCAGAATCGCGCGATGGGTTCGCGGATGGAAACGACTGCGCTGGAGCTATACAACTCCGCGCTGTATCCCAGCACATGGGAAGGCTCGGTATCCGAAATGGAGATCAACGGTTGGCTGGCCTCCGAGCTGCCCGCCAAATTTCCGGAGCTGCTGCCGGAGAACATTAAAGACCCGCGCGTCTTGTTGGCGGCCAATGAACTGACGATCGCATGCCGCTGCCGATATAAAGATTTACAAGGCATCTTGGTTGGCAAGTTCGATCTGTTCTGCACCGAACAAACGAATCAAGTCGCCGTTCGAATCCGCAGCATTCGATTGGGCGTCTTACCTTTCCCGGTGACGCAGTTCGCCGACGTGATCACGGACGTATTGCGGAAATCCGGATACGAATCCAGCTGGTCAACTCACGACGGCGATCCGCTATTGCTGGTGACGATGCCAGAGGATCATTTGGTCATCCACGATTCCTTCCGGATCGTAGTAAAGTCGTTTGACATCAAAGACAAAGCGCTTCACATCAGCGGCGAAACGATTGAGATAGAATGAAACGAAGGTCAGTCCAACGCTGATCCCGCGCACCTGTGCATTCTAAGTTCAACATCAGAGAATTGGACGCGCGCTAAAATTCAAACCTTAGCCCCAGCAGCAGATCTTGTCCCTTCACAGGTCCAAAATTAAAACCATCGGCTGTTGTAACGTCGGTTGTCGAAAAGTAGCGGTACTCGATGACAAAATCGACAGTCTCGTTGATTTCAGTGGCCAATCCCGCAATGGCTTGCCAGCTGAACTGGATGTCGTCAATGCCACCAGAGCTTCGACTCCCACCAAAAGAAACTGATTCTGAAACATCAACGTGGGCACCGCCGATCCCTACGCCGCCGTAGGGAGTGTAGTCCGATTTATTTTGCCATTCAAAGATGGCGTTTTTCATCAACGACAGGACCCGCAGGTCTTGCTCGAAATGGACTTGTCGAAATCCATTGGACAACACGACATCGCTGTTATTTTGACGTATCGAAAAGTCAAGTTCGGTGCGAAACCAAGCCCTGCGTCTTCGACCAAGTGCGGCGCTGATGGTGTACCCCGTTCTATCATTAGCATGGGCGTAAACGCTTGGGTCGGCTAATAAATCATCAAAGTCGGAAAGATCATCGGTGCCTCGAGAGTAGCCGCCGAGAATCGCGAACGTCCGCTCTTCATCGGGCAAAGAGAAAATCGCAGTGTTATACCTGGGCGTTGCCGCCGCTTCAGCAACCCGCTCGCTATCGGGAAGCGCCGCATACATCTGATCGATACCGTCCATAAAATCTTCACCATCGTCGGCGACAGGTACCGCCGTGTCGTACTCATCGAAGTAGGTGGTCTCTCCAACTTCATTTCCAACTTGGCCAACCTCAGGTTCAGGGCTGAAGTCTGTCGACTGAGCCGTTGCCGCGCTATGAAAAATGAGGACGGAGAATAATGCTGCAGAAACCGAAAGTTCAACCTTGCTTCGACGAAAATTCATGGCAACCACTGGTGTCCTACAGAGATGGAAATGACGATCGTGAAAATGTTTCCAATTCAAATACGGCGGTTTATGGCCGGTCGCGGCGCGAATTCTAAAAAGAAACACATGACGGGACTTGCCAGCATCTATTACTTCGTCAGCCAATCTGACGCAAGTCCAACCATGAAAACAGGTAACGACCATCACTTGCGATGTTGGTCGAAGATCTAATTCGCGCGTCAAAAAGTTATCATCAACGATTACAGACAGCCCAAATCGGTTACCGGTCGCTAGCATTTTAGAAATGGGTGCGCGTCAAACAAAGATCAATACCGGAAGTGGCGGATATGTTCGCCGCCTTTTTCGATCGTCGTCATCGCTTCGATCCCCAACTCTAAATGCAAGTCCACCCATTTCGAGGTGACCTCGGCATCGGAAGCCTCTGTCTTAACTCCCTCGGGAGTCGTCGGCACATCGGACACCAGCAGCAGCGCTCCGCGCGCGATGGAATTGTAGTGACCGACGATGAACAGCGTCGCTGTTTCCATGTCGATGCCGATGCAGGTTAGACGCGCCAACTTTGCCCGGAAATCGACATCGTGTTCCCACAGACGCCGGTTGGTCGTGTAGATCACGCCTGTCCGATATTCCAAGTTACGATCCACCAAACGGTCGGAGACAAACTTGTGCAGCTTAAACGACGGCAGCGCCGGAACCTCCGGCGGCATGTAATCCATACTGGTCCCTTCGCCCCGGACCGCCGCGATGGGCAAAATGAAATTCCCGATCTCCGTCGAGGCCTTTAATCCGCCGCACTTTCCCAAAAACAAAACGCCTTCGGGGCAAATGGCCGTCAACAGATCCATGATCGTCGCCGCGTTGGCCGAACCGATTCCAAAATTGACGATCGTCAAACCATCGCCGTTGCTGGCGGCTTGCATCGGCCGACTCTGGCCGTAAATCTCGCAGTCGAACATTTTTGCAAACTGATCAACGTAATAGTTGAAATTCGTCAGCAAAATGTACCTGCCAAACTTCTCCAGCGGCATGCCCGTGTAACGCGGCAGCCAACTCCGAGCGATCTCGGCACGGTCGATTTCAGGTCCTGTCATGATTTGCTCAGCAATTGATTCTAAGTAATTTCTCTTTTAGAAAATTCTGATCAAATGCGTCAGAACTACAAGTCCCCAAATGATTGGCTTGAGCGGAGGGAGGGCGTCACGCGCGTAAGGCGTTCCTTCAGCGGTCTACTTACGCTTCTTCTTTTTTGATTTACTTTCGCTCTTCTTGATCGACTTTTTGTCTTCTTTACACGCATCGCAAACCGCATCTGCGAAATCTCGGTCGACGCGCGTCAATTGGATTTGACGCAAATCATAAACCGCGTGTTGTTTATCAATGCGTTGGCAAAGCACATAAGGCAAGCAAATAGATTTGACGGTCATCGGAAAGTGACCATCGGTTGCCTTTAGCGTCAGCCTGATCAGTTCGTCCGGCGGGAACTGAAACGAATCGACACCGCACCAAAAGTAGGTCGCCAGCTCATAAGTCACCGAAGAAATGGTAACACGATCGCCCACAACTAGGTCCTCCGGATGCACCAACCTCGAGCATCTAAGATCGGAATCGGCAGCTAGAATTGTCTCGTGTCGGGTCATACCGAGCAGACAAATCGGTCGCTGTTGGGTTCGCGCGGGTTTGATTTAAAGACGACTAAACTAAATACTGAACCTATTGGAAAACGTCGTAGTAAACGCAGTGGACGAGACCACGAGTCCTGAACTGCCTTTGCCCCCGCAGGACTCGTGGCCTCGTCCACTACCCTCACTCTGGACCCACTCGACGTGAAAACATCCCAAAGTCAATACTGTTGCTGATTCAGCATTTCGATCTCGCGACCGGACAGCGGCTGTTCAAGCCGGCGGCAGGGGCGGAAGTCTTCTTTGTAGAACTTCTTCGCAAGCGGAATTTCGTTGACCGTGATGAAATAGATCGTTCGACGCGCGATCGGGTCGTATTCGATCTCGCGGATGTTTCCGATGACAGGATTGTGTTTGCCATGGTTGGATTTAACTTCAATTCGATCGCCGACCTCATGGCCTTCATGGTCCACCCGCAGCCACATCGCAGGTTTGACACGAATCTTCACACCGCCGTATTGAATCGAAAAATATCCCGCTTCGCGATCAGCGGCGTCTTCGCAAAGATCACGACAAAAAATACGGCTGCCGGGGATCATGGATTCAATCAGGTGGCGATCATCAGGATGCACCCACTCAAAATCACCCTCCGCCGGCCAGCGGAAGAAGACACCGTGCTTGACGATCTCTTTGACGTCTTTTTTGAACTCGGCTGATTCGCCGGTCTGGCCAATGTCTCTTAGGAGGCTGTCAATCTCTTGCGCGGCAACCGTGAGGTCGGCCTTGGCTCGCTGCGTTTGATTTTCGTTCATAGAAATGCACCAAAAAATTGCGATTGCCGCGTCTCACCCGATCCCCTTCGATTTTATCAACCGAAAACGGCACCGCAAATTTGCGCAGAAAAAAAGGCGCGATCAACGACGACCACGCCTTTTTATATCTTTTTAATGACCGTTTCCGGCCCGGCTGCGACTACAGAGCACCAATTTTGGCGATCAGGTCCGCAGTTCGAGAGCTATAACCCCACTCGTTGTCGTACCAAGAGACAACTTTCACCAAGTTCGCACTGCCTTCGATGACTTTGGTGAAGTCAGAAGCAAACACAGAACTGTGAGGGTTGTCGATGATGTCAGACGATACCAGCGGATCAGTCGTATACTCAAGCACACCCTTCATTGGGCCGTCGGCAGCCGCCTTCATCGCGGCGTTGATTTCATCAGCAGTCGCTGATTTATCAAGGCTACAAACTAGGTCGACGACACTACCTGTTGGAACAGGAACTCGCATCGCCATACCGGTCAGTTTGCCGTTGAGCTCTGGAATGACCAAACCGACCGCTGCGGCTGCACCGGTTGATGTTGGGATGATGTTCTGAGCCGCCGCGCGAGCGCGGTACATGTCTTTGTGAGGCAAGTCCAAGATCTTTTGATCGTTGGTGTACGCGTGCACGGTTGTCATCAAACCGGTTGAGATACCCCAGTTGTCGTGAAGCACTTTCGCGACAGGAGCCAAGCAGTTGGTGGTGCAGCTGGCGTTAGAGATGCAAGTCATGTCGCCGGTCAACTGATCGTCGTTGACGCCCATGACGCAAGTCAGATCCGGAGCGTCTTTGGCAGGAGCGCTGATGACAACTTTCTTGGCTCCAGCAGCGATGTGCGAATCGTAACCAGGCTTGCCGTCTTTGGCGCGGTTGGTGAAGACACCGGTACTTTCGACAACGCAGTCGATGTTAAGATCTTTCCAAGGCAATTTGCCTGGATCGCGTTCTTCGAAGATGCGAATCTTTTTGCCGTTGACGATCAGGTTCTCATCATCGAATTCGACAGTACCATCGAAGCGACCGTGGACGCTGTCGTACTTCAGCAGAATCGACAACGATTTGTTGTCGGTCAGATCGTTTACCGCGACGACTTCGAATTCGTCAGGACGTGAAATCAGATTACGAAATGTCAAACGCCCGATACGGCCAAAACCGTTGATTGCAACACGAACCGCCACAATGCTTCTCCCGTTATGTATTACTCTGTATAAAATTAAGGGCTGACCGTGACGACGAATTGATCATCCTCGGCTATCCTTACGTGAACGCAGACGATACCAAAATCGGGTCAATCAACAAGTAGGTAATTCATTTCTGCTGAATCAAGCAACCCATCGCGGCCGGATTCTCGGCCGCAATCGCGCTCCCATTGGCAGGTTCCCATCGGTGTCAGTTCTGGGACTTGGGATTATGTCCGTAACCGTCAAATTGCGGAAAATTACGATCAATTCCTCGACGGCGATCCCTTAACCGTGTTCGACTGGGAGATTGTCAGCCGTTGTTTGCCATCGGTTGATCCCGCGATGAAAACGGTTGTGGTCGAGTTTGGCTGTGGTACCGGTCGTACGCTGATCCCGCTGATCGAGCGTGGATATAAAGCGATCGGCGTTGACCTATCGCGGCCGATGCTGGAGCAAATGGAGAAAAATTGCGCTCAGAGGATCACGCAGCGGCAAAACGATGAAACGCTGGTCTCAATCCAAGCGAACTTTGTCGAATTGGATGGGTTGGCGGACGATTGCTGCGATCACGGTGTTTGTCTATTCAGTACCCTTGGCATGATCATCGGCAGCGCTCATCGGCGACAGTTTCTCGATCACGCGCGACGAACGATCAAAGACGGCGGCATGTTCGTGCTGCACGCGCACAATCTTTGGCAGCAGCTTCGTCATCCCGGCGGCTGGCGTTGGTTTGCCAAACACTTGGCCGAGGTTGCCCGTGGCAAGTGCGAACTGGGCGACCGGTTTGCCACCTACCGCACCATCTCAGAAATGTTCATCCACAGCTTCCGCAAACGCGAGTTGGAATCGCTGCTAAATGACGCCGGGTTCAAGGTGGAGACGTGGCATCGCGTGGAAGACCAACAGAAGAAGAGCGCTACGGTCGGCTGGGTTTTGGTTTGCAGGTGAGTCGGCATGATGACTTTGAGTGATTTGCTGGTAACACTCATTGAAAGTGATACGATTCAAAAACGGCCAGCGGGGCATACGATTTCTCCCTTTTCTGTAAAGTCAGTCAAGTATCGTTTTTTGGGCCGTACCCCTGCCAAAAAAAATAGAGAGCAGCCTGCGTCGCAAACTGCTCTCCATTAAAAGATACTCGGCTTCCGGTCTTACGCTCCGCTTAGGATCGCGATGAACGGTGCGATATCCAGAAAGTCAACGACTCCATTCTCATCACAATCCGCTTCCGGTTGAGACCCGTTTGACGACAGAACCGAAATGAACGGTGCAATATCAAGGAAGTCAACGCTCCCGCTTAAGTCAACATCGCCAAGAAGAACGTTGGGGACAAGGGCTTGAATCGCCGCGACGTCTGCAGCGTCGAAGGTGGCGTCCGACGTCAGGTCAAAATCATTCAGATTCAAGGATGCGAGAATTTCAGCCGAAGTGCCCAAGCCTGACAAATCGCCCTGCCGAACGGCCGCTGTTTCGCCGCCGTTGCCGTCCAGATAATCTTGTGCCAGATCAACATCGGCCTGTGTGACAACTCCATCTTTGTTTACGTCACCGACAGAAGGAACAAACGGAACCAATAGTGAGAAGTTATCAAGAATCACTTGAGTAAAGACGTTGCTATCGGTGTGATCATTTGCAACGGGTGTGCCTCCAGGGAAGTTATTGATGGTCGTGCTCGTGAGCGACTGGACGATCAGGTTGACTGGAGCTCCGCTGTCTTGAGCAGCCTTCAGTGCGGCACCGCTAATAGAAACAGTCTGCCTGTCGCCGGCAGTGATATTGCTCAACTGCTCGTCGAACAAAGAACCTGCCACAGCCGTGCCGGGGTCTGTGGCGCTTGCGCCTGAACCAACGGTCAAGGCAACCTTGAAGTTAGAACTAGGATTTGCAGGCCGGTTACTATTAAAGTCGATATCGAAAGCCAACTCATAAGTCGCTGTTTCATCAACGGTGACACCATTGAGAATGTCAGATTGGATAACACCATTGAGATAGCCTCCCGCCGAGTTAAGAACAAGCCGTCCAGCACTCAAGTGGGTGTCTAAGTAGAAAGAGCCCTGATTCCCACTGGACGTATTCAGCAGATCCAGCGCTCCGCCGTCGGCAACGGCTTCAACGATCGAATCAGGGTTGTTGTTATACGGCATCCAGCCATCAACATCTCCCGTGTTTCCACGGAAGGGTCCAAAATTACCATTGCTGCCGTTAATGTTGAAGGCGCCCGTGTTCGTGCCACCGAGGACCACATTGCTGGCATCAGACAGGTCGCCATTGAGTATCAGGTTCGGGGTTGCAGGTTCAACGAAGGGGAAGGCCTCCGTTGCGGTGGTACGTCCCAGCCTAACATTATCGAGCGAAAAATTGGTTCCCAATAAGTCCGCGATTGTCCCCACGCCATCGACGACGTCAATGCGAATGCGCGAATACGTTTGTTGCCAGGCGTTGTCCCCACTGTCACGTACGATGGTGTAAGTGTGGAAATTGTTATCCAGCGGAAGATCCGGGATGCCGCTCGCTGCCGTGTTGTCATAGAAGTTGACTCCGTTAACAGGGCCGCCCCCGTTTTGCAAAAACTGTCGGCCTCTTAAAGGCTGCGGAGGAAGGTCGTCAAACCTGAGATCAAACTGGATGATATCGTACTGTCCAGGAAGTGCACCCACGATGAATGTGTCAGGTTCGCCTGGCAGAAGTGAACTGGGAACATTTACGAAGACGTAGGCGTCTGTCTCGCCGTTGGAACCGAGCGGGTTTGTGTTTTGAAGCACACCACCGACTTCTTGAATTCCGCCCAAGCGAGTGTGACGCCAGCCTTGAGTGCCAGTAGAGAAGTCGGCGACCGTTTCAGCATTGAACACCGCCGGAGCCGGAGTTGTGCCATCTTCGGCAACGCCATCAATAAATGTATCGGCTGCGTTTGAATTGCCGGCGAAATACGCCAGCGACAGGCAGCAGAATGACTTCAACGTAGTGGCGACTGTTCGAGATAATAA
>CAKZVF010000177.1 GCA_937921995.1 uncultured Pirellulaceae bacterium
TTTGATCCGGTGATCGACAAGGCTTTGGCCGCCGGCAACCCCATCCCCGAGCCTCTTTCGGCCCGAGCCCAAACCCGCCGCGCCCTCGCCGGCCAAACAAAACCACTCCCCGACCACATCCAAAAACTCTTCCCCGATGCCTTTCAGTTCGATGAAGACATGGGATGGATTCCGGATGGGTGGGAAGTTGAAGCGGTCTACGATGTCGCCGATTTCATAAATGGAGCATCTTTCAAAAGCGAGCACTTTTGTTCAAAAGAGGATGGGTTACCCGTTGTGAAAATTGCTGAGTTGAAGAACGGCCTTACCGCCCAAACGAAGTTCACAGATCGTGATCTCGACGAAAAATACTCAATCGACGATAGAGAGATTCTTTTTTCGTGGTCGGGCAGTCCAGATACGTCGATTGATACGTTCATTTGGAGTGGCGGACGGGGATGGCTTAATCAGCATGTCTTTAAAGTATCATTACATGAACCGAGCGATCGCAGTTTCGTTTATTGCTTGCTGAAATACTTGAAGCCTGTCTTCGTAGAAATTGCACGAGACAAACAAACTACCGGACTCGGACATGTAACCGCCAAGGACATGAAGCGTCTTCACGTCCTGAAACCGCCTCATGGGCTACTTGCTGAATTCGACGCTTTTGTGAAGCCAATACTGGCACGGGGTTTCGAAACAGTAATGCAGGGTCATCGAGTTGGCAAACTGCGCGACACGCTTCTCCCGCAACTCCTTTCGGGCTCTCTGCGCGTCCCGGACGCCGAACAACTGGTCGCCGACAGCCTATGACGCTCACAAAACAATCAACGCAAAGTCGCAAAGCCGCAAAGAATCAGCTCCGCCGCGTGCCCCTCTGCGTCCTTGCGCCTTCGCGCGTTTGCGTCAAATCCCTTACGGGAAACTGTCTCGCCCGAGCTGATCGTTAAACTATCCATGACCCCAGCAATGTAAATCAGAAAGTTCACCCATGAGCTTTAAGGACACTGAAACCCGAAAAAGCCTCAAAGAATTCGACGCTCGTAAATTGATGAAGATTGCTGTCGAAACGATGAAGAGTTCGCGCAATGAACCTCGTGACGATGGAAAAATATCGCCGTCAGTCGGAGCGGTAATCTGGGACGAAAGTGCCAAACGATATGAAACGGCGTCTCGTGGTGAGTTACGAGAAGGGGATCACGCAGAATTCGGTTTGCTGGAGCGCAAGAACCGTGACCGTGATCTCGAAGGATTCACCCTTTTCGCAACATTGGAACCGTGTGCGCCGGGAGCCCGAAACCATCCGAAACTTGGGTGCGCTGAAAGAACCGTGAATGCACGAATTTCCAAAGTGTACATCGGAATCGAAGATCCTGATCCAACCGTCGATCGCAAAGGAATCAAGCACCTTGAAGATAACGGGATCGAGATCCAGATGTTCGACCGTGATCTGCAAGATGAGATTCGGCAGTTCAATGAAGATTTTCTTCAGCAAGCCATCGCGCGCGGCGATGAACCGGAACGCGAAAGTTCCGTCGAACTTTCCCCGTTGGAGCGACCTGTTGAGGATTTGGCGACAAATGACTTTTCTGACGACGCGATCAACCGTTATTGTGAACTCAGCGACACGAAAGAGGGTGCCCGCACCGACGCTTTCTGGCGGCACTTCGCAAAACTACGTGTGCTTGCCGGCGATCGTGATAGAAAATTTCCGACTGGTTTTGGTTTGATTCTCTTCGGCAGCGAACCACGCCTTTCTCTTCCCCAAGCAGGATTGATGGCGAAAGCAGTTTTGCCGGGTGGCCAGATAGACTCTCAGGCATTCGAAGGTCCGATGGTTCTGATCCCATCTGCAGTAGAAGCTTGGGTTAGAAAAGTCATGCCGGTTGCGATCGACCGTAGTCAAACGGTCCGCACTGACGATACTCTTTTTCCGTGGACCTTGATGCGAGAGGGAATTATCAACGCGCTTGTTCACCGCGACTATGACATCAAGGGCGCAAAGGTCCAACTGGAAATTGACGATGATTCGGTCGTGATCAAAAGCCCGGGGCGTCCTGTTTCACCGCTTACGATTGAACAGTTGCAGACATTTTCAGCTCCTAACTTAAGTCGAAACCCGATTCTTCATCTCGTCCTGTCTCGTATGAAGATGGCAGAGGAGCGTGGCTTTGGGATGCACACATGGCGGTCGATTCCGCAAGACTATGGTTTGCAGCTGCCTACCTACGAATTTGAAGACCCATATCTCATTCTCAAATTCAGCAGAAAGCCAGTCGTTGATTTACTCAATGATTCGGAGCGGAAGGCATGGGATTGGGTGCAGGATCAGGCCGAGGACTTCACTTCAGCCGACTATATGAGGGCGTTGAGTGTCGGGGATAGAACGGCGCGTAACCACTTGGGGCGGCTCAGAGAAGTCGGATTGCTGGATTCCGAGCGTGTTGGCAGGAATGAGGTAGTTTATCGACCCAGAAAGCCCGGCAATAATGTCAGTTCTGACGACGGAAACGACGACGGCAAAGACGGCGGCGAAACAGGCTAAAAAACCGATAAAGCCTCGACGAAACCAGCAATAACGGCGGCAACGACGGCGGCAACGAATCTGAATAACGACCGCAACACCGGCGCAACGACGATCGTAACGACCACTACGACAACCACCGAAATGACCATGAAAACCCAGCCAAAAAACCAAATAACAAGCGCAAGACCAGCGCAATGACCACCGAAAATGAGCAACACTCAGAAATTCACCGAAGCCAAACTTGAAGACGCCATCATTCAGTTGCTGGATGTGCAGGGCTATCCGCATGTTTGTGGCACGGACATTGAACGGGATTCAAGCGATGTCCTGATCCGATCCGATTTGCGAGCCTTTTTGTCCAAGCGATACGCTGATGACGGCATCACCGCCGGTGAGATTGACTCGATCATCCGCCAATTGGATGCCCTCAATGCCGCCGATCTGTACGACTCCAACAAGACGATCTGCAAATGGGGGTCTGATGGATTGCTGCTCAAACGCGAAGACCGCAATCAAAAGGATTTGTACGTTCAACTGATTGATTACGGAGAGTCGCCTTTCGCTCCGCGAAAGAGTGTTTTAAAGAATCCGGATTCAGGAGCAACGCAACTTTCGCGGAGCGAAGGGCGACTATTTGCTGACGCAGAGATCGCAGCCGAAGCGTTGTCGCAGTACACACTTGGATCGGCGGCCGACCACAACATCTACAAAGTCGTCAATCAACTGGAAATCGAAGGCCGCGAGAAACGGATTCCCGACGCGATCCTGTACATCAATGGCTTGCCGCTGGTCGTGTTCGAGTTCAAAAGTGCGATTCGCGAGAACACCACGTTGCACGACGCCTACAAGCAACTGACGACGCGCTACGTACGCGACATCCCGGAACTGATGAAGTACAACGCGCTGTGCGTGATCAGTGATGGCGTGAACAACAAAATGGGCTCGATGTTCGCCGACTATGAATTCTTCTACACGTGGGAGAAAGTCACCGGCAACGAGTCGGCCGGTCGCGATGGCATCGACTCGCTGCACACAATGCTGCAAGGGCTTTTTGATCAGCGGCGGTTGCGGCAAGTCCTCCGGCACTTCATCTACTTCCCGGACGTTTCCAAAGCGGAACAGAAAATCGTTTGCCGGTACCCGCAGTTCTACGCGGCTCAAAAGCTGTATCGACACATTCTCGAACACCGCAAACCCGAGGGCGATGGTAAAGGCGGCACGTACTTTGGTGCGACCGGTTGCGGCAAGAGTTTCACGATGCTGTTTCTGACGCGACTGTTGATGAAGAGCCTGGACTTCGAAAGCCCCACGATCCTGTTGATCACTGACCGCACCGATCTCGATGACCAGCTTTCCAAACAATTCACCAACGCCAAAAACTATATCGGTGACCAAACGGTACTGAGCGTAGAAAGCCGCGCACAATTGCGAGAGCTGTTGACCGGCCGCAAGAGCGGCGGCGTGTTCCTGACCACAATCCACAAATTCACTGAAGACACGAAATTACTGACCGAACGCACCAACGTGATCTGCATTTCCGACGAGGCTCATCGCAGCCAAGTGAACTTGGATCAGAAGGTAACGGTGACCGAATCGGGCGTGAAGAAGACCTACGGTTTTGCCAAATACCTGCACGATTCGCTGCCGAACGCAACCTATGTTGGCTTCACCGGCACGCCGATCGACGCCACGTTGGACGTGTTTGGCGAAGTCGTCGATGCCTACACGATGACCGAGTCCGTCAAAGACGAAATCACGGTGCGGATCGTGTACGAAGGCCGCGCGGCGAAGGTGCTGCTGGACAATAAGAAACTGGAAGAGATCGAGGCCTACTACCAGCGCTGCGCCGACGAAGGAGCCAGCGACTATCAGATTGAGGAAAGCAAAAAAGCGACGGCTCAGATGAACGCGATTCTGGGTGATCCCGATCGCATCAAAGCACTCGCCGCCGATTTCGTGGCTCATTATGAACGACGAATCGAAGAAGGATCCACCGTCAAAGGCAAGGCGATGTTTGTCTGCAGCAAGCGCGAGATCGCTTGGGCGTTTTTCCAAGAAGTGATCGCGCTGCGGCCGCAGTGGAACGAAGTCCGACGTTGGGATGGGGATGACCGTAGCTGGACTCGCCAGAGTTCAGGTGTTGATAGAGCGGTGGGAGACGAAGAAGCTGAGGCAAACGCGGCCCGAAGTCTGGCGACATCGGCTACTCGGGAATCTATCCCCACCGAAATCGAACGCAAGAAGATCAAGCCGATGGAGCGAATCAAGATGATCATGACGCGCGGCAAAGACGACGACAAGGAACTCTACGATCTGCTGGGCGGCAAGGACTACCGGAAGGAACTGGATCGTCAGTTCAAGAACGTGAAATCCAATTTCAAAATCGCGATCGTCGTCGACATGTGGCTGACGGGGTTTGATGTTCCGGCGTTGGACAGCATCTACATCGACAAACCGCTGCAGCGCCACAACCTGATCCAAACGATCTCGCGCGTGAACAGGAAGTACGAATCGAAGCAAAAGGGTTTGGTGATTGATTACATCGGCATCAAGAAACAGTTGAATCTGGCGTTGGCTCAGTACAACCAAGCCGATCAGCAGAACATCGAAGAGATCGCGGCTTCCATCGTGACGGTGAAAGACCACTTGGATCTGCTGCGTCAGATTTTCCACCATTTCGATTCCAGCGACTATTTCGCTTGCGAGTCCGTGGCTCAGCTGGATTGTCTCAAACGAGCGTCCGAATACGTGCAGCTGACGGAGAAGATCGAAAAGCGCTTCATGGGCTTGGTCAAACGATTGAAGGCCGCCTACGACATTTGCTGTGGATCCGAGGGGTTGTCCCAAGCGGAACGCGACGAGATCCATTTCTACTTGGCCGTTCGTTCGATCGTGTTCAAGCTGACCAAGGGCAATGCGCCCGATGCGGCTCAGATGAATAAAAAGGTTCGGGAGATGATCGCCGAAGCGCTCAAGAGCGACGGCGTGGAAGAGATCTTCAAGCTGGGCGAAGACACCGCCGACGCGATCGACATCTTTGACGATGACTACTTGGCGAAGATCGAGAAGATCAAACTGCCCAACACAAAGATCAAACTCCTGCAGCAGCTGTTGGCCAAAGCGATTGATGACTTCAAGAAGGTAAACCGCACCAAGGGAATTGACTTTGCCGACAAGTTCAAAAGGTTGGTCGATCGCTACAACGAACGCGATGAAGACAGCGTGCTGGTCAGCGATGTGTTGGATGACTTTTCAGGCGAACTTGTCGAGCTTATTCGGGCTCTCCAGAGCGAGCGTGAATCGTTCGGCGATCTAGGCATCAACCTTGAGGAGAAGGCCTTTTACGACATCCTCAAGAGTTTGGCGATCAAATATGACTTCACCTATCCCGAGGACAAACTGATCGTGCTTGCCAAAGCCGTCAAACTGATCGTCGACGACAAAACGAAGTACACCGACTGGAGCCAGCGCGGCGACATCAAGGCCGAATTGAAAGTCGACTTAATTTTAGTGCTGGCCGATCACGGCTACCCGCCCGTTGATCGTGACGAAGTCTACAAAGAGATCTACGAACAGGCTGAGAACTTCAAGAAGTACCGAGCCAAATAGTCGACGGCGAACCATCTGCGAACCGGCGGCGAACCGGCGGCGAAATAGAAATCTACCGCTGAGTCCAGCCACAAAAAAACCACGTTCGCCGCGATGAAACGCGAAAAAACGTGGCTGACGTTAAAGTGGTCGGGGGCGGGCTCGAACCGCCGACACATGGATTTTCAATCCATTGCTCTACCAACTGAGCTACCCGACCGCAATCTTGATGGTTCCAAAGAACCGCTCGCGATTGAAGAAGGCGAGATGTTAACTTATCTCGGTCGGAGCTGTCAATCGAAGCTAGTCTTTTTTCCGAAATCGTTAAACATCTGATTTTAACGCATTGTCATTCGCCATCCCCTTGAGATATTCTCCAGGGCCGAAAAAATAGAAGCGAAACGACTACGGCTGTGATATACTGAGCCTAACCGCCGGCTCAGGGTAGAGGGTACGGCAACTGACTCAAACGCAGCCTTTCCACCCATCAGCGGAACCCATTTCGCAAACAAATAACAAACTGAGGACCATGATGCGGGGCAGAGCTAAATTGGCTGCGATATTCTTAGTTGCGGTCACAGGATGCATCAGCTTTTCGCTTTTCAATGTGCCCCTGAACGCTCAGACCACTTATACGCCCGACAGCCGAAAAGTCCAGGCGATGGTCGAATCGGCGGTTGACTATCTGCACACAACCAGCGGCTCCAACGAACGCAATTGTTTGGTCGCGCTGTCGATCGTCCAAGCCTCCAAACGCTATTTGGCGGCGGTCCCCGAAGGCGATAAATTTGTTGACAAAGTTGTCGACAGCGTGGTCAAAGAAGTCAAAGGCGGCACGCTGCTGAACTACAAAGAGGTTTACTATCCCTGTCTTGCGCTGATTCTGTTGTGCGAGATGGACGACGTTCGGTACCGCCCCGAGATTGACAAATTGATTGGGGCCTTCGAAGCCCAGCAACTTGAAAACGGAGGCTTTGCTTACCGAGGCCGAACCGAATGGGATACCTCGCAAACCCAGTTCGTTGCCTTGGCCTACTTTGTCGCGCGGCAGCACAAGATCAACGTCAGCGTCGAATCATCCAAACGCATTCTCGAATTCATGATGGCCGTCCAAACCGGTCGCACTTGGGTCTACAGTCCGTCCGACAAACAACAACGGATTTCGATTCACGCCGCCTGTTCGGGTACGGTGTATTTGCTGAGCGATCTACTTCAGTTGCAGCCGCGCGTAAAAAAGGTGGAGAAGCGTCGAGTGCAAGGTTTTGGAGCTGAATTGCCTCCGTCGATTTCAATTTTCATCCCGGAAACCAGCCCCGATCAACCGGAGCAAGGCGAAGGGCAATGGCGAGGCAACGGTCCGCTGGCAGACATCAATAAACGCAATTTGTCGGAGGTGAAAGCGAAAGCCAATTCGCACTTCGAACAGGTTTTCACTTTCCAAACCAAGAACTGGCCCTTTTATTATTACTACGCCCTCGAACGGTACGCTTACTTCCGCGAACAAGCCGAAGGCAGCGTCGGCAATGGCTCGATCCGGCGCTGGTACGACCAAGGCGTCGAATTCTTCGCGACCATCCAGAAAGAAGACGGTTCTTTTCCCGCCGGTCCCGAACCCAATTCCCCGGCGAACGTCAACACCGCGTTCGCGGTCATGTTCCTGGTCCGCAGCAGCGAAATTCTCTCGCTACCGCCAAGCAGCAGTAGTCTGGCCGGCGGCAGCGATCTGGCGTCGCTCAAAGGCCAAAAATTAAAACAGCTCCGAGCGGGCAAGATCCAATCAACCGAGGCGTCGCAGAATCTTAACGAGCTACTTGATTCGCTCAATCAAGACCTCTCCGGCGAACAACTGGCCACGCTGACCGATTCTTTGAAATCCGCCATCCGCGATTACCAGGATCGCCCGCAAACCTCGCGCGGCGAAGCACAAAGTTTTCTCAGGTCGTTGGTGAAGGATAAGAACTATTACAAACGTCTGATCGCGGTTCGATTTCTGGCCGCCGAACAAGATCTTGATAATGCTCCAGCGCTGATCTACGCGATGGGCGATCCGGACATTCGGATCTGCGTCGAGGCCCATAATGGGTTAAGATTAATCAGTCGAAAAATTGATTCGATTCAGCTTTCCGAAAAACCGACCCGAGCAGACCTTTCCTCCGCGAAACAAGAATGGTCCTCTTGGTATACAAAACTACGGCCCAGCGCGGAACTGTATGATTAACGCTTAGATACCATTGGATCTCCACCGGACGCATCGCCTGCTTCCTCCGGATTGGCCGGTGGGAAACGGCCCTACAAAAAGAACCAGCAACGAATTGAATTTAGTATTTTAACCAATGAGTTCAAAACCCTCAAAATTTAGCTACGTCAAATCTGAGACAACCGTCTCCAGCTATGACCGATTAAGCGCTATTTTGGTGGCGTGCATCACGATCATTGGGTTCATGACGACGATTCTGTTTCTCATTTGGTTGACGACCGATGTCGATTACAGCGCACCGACGCAGCTGGCCGAGATCACCGAGATTGGTGACACCGGTGATGAGAAACCCGAAGGTTTTGAGGACGATGCTTTCGAACCAGGCGTCGAAGAATTTCCTGAGGTCGAAACACCGCAATTGGCACAATCAATCGAAGCGGTCACCGACGCGGTTTCTTCGGTGCGGGCTAATTCCGAAAAGGTCAGCGGCGACGCGGCTCAAATGGGCAAGGGCAAGGGTTTTGGTGCCCGCGAAGGAGGACCCGGCGGAGGCGGTGGCGACGGTGTTCCGGAATTCAAACGTTGGAAGATCAACTACGAAGCTCCAGATATCGACACGTATAAAAAGCAACTCAGCTTCTTCGGCATCGACATCGGTGTCGTGCGGCGGGACAACGATGATGTTTTCCGCATCAGCGACCCCGCGGGAAAAATGGAAGTCATCAAATCATCCCGCGACAAAGAGAAGAGTCTCTATTTCGCCCATATCAAAAAACGGATGATGCGATGGGACGAAGCGATCGCGGCTTCGGCCGGCGTGGATAGCCAGAACGCGAATCTGATTCAGTTTTACCCCGATAAAGCGCGGGTTCGCATCCGAACGCAAGAAGCACAATTCTTGGCCAAAGACCAACGGCAGCTTGCCGACATCCGGCAGACGATCATCAAACTGGCGACGCTGGACGATGGATTCGATTTTGTGGTCGAAGATGTTGTCTACCGCAATTAGAATCAGCGCCATTAAGGCTCCTAAAACAAACTGCCGAAAATCAACGGCCAAGAACAAACTTACAAAACGACTTTCCAAGAACCACTTCAAAACCACAACCAACTAACCAAACGTACAACGGTCAAAATTCAAACCGAGAATTAAATGGAACAAATTTTTACTTATCTGGGCTACGTGATCTACTTGGTCATGGCGTTGATCGCTCTTTGGGGAGCCTACTGTGTGGTCATGGTCGCGGCGCGGGTCCGGCAGAAGCAATTCGTAAGCGAAGAACAACAGACCGCCTTCCTGGAGGCCGTCGAAGAACCCCTGTCGCGCGGCGAATACAATGCCGCGGCTGAGGTCTGCGACGGTGACCGGCGAGCCACGTGCCAATTGGCGGAACTGGCGATCAACAATCGCAAACTTGGTTTTTCGAAAGTCAAACAATTAATCGCCGACCGTTTCCAACGTGACGTGCTCCAAGATCTCGAGTACCGGCTCAGTTGGGTCTACACCGTGATCAAGGTGGCTCCGATGATCGGGCTGTTGGGTACCGTTTTGGGGATGATGGCCGCGTTCGCGAAGCTTGCCATTCCAAACGCCAACGTCGAAGTCGCCAAATTGGCTCAGGACATCCAGTTTGCGCTGATCACGACCGCGCTGGGTTTGACGATCGCGATTCCTTTTGTGCTGTGTACGGCCTACATCAACGTTCAAATTAAGAAGATGGAAGACCTGGTCTCCTACGGCGTCAACCAATTCCTGGAGATCTTCCGCGAGGCCAGCATCCGTTTCCCTAAAGGTTAATCCCGAGACAATTTTTTGACCTTTGCGTTGTGTCCGGTGGTGCTTTTTGAAGCTTCCCGCATCACGCAGATGTCATCCATCCTTTTTCACTCGTCGCGAGGTTTCATCACCTCCACCGCATTTTCGACGTTGGCAGCATGAGCAAATCAGACACACAACTGACGCTTAAAAAACGAAAGCAAAACCCTGACGACGGGGAACTTGATATCACTCCGATGATTGACATCACGTTTCTTCTGTTGGCGTTTTTCGTTGTGGTTTCAAAAATGGATCCTCAACAGGCCGTCGATTTGCCGCGCGCTACCTTCGGGGTTTCGGTTCAAGACAAAGATTCGGTCGTGGTTATCGTGGGCAAGGCCGAAGGGAGCGCGGAAAACCAGATTTTCCTCGGGCGATCAAAAGATCCTTCTATCGCCGTGACTTCCACCGATCCCGATGCGATTGAGGAAGAGGTGGCGGCGTATATTCAGGGCGAACTTTCGGCCAATCCTGAAAAGGATGCGGTCATGATCAAAGCCGAAGGGAATGTCAAAGTTGGTTTGGTCGAAACGGTGCGTAAAGGCATCGCCCAGGCCGAACTGAGCGAATCTCGAAAACTGTATGCGGGAATCAAGGAGGAACAGCAATGACGATTGGACCCGACAGTTCTGATGACTCCAACAACGACCCAGGGCAGGGCAGTGGCGAGAATCAATTCGACTTGAGCGTTCCCACTGGCAAATTTGCCGAAAGCGTGGACGGTTCACGGCCTGAAATTGAGAAATCCGAAAAAGTAGATGCCTCGGGAAGCACAACTTCGACCGAGTCCTACAAATCCATGGGCTGGAAAGGGATCGACGATCAGGACGACGACGAGGAAGAACCACCGGTGTCCTTTGGCAAAAAGGAACCGATCCCCGAAGACGAACTCGACATGACCCCCATGGTCGACGTGACGTTTCTGTTGTTGATTTTCTTCATGGTGACGGCATCGTTTACGCTGCAAAAATCAATGCCACAGCCACCGGCTTCCTCGGACGAAGCCAGCATGAACGTCCAGGAAGAAGAGGAGGTCAAAGATTACGTGGAAGTCATCATTGATCAAAACAACACTTACTACGTCACCTCCCGCGGCGAAGAAGAGCGCGAAGCCCCCAGTGAAACCGAAATGCGGACGTTGGTCAAAGACGCCGTCGACACCTTCGCCCCCCAACGGATGGTGATCACCGTCCATGTCGATGCCACGTACGCCCGATACATTACCGCCTGCGACGCCGGGCAATCCAACAACCTGACCATCGAAGCCAAAACAACAGACGTTGAATTTTAGCGACGCGCCTTCAACGGGCGCGTCTTGACCACAGGATTTACCTTTCACCGCGTCGACGCCAACGGCGAGTTCCCTTCCGCTCAAAACCGAATCATGAATCAAACGACGGACCAACAACCGTCAACTGGAAGTTCGAAAGTAACGAATGTCACCCATTAAGTTAATCAATAAACTCGAAGCACTCGGCAAGCTTGACCCGCGGATCATCGCGAAGCTGCGCGAACAGGTCGGTGCTTCGGCGACGCCGCCCAAAGCAGCTTCGATTCTGAAGTACCTGGTCAAGAAAAACCTGATCTCGGAGTCCGAAGCCAAGAAGATCCTCAAGTCCGAAAAAGCCAAACCCGTTGAAAAGAAACGGGCCGCCAGCGCCGAAGAACTGATCGCGATCGCTGCGGAGGAAGAAGCCGAAATCGCTGAGGTTGAAAATTCGCTATCGGAAGTCATTGACCCCGACGAATTGCGGCTGTCCAAGGCTCCTGAAGAACGCAAGTCGACGTTCACAGATTCCTTTGCCGACATGTCATCGGGCGCAGTCGCGCCCCCCAAAGGTGGCGGTGAAGGACAAGGGGAATCCGAATCCGCAAACGCGAACTATAAAAAATGGGACACCAAAGATCAGTGGACCAGTAAATGGCCCTTCATCGGTTTTGGCGTCCTGTTGCTATTGATCATGATCGGAAGTTTCCTCGCGATCTGGCTTGGCGGCGTCGACGCGGACAAACAATACGCCGCGGCGATCAGCAGCATCGACAACCTGACCTTTGCCGACGCCGAAGAGAAGTTCACGAACTATCTCAAAGACAACCCCAACCACAAATTCGCCGACGACGCGCGAGCCCTGCGCGTCAAAGCGATCATGCGGAATAAATTTTCCAGCAAACGTTGGGCCGAAACGATTCAGAGCGCTCAGACGCTGTTGCCCGAACTGAGCCAACAAGAAAACAATCAACTGACAAAAATCCGAGACGATGTTGGGCTGATGCTGTCGGAGTCGCTGTTCCACGAAACCGAATCCGCGGTCCAACTGGAAACGCTGGCGGAGATGGAAGCCAGCGTGGAGAAGCTGACCAAGTACTACAAATTTATCGACAACCCGAACTATCTTTCGGGTACGCTGCGGAAGAGCCAACGCGTTTCTAATTCGCTGGCCGAAATCGAAAACAACATTCAAACCGTCAACGGCCTGATCAACAAAGAGAAAGACTACGCATCGACTTTGGTTGAGATCAAGCAGTTGGGTGACAACCGTGAGACGGACAAGGCGTTCGAGAAGTACATTCGAATGACCCGCGAATATCCCGATTTGGCCGCGCGGCAGGAGCTGCGGGAACTGATGAAGGGGATCAGCCAAACCGAAGAAGACTTGGTCACACCGCTGGACCAACCCACCGTAACACAAACAAGTGCGGCTGATTCGGTGCTTTCGGGCTCGATCGTGCTTGCCTCAACGACCGGCGAAGAGGTCAACGGGCTCCGTGACGAGGTGATCGCGGCGTTGGTTGATGGAGCCGTTTATGGCTTCGATGCGGGAACCGGTGAAGTCCGCTGGCGGCGTTTCGTGGGACTGCAAACGACCTATTCACCCAAGGTATTTGATCTGGATACGGTCATCGTTTCGAATCTCCTTCGCAACGAGGTAATGAAGATTCAATTGGACGACGGAGCGGTGCTTTGGCGAGCCCTCATCGACGAACCATTCTTCGAACCGACCTTCAACGAACAACAGGTATTGGTCACGACGCAATCGGGAAAACTGATTTTGCTAAACGGAACCAACGGCGAAATGGTCGGTGGTGCCAAAATCCCACAGGCGGCTAATTCGGGCGGGATGATCGCAAACCGAGCCCCGGTGCTCTATCAACCGGGTTCCTATTCGAACCTTTACGCGATATCGACAACCGATTTTAAGTGCAAAGAAGTTTTATACTTGGGGCACTACCGCAACAGCATCCCGGTTCCACCAGTTTCCTGGTCGGGCTATATCATTCTCGTTCGCAACGGTAACGACTTCGCGGACCTACTGATTCTCAAGCCAGATGAAACGGGATTGAACTTAAAGGTCAACCAGATCATCAATCGCGTCACCGAATCACAAATCAATACACCGATCGCTTATTTTGGTCGCGGTTTGATTTTGTTTGGTGACGGTGGTGACATGCGGATTCTTGAACTCAATCCGGGCAACGAGATCAGCCCCGTGACCGTGCTGGCGAAGGAACGATATGACACGCAGGGACAGCGCTCCTACATCGCCCACAAAGGTTCCAACATTTGGGCCGCGGGCAAAGGTTTACGGCGTTATAAAGTTCAACGCAGTTTAGGACAGTTCAAGAACGAAGAGGTCATCGAACCGGCGGATATTTTCCTTGGCCAACCCACCGTCATCGATGACAAGGTTTTCCATGTTCGACGTCGGGCCAACTCCAACATGGCTTCGGCATCGTTGGTGGATGGAAAATCGCTTAAACCGATCTGGCGAACGGATTTTGGCGGCCCGCTCGGCGGCGTCACCAAACGCGGTGCTGAACTGATCGCGGTAAATAATCAAGGCGACGTTTTTGATGTGACCGGCAATGACATCAGGTCGGGTGTCGCCAAACGCGCGATCCTATCCAGCGAAGTGATTGAAACGCTGAAGTTCGATCAGATGATGGAATTGGCCGACGATGCGTTCGTCATGGCCAACTCGCGCGGCGCGAAGGATCTTTTGTTTTATCAAAAGGGAGAAAGCAAAAGTCGATTGTTCCCAATGGGCATCGAAGCCAACGATCAACCTCAACAACCACCCATCATTGTCGGTGAGAGCCTGATCGTTGCTTCGCAGCAAGGTTTGGTATCAAAAATCGACCCTAAGAACGGTCGGATCGTAGGATCTCCATTTCTGCCACCGGTGTCCCCAGGCATGATTGTTCCTTGGCAGCCACTGGTTTCGATTACCGACAACGTGTTCGCGGCGGCTCATTCGTCCGTGCAAGACGCGACGACGCAAATGCCCAGCATGCTGTACTTCCTTTCTGCTCAAAACGATGCGTCGATTTCAAAGGTGGCGGAACTTCAGTTTGACCAGTCAATCGTTTCCGCCATCGTCACCGACGGCAGCGCGGTTTACGGCGTGCAGAGCGATGAAAGTTCGGACGCGCTGTTTCAAGTCGCCGCCGGCAGGCAGCCCTCGATCTCGGCAACGCAAGCGATGGGAAATCGTCATGTGGACGGTCCGTGGCTGGTGGGCGAATCGCTGCTGGTTCAAATGGACAACGATTCTCTAACCTGCTTCGACAAATCGCTTCAGCAAAAGTGGTCGCTGCCGATCGGAAATGTGCAGATCTCTTCAATCCCTTCGGATACCCCGGGCGGGATCTTGGTTGTCTTCGCAAGCGGGCGGATACTGAAATTGAATGCCCAAAGCGGAACGATCGAAGAGCAACTGGAATTAGGCCAACCCATCATCGGTCAGCCGAAGTTCATGGGGGATGCGATGGTGTTTCGAGGTTCTGACGGCACCCTACATATGCTCGATGGAAGTCAACTTGAATGAATCAGATTGAATGAGTTGGCCTCAATGAGAAGGCAATGGAGAAGTAAGAATGAGGATATTGAATTTCTAATTTCTAATTTCTCGTTTCTAATTTCTCGTTTCCAAAATTCAAAATTCAAAATTCAAAATCCGAAATCCGAAATCCAAAATCAACTTTTAAACCTTAGCACACCGCACCAAATCAACCTGTGAATCAAAAACGCCAACATCTCAGCAACACGCTCCAACGCCTGACCATCATCGTCACCGCGTTGTTGGCTATGGTTTACCTCCTACCATCGGCGGAAGCTCAGATCATTAACCGTGAAGACATTGAAAAACCGCTGCTCGATAATCAGCCGTTTGATCTTGTTCAACTCGACGATGCCAACAAAGGTGCGCTCATCCGCATCGTGGCTCAGGACAACGTGCCTAAACCGCTGCCCGAACAAGGCGATTTGATATTCGAATTTCTGCTCGACTCCGAAGGCATGCTGCAAGTGCCTTATGGTTCGATCGCCAAATACGAACCGTTCAATGATCTTGTCGTCCGCGAAGCGATTGAATTTTTAGATTCCGGCGAATACGGCAAAGCGTTTCGCAATCTGCTTTACGTATACGACCGCGGT
Source organism: uncultured Pirellulaceae bacterium (assembly GCA_937921995.1). GTDB lineage: Bacteria > Planctomycetota > Planctomycetia > Pirellulales > Pirellulaceae > Mariniblastus. The sequence goes on from CAKZVF010000177.1 coordinate 15,542, forward strand.
GGCAAGAAGGATCGGCAGCTGGTCGAAACGCTTCGTACGTGCCTATTCCAAGACGCGAAGAAACGTTTTGAGGAAGAGGATTTTGAATTGGCGCTGTCCATCTTTGAAGATCTCTACCAAGACAAACCCAACTTCAAAGTTCCAGGCATCGACCGCGACTTGGTGGACATCATCGTCGCTTGCTATGACGGAATCTTACGCCAAAAATTCGAAGATGGACGCTACGAGGCGATCAAGGAAACCGTCAAAGGGTTGAAGATCCGCTACGGCCGCGCCGCGGAAAGTTTGACCAATGGCTGGGACAAACGCTTCGATGACAAAGCGATAAAATTGCTGGCCGAAGCGAAGGAACTGGCCAGAGCAGGGCAGGGGAGGGAAGCCCATATCAAAGCCAAACAGGCCGAACGCACCAGTCCCGGACGGAAAGACACAGAAGCTGTTCAGGAAGCGCTGATGAACGAATTCCCGTTGATCGTCGTCGGTGTCAGCCAATCCTCCGACCAACCCGACCCCAATAAAATTAACGACTGGGCCGCTCGCCGCATCGGCAGGCTGACCCAACGTAGCCTCGTCGAAATCACCGGACTTTCCGACGAAGGGGCGCGATATGAATTCCTCAACGGCACCATCAGCCGGATCGATGATGTGGGGCTGGTCTATGCGATCGACATCGACCCGACGCTGGAGAAGCTGGGCGTGCCGAAAATCACGGCGATCGAATTGGCAAACCGGCTGCTGTCCAATGCCAATCCCAACAGTTCGATGTTTGACCCCACTTGGCGGCGAATTTTGAAGACTGTTGAATTGGTCTCCGACAAGCGTGTCATCATTACCCTGCAGCGGCCCTTCGTGAGACCCGAAGCACTAATGCAGATCGCTTACCCGCAAAACAATCAACCAGACGACGCGGCGGCCGCTGCAGACGACCAAGAAAGCAGCGTCCAAAACGGCGTCTACCAACTGATCAACAGGGACTCGGTTTTCTCCACGTTCGAACTCAACGGGCGATACCAGGTCCAAGACGATCAACAGCACCCGGTCATCATCGAACAACTTTTCCGCACCGACACCGACGCCGTCGACACGCTGCTCAAAGGAGAAATTGACGTCGTGGATCGAATTCCACCAGCGGATATCACGCGGCTCAAAGAAACCGAAGACATCCAAGTCCGCCCCTACGTTGTGCCGACGGTTCATTTCCTGATTCCCAAAATCCGCGGTGAACTGGCAGGCAACTATCGCTTCCGCAGCGCCCTATCGACCGCCATCCCGCGTGATTCGATCGTCGTCGACGTGATTGGTGGCGGTCAAAAACTTGATGGCTGCGATCCGATCACCGGTCCATTTCCACTGGGGGGAGATGACAACGATCAGATTTCGTACGGATATGATTTGCGAGTCAAGCCTCTGCAGTTCAGCGAGAAACTGTCGATGGTGCTGACCAGACTGGCGATCAACTCGCCGGGGGCTGACGATGATCCCAAACCACCGTCGATCGTGCTGGCTCATCCTTCCAGCAGCACCGCCCGCACGTGTGCCCAAGCGATCGCGCGGGCTTGGAATTCCGCTGGAGTCCGCACCACCTTGCGTGCTTTGAATCGTGGCGAAACGACGCCGCCTGACAATCAATGGGACGTTCTCTACGCCGAAACCTTCATCGAGGAACCGCTGATTGATGCGGTACGCTTGTTTGGGGACAACGGACTTGCCAGTGACGTGACAGCACCTGTTGAGCAATCGCTGCGCAACGTGGTGACGTCGCAAACATGGCAGGGTGCCTGTCTGGCCCTGAGGAATATCCATCGCCAAGTCAGTGTGGACCTTTCGGTGATTCCGCTGTACCAAGTCAAAGAGCACTACGCTTTTCGGTCCAACGTATATGACATCGGTCGCAATCTGGTCCATCTCTACCAGAACGTCGACCGTTGGAAAATCGAAACCATCGCGATGGCCCAACGCCGCAAAGCCGAACAAAACAAACGCTGATCCGTGATACCGATCCGGTATCGTTGGATCTAACAATCCCAATGGTTGATCAAACCTTGAACCACTTAACATATAACAACTTAACATATAACAACTTAATCGGTCGAAGGATGACTGCCGCCGTTATCGCCACGCTGTTGTGCGCGTTTGGGCTGCCGATTGCGATGCTTCATGCTCAAACGGATACCGTTTCGGCGGAGGCAGTCGATGATTCGACATCCAATGGTTCCAACGCGTCCGGCAATGCGGCTGCACCAAACTCCTTCCGCTCGGTCCGGATGGAAGCAGCACCCAACGTTTCGGAGCGTGCCTGGGAATCGCGGCCGTATCAAGTCGCGGTGTGGATCTGTCACCGCGGCGAACCCCAATTGGTGGCCGTCGAACCGCGTTTGATCAGCGAGCTTGAGACCTACTGTGAACTGATGGACCCAAGTGCATGGTTTGTCAGCGCCGGCACGCCACCGCCGCATTGGCGAAACATGCTGTATTCAAATTTTGAAAACAACGAAGGGTTTACCGGATTTGAATCGGATCCCGAACTTCAGTTTTATGACAAACTGATGGTCGTCAAATTATCCCAACAGGGCTCGATCACCCACGCCTCCGTCCGGGAGGTCGACCTTCAGACCGGACAATGGGGCCCCGTGGTTGATCACACCGCCAGTTCGATCAACCATCTCGGTTCGATCATCGGCAGCGCCGTTGGTGATGCGTTCATGCCGCTGGCGAAAATTGAGCGCGTTGACGAAGAAGATAAAGTCCACATCCGCGCTCGCGCGTTGGAGGCGTGTGTCCGCGTGTCATTCGCCAGCGACATGGTTGCCGAAGTGAAACCGATTACCAGTTCACCAGTTTACGTTAGAGACGATGACCGGTTCCTGCCGATCATTCGCAAAACGGATCGTTCGGGCGATTTGGTTTCGCTGGCCCCGATTCCTTTTACGTTTCTGACGATTGATTCGATCGAAGGCAGCGGCATCGTCGCGTCGATCCAGTCCAGCCAACGGGCACCACTGTCACAGCGCAAAAGTAAACGGTCTCAAAAGCTGGCCATCGTGATCCGCCCGGTGCAGCGTTCCTCAGTTTTGCATCTGGAGTCTTACGCCGGCCCCAAAGAGACGCCCAAGCCGCTGGAGGGTTACGAAGTCTGGGCGCGGAAACCGGGCGACAGCAAAGACGTCGAATCCGAGTTCCTTGGGAAAACGGATTGGCAGGGTAACGTCACCATCCCGCCCAGCGATTCCGGTCTACGTTTGCTTTATGTCAAACGCGGATCTCGGGCGTTGCGGAAACTGCCGGTGATCCCAGGATTCAAAGATCGGTTGGTCTCTCAGTTGCCCAACGATGACGCGCGGTTATTTGCCGAAGGTGTTATCAAAGGCTACGGCAACGACCTCATCAATTTGGTGGTGCAACGCGAACTGCTGGAGAAGGACATCGAAAGTGCCCTCGACGGTGACCGCTTTGAAGATGCCAAAACCAAGCTGCGTGAGTACCTGGATCTTGAAACGCCGGCTGATATGAAGGTCCGGATGAGTAACGAAGAGATTCGTTTGAAGTCGATGACCAGCGACGATCGCGAATTTGAGTACATTTCCAAGATGTTCGGCAATCTCCGCCAGCTGCTCAATTCCAAGGTATCCGGCTCTCGGGCGGTGGAACTTCAGGAACGTATTCAAAAACGCATGTTCAAAAACGGGGCCAGCGGTTAACCGCCGTTTCCGTGGGGCTGTTGCGGTAAAAGGGGCTAAAAAGAGAAAAACCTGCGTTGCCCAATCTAGAATCGTCTTATAAAATGCCGAATCAACCAAAACGAGGGTGGGAGGTGCGTCGCCACGATGGATCATCCAGCCCAATCAAAAAACAACTAATTGAAGAACCGAATTAACTAAGGCAAACATGAGTAGCGAACGCGAAAGAGAACTACGTCGCCGCCGAAAGCGTCGTAAATCAGTAACAAAAATCAAAGCTCGTGCTGCAAAAGCTTCCGCATCTGAAAAGGAAGTTTTGGCGGGTAAGCTGCGGAGCCTCACGCCAGGTGCAGAAGAATTGATCAAACGCCTCAAGCTTGAGTCGTAGGCGGCCCTGAGAGTTTAAGATCTTAGAAAAGCAAAAAGCCCTGAGCTGCCAGCCAAGCCGCTGTTAGCGTTAGGGCTTTTTTCGTAGGGCCAGGTAGGATGGGCACTCTTGCCCGTCCAAGATTGTCAATTTCGGCCGCCATTGGCCAAGGATAAAGAAGAATGCTCCCCATCAATAATTCTTTTCGCAAACTGCGTTCCTTCAAAAAAAGCATGACGTTTTTACTTCTGTTGCTGTTGTCAGTGATTCTGTCGAAGACTGCTGCCGCCGAAGATCCGCCCACCCCAGAAGCCAACCGCGCGAAAAAGATCGTCGTTTGTTCGACCACGCAGATCGCCGACTTCGCCCGCAACATTGCCGGTGATCAATGGGAAGTCAAATGTGTGCTCGGGCCCGGCCAAGATCCTCACAGTTACCGCACAACGGCGACCGACAGTCGCGACGTTGCCGGCGCGGATCTTTGTTTGGAAAACGGTTGGAACCTCGAAGGCCATGGCTGGATGCGGACGCTGGCCGAAAATTCGCAGCGTCCCATCCGCACCTGCGTCGAAGGCGTCACACCGCTGCAGACTGAGGACGCCACAGGAGAAGTCAAAGATCCGCATGCTTGGATGGATCCGGAGAACGCTTGGATCTACGTGAAGAACATCCGCGATGGTCTGTCCGAAGTCGACCCCGACAATGCGGATCTGTTTACTGCCCGCGCCAATCTATATCGTTATCAATTGAAAGCGCTCAAAGCGTGGATCGCTACCGAAGTGAACAAGATCCCCGTCCAACGCCGGATTTTGGTGTCGCATCACGATGCCTTTGGGTACTTCTGCCAAGCGTTCAAATTCGAAGCTCGTAGTCCGCAGGGATGGTCAACGGCTGAACTCAAAGGCGTCAGCCCCACCAAGCAAAAAGAGATCGCCCAGATGATCCGCGACGAAGGCGTGAAGAGCATTTTTGTTGAAACCACGCTGAATCGGGAAATGATCGTCGCGATCGCCAAAGAAGCCGGCGTGGAAATCGGTGGTGAACTTTACTCCGACGCCATGGGCCCCCAAGGTTCCGCCGGTGAAACTTACATTGGAATGATGCGCGAAAACGTGCTGACAATCGTCGAAGCGCTGAAGTAGGCTTACGGGTTTAGGCGTAAGTGACTCTGTCCGAAGTTGGCTAACAGCCGAAAGAAAAATTAATCTCCCATGCGACCGCTAATCACTATTCTGTTGGTCAGTTTTCTCATCGGGGGAATGTACGGATATCTTAAGTTCGCTGATTCGGTAAAACGCCCCGATGCCAACTACAAAGCCACGCCCGAACAAAAAACCGTCACCGTAGACATCCACCGATCGGCGACGTTATACGCAGATGCCGGTTTTGATGTGGATGCGCTGAAGGTCGACTTTAAGAACAAAACGATTCTTCAAAACCAAAGCAACGTGCCTGCCGACGAACCGATTTCCATCGAACTTCCTGAAGTCGAAAAAGGACGCAATACGATTTCCGTCTTCGCAAACTTCGAAGACCCCGAAAAGTTTCTCAGCGACGCCCCGTCACCGTCTCTGTTCGCGATCGACGTCGTCATCGGGGTCGACGGCGATGAGATTCACCGACAGACTTTCAGCAACCAAACTTCCATTACGCCGATCGGCGGCCAAGTCACCTTCGACACTGGCCAGGCGCGCTAAAACCAACGTAACCTCATGATTGCCAACGCCAACAATTCCAGCGACGTCCCTGCGATCAAGGTGCAGCACTTGACCGTCAGCTACGGCCCGGTGCCGGCGTTGTTGGACGTTTCGGTCGAAATCCCCCAAGGCAAACTGGTCGGCATCATCGGCCCCAATGGATCGGGCAAATCAACTTTGATGAAGGCCATGTTGGGCTTCATTAAACCGGATGTTGGCACGGTCGACATTTTTGGCACCGACGTTTCGCAAGTCAAAGGGCGCGTCGCCTACGTGCCTCAGCGAGGCAGCGTCGATTGGGATTTCCCTATCACCGTCCGCGAGGTCGCCGCAATGGGCAGGTACTCTTACCGGCGTTGGTGGAGCGATCTGAAAAAAGAGGACTTTCGATTGGCTGACGAAGCGTTGGAGAAGGTTCGCATGTCGGATTTCAAAGATCGCCAGATCGGACAGCTCTCCGGCGGCCAGCAGCAGCGCGTTTTCATGGCGCGGGCGTTGGCTCAAGACGCCGACATCCTGCTGTTGGACGAACCTTTCGCCGGCGTCGATGCGGCGACCGAACGCGCGATTTTGGACGTTTTAAAAGAGACCAAGGAGGCCGGCAAAACCGTGGTGGTGGTGCATCATGACCTTGGTACCGCTGCCGAGTACTTCAATCTGATCATCTTATTGAAGCAGCGCCTGTTCGCGTTTGGAACGCCGCGCGAGGTGCTTAACCAGAAACTGCTTTCTGATGTTTACGAAGGCAACCTGAAGGTATTTGCTGAATTGGCCAGACAGCCCAGTGACGACGGCGAGGGCGCATAGCATGGCTGAATTCTTCACCGAACTACAACTGAACTACGGCTATCTGATCCGTCCGCTGATTGTCGGGACGCTCGTTTCGATCGTGTGCAGCGTCGTGGGTTGCTTCATCGTGTTGCGGCGCATGTCGTTTCTGGCTGATGCGATCGCACATTCCATGTTGGCCGGCGTCATCGGTGGATATCTACTGATGAAAGTCTTCTATCAACAGGATTCGAATTTAACGGCGATGCTGATCGGAGCGATCCTTGCGGGAATTTTCACCGTCGCGATGGTTGGCTTTGTGACAAAATTTTCGCGCATCAAACAGGATACCGCGATCGGTATTATGTACACGGGGATCTTTGCATTTTCCGCGTTCTTCATTTCGCTGGAATCGGTCAGCCAATACATTCAGATTGATATTTATCACTTCATCATCGGCGACATCATGGCCGTCGATAACAGCGAACTCTGGTTGCTGGCGATTGTGGCTTCGATCGTGTTGCCAGTCGTCATCCTTTTTTACCGTCCACTTCAACTGACGACGTTTGATCCCATCATGGCAGCCGCGATCGGCGTGCCGGTAATGGCGGTGGAGTATTTGCTGACCGCCTGTACTTCTCTGGTGGTCGTCAGCGGTGTTCAAATCGCGGGCGTCATTCTGGTTGTCGCGTTGATCATCACGCCTGCCGCCACGGCCTATCTGCTGACCGATCGACTGGACCGGATGATCATCACGTCCGCAGTTGTCGGCGTACTATGTTTTTGGCTGGGGTTTATTGTCGCCGTGTTTTTGGGGACCGAACCGGGAGCCACCATCGTCGTTGTGATGACGGGCGTCTTTTTGGGCGGGCTGGTATTGGCACCCAAGTACGGTTTGTTGGCCGATTGGATCCGCAAGAGCAACACCGTTCCCCAAGAGATGATGGAAGATGTGCTGGGCTGCGTTCTGCGTGCCAAGGGCAAATCCGTTCCGGTGACCGAAGTTCTCAAGCACATCAAAAAACCGGCTCCGCGCGTACGCAAAAGCATCACCATGCTTGAACGTCAGGGCCTTTTGGACGTGGACGATGACAAGGTCCTCTTAACCGACGACGGACGCTTCCAAGCCAAACGGTTGGTACGTGCGCATCGTCTGTGGGAGACGTATCTTGACCGAACCGGGGCGCTACCCAAAGAGAAAATCCACGACACGGCTCATCTGCTGGAACATATCAGCGACGAAAAGACGGTCGAGTACTTGGACGATAAACTTGGTCACCCGGTAACCGACCCTCATGGCAGCATCATCCCCAACGATTCGGAACTTGTCGTTGGAAAGGATTTATTGTTGAGCGTACTGCGCGATGGCAACCGCGCAACGGTCGTAAAAACCGGCGGAGTGGCCGCGTCTACGCAGCTAAAAATTGGTGAACAAATTCGAATGGGAGCTCGCACCGACGACGGAGAAACCTGGGTCGTCATCACCAGCGCGGGATTACAGCTAAGCCTAACCCACGACGAAGCGGACGCGATCATCGTCCGGTTGATCGAAGATTCGTAGAGGCTGGGATTTTAGCCAAATAATCTACACTCCATAGAGAACTAACCATCAAGCACCTTTTTTTGAAGCGACTGCGGAGCAAAGACCGCGGAAGCAACATATTGAGTGCAAGATTTTTAACCAGTCGAGTAGAGAAGGAGCGTCATCGACGCCCCTTCCCCCTCATCAAACCGGACGTGCGGATCTCCCGCATCCGGCTTACCGAAAGGCATTTCGTGCATCAGCACACGCAGGCTTAGCGGTTGCCACGAAGCATCTT
>CAKZVF010000178.1 GCA_937921995.1 uncultured Pirellulaceae bacterium
GTCAATTCCACAAACTTTTCAGAGTAGGCCGCTAGAACCGATTGGTTGACGCCTTCAAGTTGAGCGGCGTCTGGTTGCGGTTTCGATGTTGAAGCTGGGGAATCCACAGTCAATTTTCCATTTTTACGTCACACCTTCTCCCGGGCCTTCCGCCTCGTGTCACGAGGGCCGGTAGGTCCCTTCCATGTTAGTATACAGGTTTGATCAGGGCTTATGAGGATCGAGATCGTACGCTTTCTTTTCAGATTGCTATTTTTCATAAACGCTGGATACCTAAGATTTCACACTCAACTTTGATAAATTTGACTCGCCCCGGGGCCCGCATGGATTTATCAACCGGTCGGTCTACCATTGAATTGGGAACCAAACGCATGGCTGATTCCGGCTGCGATGGGCACTATGATTTTGGGTCGCCGGAAAAGAGTTGTCTAACATCTCTTGATCAATGGCGACCGTGGATGAAAATGCTGCTCCAGCCATTGATCATCGGCAAACCTATTCAGGTTTCGACGGACGGTCGAGTTCGAAGCGACCGGTGGTTCTGGCGTAGGACTGGCCGCCCAACCGACCGACGTTGTCCAACTTTTTCGGATCGATGATTTTCTCTTGAACGATCGTGTCGTCCACGTGCAGCATAACGATTTCTCCAATCACCACATTTGCTCCCGCCGGCCCCGACGACAATTCAATATGCTGCAGTAACCGGCATTCAAACTGAGCCATCGACGCGGCGACGCGCGGTGGCTTGACCAGCTTCGACGCCACCGTTTCGATCGCCAACGCCTCGATCTCACTGGACGTAGATGCATAGTCGGCCGATGTCTGGTTCATTTGCGAGGCGGTGGCTGAAGAAACCACGTTGACGACGAACTCTTTAGTTTCCAGAACGTTACGCAACGAATCCTTTGGACTGCCGTCTCGTCGGTTGGCGGGACAAAACAGCAGCGACGGCGGATTGGCGCCGACACCATTGAAGAAACTGTAAGGTGCTAAATTCGAGATTCCAGATTCGGACATCGTTGACACCCATGCGATGGGGCGCGGTGTGATCAACTGCACCATCAGTGAATAGACGTCGCGGATGCCCATCTCCGCAGGATCAAATTCCATGTTCAGTTATCGCCTTGTCAAAAATACCCTGCTCGCCATCTCACACACCGGTCAGAATCTGAATGAAACTGGCGATATCTGAGAAATTGACCACCCCATCTTCATTACAATCCGCTTCCACTTGGTAAGGTCCAGCGGACAGGGCTCCAATGAACGATGAGATGTCCAAAAAGTCGACCATGCCGTCCAGATTAACATCGCCCAGCAAAGTGGTCGTTACCGAAGCAGGAAGGTAATCGAGTTTCGTGTTGTTGCCGCCGGCGACGACCGCGTTGAGAGTGGAAGTCAACACTCCGCCCTCAGAGAAGGTAACCGGATGCGCGCCGTCGGTGTCGACCGGAATGGCGTAGCCGCCGGAACTTGACGTGACACTGAAGAACGCTGAACCGGGAGTTTCAACGCGCACTCCGCTGACGCCCTCCCCCGGATCATAAAAGGAGTTGTTATTGCTATCCACATAGACCACGCCAGTGATGACGCGACTGCCGCCGGTACCAAAGTTTTGGGTGACCAGCTGAGGCCCGACGCTGCCGTTGGTTCCGTTAATGACTCCGATGCCGACCTCGCGAAAGGCTCCATTGTGAATCGAAAGCCGGTGACCTGGCGGGTTCTGCATGCCTTGCCCGGCAAACGCAGCATTATAACAAGACGATCCGAAGTTGGTCGTGTTACCCCAGTCGACATCAAAGCCCGCATGACCGTGGGCGACCGATTTTGAGTACGAGAAAACGTTCTCGCCGGCACCACCTGAATATCCGACACGCGCGAGCCGATCGCCGAGGGTATCACCCGGGAGAAAGGGAGCCGGTGGAGAGTTAGAACTGACGTGGCCTTGGAACATGTTGTCAAATAAGTCTTGGGTGTGCAGCTTGGCCAACTGAAGCAGTTGCGTGTTGAACGCGAGCGGTTGAGCGGACCCATCCATGCATCCGGCGCTGACATGCCAAGCAAACTGATTGATAATGTCATTCCCCGCGACGCCCCAAGCGGAGTACTCGCTGGTGATCAGCGGATCACTTTCATCGCGCAGACGCGCCGCTTCGACGGCGGCATTGGCACGCGCTCGGTTGATGTACTCCAAATAATGCTGCTCGTCATCGCTGGGATCTCCAAACTGCGTGTAGAGATCCTTTGAGAAAGCGCTGCCGATCTGAATGTTGTCGACATACCAGCCGACGCCACTTTCTGATTGGGGGAAGAAGCTGCCAAAGTTGAAGTCGTATAAGAATCGAACTTGGATGCTTTGACCGTCAAAGGCAGATAGATTGACCTCTTGCAAGGAAAAACCACTTTCTCCGCTTCCGCCAGTGCCCGATTGAGTCCACACGGTCGAACTCCAGGTGGCTCCCGCGTTGGTTGAAATTTGAACCCTGGCGGTTTGGTCACTGGTTGCCCATCCAAGGCGGCTTTGGAAAAACAGTTTGCAACCGGGCGTCACCGTCACGGTACTGGTCGGTTTGAACCAATCCCCAGCTTCGGTTGCCAAGTGAAACGCGTAGTCGCCTTGGGCGGATACGCTGTTCTGAAGTAAATCGTAGCCACTACCGGTGTTATCCTCGACCGACCCCGCACCATTCTCACCGTTTTCAATCAGAACGGTCGTGTTACTACGGCCGCGCACGCCGCTGGGATTGCTCGGTTCAGCAACGGCCGGGGAATCACCATGCTGAACCTCTGGCGCTGACGGGTAAACTATGGCAGGCGGCGTTGGTGCCTGTTGGCCTGGTGACTGGGCCTGTCCAGCTTCGGTCAACAAAACAAGTGCCGACAATGAAAAGAGCAATCCCAGAGGGTAGCATGAACCACCAGACAAACGGCGTGTAACATGAGACATTGAACGCATGGGATTCCTCAATATTTTTGTTTGAGTTAAAGGGGACCAATCAAATGACTTGGCAGGCGAACACGAATCGACCAATTAGACTCAAAGAACAGTGTAAACGTCCCAAAACGGTCGTTACAGCGTATCAGTTTACAGATTATCCAAACGCAAAGCCAATAAAAAACTCTGAAAATATTTGCTCAGATTTTTGTGGAATGTTGCCCATCGGCCTGAAGAACCTTCGAACCGAGGACTAAAAACTTCTGTCTTTTGCACCACAAAATCTTTTGTTCTTTTTACTAAAAACATAAGATCTCATGACGCGTAAGAATGAGTAAGCCTGCATCTTTGAAGATGTATCACCGTGACGCTCTTTGCATCTAAGAGTTTAGTTTCTAAAACTCACGAGACAGAGAACGGGGGACTTCTGACCGCCCCAAAAGATCTTCCCAAATGTATCCCTTCAAAAATGTTCGTCACCAGCGTAGCGACGGGAGAAGTAGAGGGCCAAAGCTGAAATTTCGAAGCTGATTTACGTATCTAAGAGGCCAACCTCAACTAGCACAACACCCGCACGATAAAGCGTTATCATATTGATGCGTTTTCGTCTTGGGGAATGGCGGTGACTCGTTTCCCCAGAAAAACCCAAAGGCGATCTGTTTACCGGTCGCGACCAGCAAAAGCTAGTGGCATGCCGCACGGTTAATGAGAAGTTCCAAGAGATGATCCAACGGCCATTGAAAGGATTTGCCACGAACATTTTTTGTTCGCGAATAGCGAGAAAAAAGGCCGAAATTGCAACAAAACGGTTAGGTAGATGACGCATCCGGACTTTGTGAACGCCGTTCCATGCGGCACAAAAGCTCTTTCTGTAAATTTTAAGGCCCAAACTCCTTACCTTCAGCGGCAAGACGAAAATGTAGATCGGTCTGCGTGCCCCATCATGACTCAGATTTGGTAGTGATATGTCGACATCTAGCACAACTTTCAGTTCAGAAAACTTATCTCACTACGTGTTGTAGTTATATTTCAAATCATTAAATTGAATTTTGCAGAAAAATCAGCTTGTTTGCCAAAGCTCTGCATTCTACCCGTTCAAGTGTTGGTTCGAGCAACCCATCCGCTCGTGCACGAATCTGACGCTGTCGCTCAACTCTTAGGATACGAAACCACCAACGCTTCCCACTTAACACTCCCTATTAAAGGTTGACCCATGAAAGTTGAACGTTCTTCATTAACGCAATACTCATTCATCATCTTAGCCGTAATTATTTCTGATTTTTCTCATGGCAGCGCAAACGCACAGTCATGGGATCCTAACAACGGAACGTTTAACGGCAGCGGAGGTTTTTCCGCGAACGAAACCTCCGATCCTTGGGTCGGCCCTCAACTTTCTGCGAGCAACGGTGGTGAACTTGAGTTCATAGGCGACGTAGAACACAACGGCGGCACCGGCATTTTTTCCAGTACCCAAGTAACGGTTGGCGGTGCTTTCAATCACACCAACAGTTTTCAAAGTTTCGCCATTCGCGAGAGCGACGGGCAAGGTAATTTTCCATCACTGACGATTGTTGATGTAGCCAACAGCAATGTAAGTTCGCGTAGCTTTGATTTGCAGAGTTCGGCATTAAGCCTAAACAGCGTTACAGTCGCTGACGATGCCTTGGTGAGAGACGTCGCCACTCTCGATATCCTGCAAGATTTTGATGTCGGTGGAGCAACGAGCGTCTTGGCGGGTAGCCAAGTGACGGTTGGCGGTACTTTCAATCAAACGAACAGTTTCCAGAACTTTTCTGTTCGCGGGGACGACCGCCAAGGCAATTTTTCATCTCTAACCATTGTTGATGCAGCCAACAGCAATGTTAGCTCAAGAAACTTTGATCTGCAGAGTTCTGAATTAAGCATCAACAGCGTTGCAGTCGCTGAAGACGCTCTGGTGAGAGACGTCGCCACTCTCGATATCCTGCAAGATTTTGATGTCGGTGGAGCAACGAGCGTCTTGGCGGGTAGCCAAGTGACGGTTGGCGGTGCTTTCAATCAAACGAACAGTTTCCAGAACTTTTCTGTCCGCGCGGACGACGGCCAAGGCAATTTTTCATCGCTAACCGTTGTTGATGTTCCTAGCAGCAATGTAAGTTGTCGCAGCTTTGATTTGCAGAGTTCGATGTTAGGCCTCAACAGTGTTTCAGCCACTGGCGATGCCGTGATCAGGGACAGCGCCAGTCTGGATATCCTGCAAGATTTTGATGCAAGTGGAGCTGTCAACATCCAAGCCGGCAGTTGGGTGTTGGTTGGCGGAGACTTAACGAAGATAAACGAAAGTCGAAATTTTTCCGCTGGTGGTTCCAACTTTTTTGGTGTGAGATCCGTTTTCGAGGTTAAAGGCACGACGAATATTATTGCACGAGAGTTCTTTTTAGATGGACCGGGGTTTTTCTCAGGAAGTGTATCAACAGTTACAGCGGCAGTTGTGTCTGGGGAAGCGATAATATCTCCCGGTGTTGGAGTGGTCAGGGAAATCATTTTTGACACCACAACGTTTACCACTGAAGATCACGAATTAGAAGTTCGCTCAGGAGCTTTATATGAGTGGGAATTTGATCAATCCAATAACGACACCATCAATGTGGTCGGAGATCTCCGCTTGACCGACAATTGGGAACTGGCCATCCTTGCGATTCCGGATTCAGATCGTTCGATTACTCCTAGTGATCAGTTTATCCTTTTCACCTATTCCGGACAGTTGAACGCTTCCGTTGATGCTGACGGCCAGCTAACCAGAGTGATTATCGATGACTCGCTATTGGAAGACAGTTTTGATGCCAGCGCTGTAGCAGTTTTCGATGACGGGGCAGGAAACGTGTTTCTGACGGGCCTAGCAAGTAATAGTCTTCTGGGAGATGTCAATCTCGATGGGGTCGTTAACTTTCTCGACATCTTTCCCTTGATTTCTGTACTTGCCAATGAAGAATTTCAGTTCGAAGCAGATGCCAACCAAGATGGCGTGGTCAACTTCTTGGACATAAGCCCATTTATATCGCTACTCGCTAGCCCATAATAGGATAAGGACGACAGAGGTGGCTTCTGCTTTGAAATCGCCAGCTTGGGCTATCGTTTTCTTTGCGGTGACAACAAGAGGCGTCAGGGGCCAACTTGGCTATTTCGATTATTTTGTTTTAAATTCGCCTATTCTCTAAGCAAGCCTCCTTACACTCTTTTGCCTGAATTTGAAAAGCCTTTGCCCCTACTCTTTGACCTTTCGGGTGAGTTAAGATGCCTACCTCTTTCGTTAGCAGTTTATTGAAAACAGTCTTTGTGTTGGCAATCGTTTGCGCTTTGCCGGAACAGCTCTGTGCTCAGAGTGTTTTGTTTGTGCGAGGCGCTGATCGAAGTGGCGGCGCGACCGAAGGGTCCGGCGTTTCAGATCCGTTCAACATACGCGGGTATACGGAGCAGTTGGCAGACATAAGGGACCCGGCGGGGGCCGTTTTTACCAACAACCCAACCGGCAATGCCAATCACAGCTGGTTTGAATTGGCGACTCTGCTGACCAACAACGGGTTCAGTGTCGAACAAACCACCGAATCGGTTGAAGCAGGGGCCGGCAATTCTGGCCCCACCGACGGATCGCCTGTCACGTTCGACATCGGATTTCAAACCTCGACCTTTGCCGACCTCAATGCCAACAACGGAAACGTTCAATCGCGCACGCTTGCTGATTTTGACGTTGTGGTTTTTAGTTCCAACAACGCCGTATATACCGCAGCTCAAATCGACGCCGTAGACAATTACATCCGTTCAGGCGGCGGTGCGTTGTTCATCAGCGATGCAAACTTTGGAAGTGAGCGCGGAGACGCTCAAAAATCGGATCAGCAGTTTTTAGATCGCTTTGGCATTCTGGTCAACGAAGACCGCGGCACCTACCAATTGAACCGAGGCG
>CAKZVF010000179.1 GCA_937921995.1 uncultured Pirellulaceae bacterium
ACAGCAGAGGCAATAGCTTCTGGATTATCACGGAACACGATCGCTCACAGACGACCATTCTCATGCCGATGGATTACTAACTTGCATTGGTTTTAATTAGGGTTCCCAATTGGTTTTTACCGGTCAGTACGCTGGCCGGCCCGCATTACTGCGGTGCAGTTTGGGTCGTGGGGAGCACTTAAGCTTCCCACGGCTTTTTACAAGTCATTTAAGATTGGGCAATAGAAAGATGGCAACACGACCACAAATTGAATTTCGAAGAGGCTTGATTGTTGTGCGGGTATGGAAGCGACGTAACCGCCATCAGGATTTGTACTCAACCTCAATCGTACGCCTTTACCGCAATGGAAAACTCTGGAAAGAATCGTCCCGATTTGGCCCGGAAGACATCCCCTTGATGCGTCTCGTTCTAGACGATGCTTTCTCGTGGATTCTCGCTCGCCAAGAGGCTCTTGCTGAGTAAACCATTGCAAATCATTTAGCCGAAATTTTATCATTGGAATCGGCCAAGTTTCAGACAAGAAGTGTTAATCAAACCGGAGAAAGGTAGCATGGAAACTGACCAAAGTATCATCGAGCGTCTCGACCGAATCGAGACCATGCTAACAAATCTTATCCAGCAGGAGCCGCCGAAGGAGTTTTACACAACCGCTGAAGTTGCAGAACTATTGGGAAAGGCTGAGTTCACGGTTCGCGAATGGTGCCGACTGCACCGCATCTATGCCGAAAAGCGTGAATCCGGCCGTGGGCGTTCTAAAGAGTGGATGATCTCCTACGATGAGATCCGCCGAGTGCGCAGTGAAGGCTTGTTGCCCTTGCGATAACTCACAACCACCAGTTGCTTATCCGTGATTCCTAAGTCGCCATCACAGCGGTTTTCCTGCAGTCACAATTTCCAAATCAGTGACATTTCAGTGACAGAACTTGAAATTTTTATCCAATTTGGATAGTATTTGCTTTGAGTTGAGGTTGTCATTTGAACAACGAAATCACGAGCAATGCAACGCGTTCCCAGCGTAAGCAGTGGACTAAATTATTAGATTTAGGATCTAGTGTCCTTTGGACGTGCAGGTTCGATTCCTGTCACCCCCACTCTATTTAAAGCCTCATAAGCAAACGCTTGCTTTTGAGGCTTTTTCTTTGCTTATGGGTTGAGTGTAGATTCCATCTGTGCCAAAAAATGGCTTAGACCGTGCCGAATCGAATCAGTGAACGTCATGCGAGATCATCTTTTCGACGCGATCGAGTTAGTAAAATAAACCGGCACATTATCGGTTCTGGAAAGTGATCTTCTTTATGTTTGCTTTGGCAGTTTCTGTAAAGCGGCCTTTTATAGGATCTTTGTTGAGACGACGGAGAAATCGCCGATCGCGCTGGCGCGTCGTTTTTCAATTTCTACGGCCCAACTATCTCGCAGTTGGGGACAGCGGTTTGAAATTTTTCGATCCCACTCTTGGTGACTGAGGTTCCTGTTAAATCTAACGACTCAAGCTGCTCCGCAGTCTCAAGAATAGACAATTCTTCGTCGTCAAAGCTGGGGCTTGAGCTTTGAAAGAATGTCAATTTCTGAAGTGAGGAAACTCTCTCAATGATGTTCTTGTTCAGCTCATAATTGCCTAGATAAAGCGATAGAAGAAAACGATGTTGATCGCAAACCTTCAAGATCTCGGTTTCGCTCAACGCAAATCCGTCAAGGCTGAGAATTGACAGGAGTGGGAGGACGTTGATTTGATTCAAAAGCTCGGTTTTAAATTCCGACGCTTCAAGCTTCAAAAAGATTTGTCGAAGTGGCTGTTGATCTCGAATGATCTTTACCAGCTCTTGGGCATTGTCTTTGTTGACGGCAACCCTCATTCCGATCAATCCTGCCTTGTTTGGAGGAAACTGTGATGGATCGGTCTTCCATTCCGATCCAATCATCGCTTCCCCACCGCAGCTAATGACGTACGCCCCCGACTGTCTCGCCAACGCCGGGCCGAACCAATCGGTTTCCATAGCAAGATCTGGGCGGCCCCTCATCAATTCTGCCACGCCTTCTCTGGTAACCTTTGTTCCTTTGAGGCGAACCCATGTCAAACTTTTGCTGTTCGCGATTGTTGACAGACTCTTGTTTTCTACAGGAGATTGCGAAAGATCCAAACCCGAAAGGCTATTGGAAAAAGTCAAGTCACGGATTGGGTCCTCATTGGCGGACAAAATCTTAAGCAACGTCAAGCTTTCGGAATGTAAAAGATCATGCGAAATCGGACTGTTTAAGTTAGACAACTGCAATCTTTCGAGGGGCAAATTAACAAGAGGGGCAAGTCCGCCACGCGTCAGTTGGTCGGCGTTAACGCACAAGTTTTTGAGCCGAGGAAACGTTTGGGCTACAACCCGAATTGTCTCGTTGGTTACGTTGGGTTGTTCGAGTCTCAATTCGGTAGAAACAGTACTGGGCATTCGCGCGAGTTGCTCGTCCGTAACCGGACATTGAAGGGTTAGCTTTTGAATTTTCGTGGCGTGAACCGCTTCTATTTCGGCTTCGTTAAGCTGGCGGTTGCCAACAAACCGTAAAGTGTGCAAACTTGAGAGTTTGCTAAAACGACTGACGGCTTCCGCCGCACTTTCGCATTTGTCAGTGCTGACGATGACGCATTCGACACGATCAATCTCTATACCGCTTAGATCATCCTCTGTTTTAAAATGATGGGGCCAGGTAGCTATCTCCAGTCCCTGTTGCAATCCCCATCGCACCAAATCGGTGATCTCCTTTGGTGTCGTGGGCGGGCTAAACTCCTCAGCCGTCGGAGCATTCTCTACCTGCATGCCAGTCGGATCATTGGCCGGCGTATTCACGTCTTCCAAGAATGTTGGGTCATTAGCTTTGTTGACAGGTAAACCTTTGTTGCTCGTGAGTTGAACAATCTGGTCACCCAAAACTAACCACAGCAATCCCACTGCACACACCGCAAAAGCGGCAGCCCATTTAGTCCAGGTGCGCTTTGGCACCTGTTGTACCTTTTGAATTTCTGACTTCTGGGCTTCCCCCCGTGATTGGGAATCTAGATCAAATGAGGCGGTTTCGCTGGCCGCCTCTGATGCAACCGCAAACGATTGGGTTCCAGTTGTACTGTTGCTTTGATGCGTGTTGGTACGCATGTTGTCTGAAGCAACCTTCGATTTAGGCTGTGGTCGATTTTGAATCAGATGCCCAAGATTCGCATCGACAGAGAAAGGCAGCAGGTCGCTTTCAAGCTCCGCTGCCGACTGAATACGATCCTCCGGCTTTTTTTCCAGCAACTGGTGAACGATAGATTCGAGTTGCTTGGGAATGTCACTTCGAATTTGCCGCAGCCCTACCGGCTCAACACTTTCGTGGGCCTTCAACTTCTTCAGCACGCTTTGATACTCGGTTCCAGCAAACGGAGCAGAGCCGACAAGCAAACGGTAAAAGGTACATCCCAAACTATACAAATCGGCGCGGGGATCTACATCGTGTGTGTTTTCAATTTGCTCCGGAGCGATATAGTCCAGTGTTCCCATAATCTGCCCGGTCATCGTCAGCTCATTCTCACCGCCGGGTCGCTGAAGAAGGGCAAGCCCAAGGTCAGCGACCTTTACTTCTCCGTCGATTGAGACGAGTAAGTTCGATGGCTTTATATCGCGATGAATCAACTTGCAACAATGTGCGTGGTGTAGGCCCGACGCCGCTTGGCGAATGATCTCACATGCTTCAGCAACAGGTAGCGGACCGAAGGATCGGCTAAGCTCACCAGCGTCGACTCCGTCGACAAACTCCAAAACAAGATAGTGCTTGCCATCTTCCTCGCCCGCGTCCATCGCCTGCACGATGTTGGGATGGGTCAACTGACCGATGGCTTCCATTTCTCGATCAAAACGTGCGATCGCCGCGTCATTGTCCAGCAGGCTGGCGGGCAAGACTTTAATGGCAACATCCCGGCGCAGTCGCGAGTGACGGGCCTTGTAGACCTTGCCCATTCCTCCGGCTCCAATCTCGGAGAGCAACTGGTAGTCCCTTAGCTGTTCGAGTTGAGTTTCAGACGCAAGGCCCGACTCGTTGGGATCAGACGGCTTGGATACCACGAAATCGTCGCTTTCCTCCGAGTGATTTTCAGAAACCCGGCGAGGGGAAGCCAGGCTGCGAGTCGCCGCCGTCGTTTGCGCACATTTTGAAGCGAAAAGGCCACATTCAGTGCATCCATCTATTCTATCGGCGACGGTTTGAGCCGATGGTGGATCAAGTATCCCGGAAACAAAATCTTGAAGCTCTTGCTCGTCGGGGCAAGTCGAAGCCTCGTTGGGGCAATTGCGTTGATATTGTTTTTCCATTTTATCGGTCGGTTACAATGCCTGAGTTCACTTCAAGGAGGTACGATTCAATAAGCGGATCGGTGGGCGACACCAATTGGCCAACTGCAGAATTTTCACCCAAGAGTATAGAGACATTTCGAATCTCTATTTTATTAAAAATTCTACCTGCCAACAAATTGAATGGGGATAATGTATTCTTGAATTTTCTTCCTAAGTATCTATGGAGTAAGTCGTCGCCCAGCTTTTGATCCGCACCAAACAGGGCGCAGAAATCACTTTTTGTCGCCCGCGCTTGGTCGCGATTCTGTCTTGGGTTTATGTGAAGCAATCTTATTGATGTGAACCGATCTTAACTTCGACACCCTCGTTCAAAGAAAATAAGGAGCAAAGAAAACCGAAAGAACGAGGAAGGCAGTATGGTTGTTTTGCTTTACCCGCCAAGGAAATTTGGCTTTTTGGTTTGCGCATCGAAGACCATTTTTTACGACCACCACTTTTTCGAATTTAATCTCAAACTAAATATAGCGCTTACGATTTCTTCATGCCAGGCCGATATACTCCCGCCCAATTGATGGTCGAAACCATTGATTGGCGGAAGTAAAAAAACGGATATTTGGAGATGAGTATCATGAAGATTTCAAGCGGAAGAGAAGGGTTTACCCTGGTTGAGTTATTGGTTGTGATC
>CAKZVF010000180.1 GCA_937921995.1 uncultured Pirellulaceae bacterium
AACTAGTCCCTGCGCCAGATCCTCTGGCAGAAAATCGTCGCGTCGAAAAGTCGAGAACACATCGTCAACGTCGATTCGATGTATCGAGTCAGCAAATTCAATTTCGCTGTTTTGTCCAGCGACAGCGGCAAGCAGCCGCGCTTCTTTGGCTTGCAAATTGTCAAGCCGTCGCTGCTGCCTTTGTGATAGTTCGTCCTTAGATTCCAAGCGTTCGATTCTTCGTTGGACGCGATTTAAGCGGCGCTTGAACATGTCCGTTTCGTGCACCGGAAGCGCCTCTAAGTGTTGTATTTGAGCCACTTCTGTTTCAATCACTGCATTGAAAGTGTCCGTTGACGTTTGGTCGACATCTGGAGAAGTTGGCTCTGCGAAGTCGAGGGCAGCTAAATCTACAACAACGTCGTCTAAGTAAATGTCGGCAAGCGCCGCGCCGGGCGTTGCTTTAACTTGAACAGATTCAACCGGAGCGTCTGCGGCGACCATCTTTGGTCCGCTAACGTCGCCGACAAAGCTCGATTCATAATCGACGACACCTGTCTCAGGAAGATTTGACGGAGCGCTCTGGGGGTTGGCTGAGTCTGCAAAGTCAGAAACCACGTTCGTGTGATCTTCAACCTGTGAAGGCCGATCATCGGTTTGTGTCGTTTCCACAATAGGATCAGCGATCGCGGTTTCCTTTGCCGCTTTGAAAGTCTCACGCTCTGTGGGATCCTCCGTCGGTTTTGCCTTGGTTTGCTCTTGGACCACTTCTGTATCAATATTGTTTTGCCCACGGGTTGATGCCGTGATCAATTGCAGCGTTGGAGAAAACCCCGAGAACATCGACGACACAGCCGAGACGTCGCCACTATCAACGCGCCCGTCTTTATTAAGATCAAAGTCCGAAGTTGGCTCAACGAAACCAAAACCGGAGAAATGTGCGCTGATATGACTTACATCACCCGCGTCCACGGTAGTATCATCAGCCGAATTTCCGGTGTCGCCGCGCTGGTTGCCCCAGTAATGAACGTCTGTCACGCCAACAATATTTCCGGGACCTGTGGCCAGCACACTGACTTCGATCCACTGGTCGACGATGGTGCCGGCAGGCCAAATCAATGACACTCGGTCGGAGCCCGACTCTCCAGCACCCAAACGCACGGAGATGTCCGGCTCAACTTCCAGAACATCCCATTTGCTCAGATCATCCGTGTTGCCAACGCGAAATGCAAAGTCACCAACTTGGGGCGTGCTGGGGAGCGCATCCACGTCAATGAACAGCCCGGTGATTCCGTGTTCATAATTTGTATAGTTGTCAAACGTAGCGCTGCCGGTCAGCAACGCCGTTCTCCCAGAGTCGATCGCCGCATCGTCATTCGCCGAATGAACGCCCTCATCTCCGTCGAAGCTAGAACCGTCGTAGAACACATGGCGACCGACAATCGTTCCGGAGGCCGGTGCCGTTGAAGTCCCCGACAACTGGTAGAATCCGGTCTGAGTCGAATTGAATGCTTGCACGGACAAAAAGTACACGTCGCTGGTCGGGGCCTGCCAAGTGATCAGCGAGGCGAGTCCTGCCCCGCCGTCGTCGTTGAATACCAGTCGAGTCGTGCCGTCGGTGTCGTATAAACTTAGCGTGCTGTCCGAAAGCGTACTGAGGCTTGTCTCAAATGCATAATCAGCGCCCGCGACAGTGGAAAAGCTGAACCAGTCTTGGTCCAAGGCTTCCTCAAGTTGAGCGGAGATCGAGAACTCGTTGGCGACCGGTGTCGCGGTCGCACTACTATTCCCGTGATCGTCTTCGCCACCGCCACCGCTACTCTCTTCTCCGGTCAACTGGTAGGTGCCGGTTTGAGTCGAGGAGAACGCTTGGACGGACAAGAAGTAGATTCCGTCTGCCGGGGCCTGCCAAGTGATCAGAGAAGCAAGTCCCGCTCCACCATCGTCATTGAATGCCAGTTGCGTCGTGCCATCGGTGTCGTACAAACGAAGCGTACTGTCCGAAAGCGTGGTGAGGCTTGTTTCAAACACATAGTTCACTCCGGCCGTCGCGGTGAAGCGAAACCAATCCTCGTCGGAATTCTCTTCAAGATCTCCCTGAATGTTCAGCGGCGTTGCAACAGGAGTCGCCGTGTCGCTGTTGCCTCCATGATCGTCGCCGGTGATCGTCGCGGTCGCCATCGACGTAGAAGTTCCTCCCAATCCATCGTCCGGATCCAAATAGGTAACGGTGATCGTGTCGTCGGCGGAAACTTGCAGAGCCCCGTCGCCAATGTTCACTGCACCCGATGCCAAGTTAATGTTGGCCGAGTAATCAAAATCACCATTGGCTTGCAGGGTCAACGTTTCGCTGTCTCCCGAAGATGATTCGATGGTGACTGACACTGGCCCCGTGCTGTTGGGTTCAAACAGGTTGACGCCAACGATTCCCGTCTCGGGGAAAGTAGGCGAGACAAACGCAACTTCACTTTGAGGCACAAACTCTGATCCCGTCAACTGGTAGGTGCCCAGTGCCGTGCTGGAGGATTCAACAACGATGAAGTAATCTCCCGCCACAGACGGCAGCCAAGAAATCTGCCCGCTATTTGACCGCAACACGTTCGCCCCCGCGCTGTCGAAGATCGTCAGTGTTGATCCGTTGAGCGACCCCGACGCTGTTTGGAAGCTGTATTGCATTCCAACTTCAGCTGTGAAGCCAAACCAATCTTGGTCGATGGCCTGTTCGATCTCGCCTGAAATGTTCAGCGGGAAATCAATCGAGGTAGCTTCTGCTGCATTGTCACCAAAGTCATCGACGAACACGACCGCTGTGGCGTTGACCGTGATCGACGCTCCGTTCCCATCATCGGCATCAAAGTAACTCGCAGTGATGATGTCATCGTCGGCAACCTGCAGTACACCATCGACCGAACTACCGGCGACAACATCGGAATTGATCGAACCGGTATAGGTTCCTTCGCCTTGATCGGTCAGTGTAAGAACTTCAACATCACCCGAAGACACTTCCAGCACCACCGTGATCGGCCCCACGGCATTGCTGTCGTTGACGCTCAGATTAATCGTTCCCACCTCGGTGTAGGACGGCGCGTCGAATCGAACATCCCCGGCTTCGGCAGCAACGAACACTCCACCAACACTCTCGATCTCCGCGCGATAGATTGCGGTTCCAGTCCACCAGGAAATGTCGCCGTAAGCGCTGGTGTTGGTGGTCCCGCCTGACAGGACTCCCGCAATCACCCACTCAGAACCAGATCGAACCAATATCGGACCACCACTATCACCAGGCGCTGTGGTTGCCTCCAGCGCCAGCGGCGTTGGATCACTTCCCGTAATCGTGTTGGCTGCGGCGGATCCGTCATCGAAGTCAGTCGAAATGATGTTAGAACCCGTGTCGTCAGCCGGAGTGCCGTAGACGTCAATGATGTTTTCACCACCCCAGCGAAAACCGTCGGTCGAATTCAAATGCCCCTGATTTCCTAACCCGTTGAAGCCGTAACCAACGGTGGCGGCGAGCTGGCCTTGAAGTTCATCGGTGGCGTCAATCAAACGCATCGGCGTGGCGATGTTTGCTGGCACGGGCGCGGTGAGCGTTATTATTTCAACATCGCCGCCGTCAAGCAAACTGCCGGTACCGGCCGGTCTGAACACAGACGCAACTGTGGCGGTGTAAATTGGATTGTTGCTGTCTGGACCGAAGAATATTTCTCCACCGACCGCTGTTCCGCAGTGCCGCGCTGACAACACCACATTGGGAGCGATCAACGTCCCGGTGCATCCCTGAGCCAGCGCAACGACGGCATCGAAGGGCTCTGCGTACTCACGTGATCCAGCCGCGCCGATATCTTCGTTGATGACAATCCGCTGGGTTGGTCCTTCGACAAAAGGCCCCGTCTTCGACTCGTTCCATATTTCTGACGGAACATGCGTGTGCAAATTTAGGACCTCCGCAGAGGCGGTTAAGTCACCGGCCAACATCACACGCGGAGATAGCCGTTGATAGTTGAGTAAGTCCGGCTTGGCGAATCGAGGCTTCTTGCTTTTGGATTGGAAAAACAAATTTGGACCTGCGTTTGAATTTGTTGTTGGCGTCTACTAATACTGAAACAGGCGAAGGCTCATGTGCCGCGATTACTGGCCAGGATTCCAATGAATGACTCAATGTCCAAAAAGTCCACCATGCCGTCTTCGTTGGTGTCGGCTTCGGCAAGGAATGAGTTGCTGCCGAGAATGGAAACGAAGGAGATGATGTCGAAGAAGTTTACCAAACCGTCTTGGTTGGCATCGCCAAGTAGCGTCGTGGGTTGAACGATCTCAAGCAACCTGATGCCGGCGGCCAATGCCAGCGGTGATCCGTCGTCAAAGATCGCGGTCCGTCCCAGACCATTGGTGTTCAGAAAGAACATGTCCCCAACGGCAGCGGTACTGGAATCGACGGTGATTGTCACAACAACGCCGTCGGCCAAGATGTTGTTCGAAACATCGGCTTTATTGAAGTTAATCAAAACGGCCGATTCGCCGATACCACCGGCGACAACAACGTTGGTAAAGTCAGTGCCGTCAAAAAGGGAACCTATTTCTATTGCTGAAATCAGTAAATTGTCGTCATCCTGAGGGTTTCCAACTGCGGCGCCTCCGTCACCGATCGTAAACGCCAACGTGAAGGCGTCAAATGTTTCGCCAGCGGTCGGAACTAAGATGATGTCAAACGTCGCTTGGCTTCCCGCGGCGACAGACACCGAACTGGGATTGGTAACCACATTGATTTGGCCATGCGCCAGAACGGGGAAGAAGAACGCTGCGACCAAAAAAGATAGCAGGAAGCGCGGATCTCTCATTCGATGCCTTTCCATAGGTGCTTGGGCGATCGCTCTAATTGTCAGAACGGTCAATTCAGCGGACCCTTGGGCCCGGCGTGTTGCTTTTGAGAGTTCTAACCAGCGCCAGCACGATTGGTCGCAGCAAACGATCTTACGTCGCGATTGCCGCAGGCTTGCATAATTATTGCACTCGATTCAGTGCCTAAATCTTAGATCCCTTCTCTTAGCGATGTCAATTGCAAAGTCGCCCCAAGCCCCGCCAATGCAGTGGAAAAATCGCCTGAATGAGTCATTGGGGCCAGCAATCCTTCCAATCTCAGTGAACCAATCACGGCGACGCATTCACGACTAAGAATTCGTCAGCAAACTGATGAATGATGCAATATCCAAGAAGTTCACGACGCCGTCACCGTTGGCATCCGCTTCCAACCGATATTCATTCGAGGTCAAGGCCGCGATGAACGGACTGATGTCAAGAAAATTAGCCTCGCCATCCAAGTCGATGTCGCCGTATCGTCTAAAGAAGTTATCAGTTGCGTCGTCGCCACCGATTCCATCCCCATCGCCATCGAGCAAATTGCCGCTGGCGTCGGTCACCTCGGAGGCGCGCGTGGTCAGTGTATAGTCACCGTCGGCCATCTCTCGAGTGACGTCTTTGCTCTGGATTGGATTTCCGTTGGCATCTTTGAATCGCGCTTCATAAACCACGTTTTCACGATCGCCAAATTCAACGTCGGTATCTCTGGATCGTGGGTTGTTGTCGGGATCCTGGTTACTTTGAATTTTGATATTGCGGCTTAGCAGCGCCACTTCGGCACGCAAGTCAATCGAATACTCCTGCGAAGCGGCCGTCGTTCCCGCGGCGGTTGTGTTGCCGTAGGTCTCTATTTCCCCGTAGTGGCGATAGTTGAGTGGCTCATCCAGCGTCAGCGTCGTGGTTGATCCGTTGTTCTGCACATTCGTAATGATGCGCACTTCTTCTTCGGTGTAATTGTAAGACGAACTGGCGATCACAATCTGATCTCCTTCGACCCAATTCAGCTCACCATCGTCGCCGGCAGATTTAACGAACTCGTCTCCAGAGATCTCGCCCTTATTGAAATTGCGTTCGATGATATTTTCAACGGTGATCGTCTGGATGCCATTTGCGGCGGGCTCGGCTGTCTCAGCCAGTTTGGTGAAGCTCAATTTTTCTTCACCGAAGAACTGAATCTGCCCCTGCCCTGCGGTCATTAGAAATCCGTCGTTGTTCTTCAAATCCTTCCCGACGCCTTCGATGGTATGAACTGAATCGGGATCATTGCCATTTAGCGTCAGCGTAAACGAAGCATCATCATAGCGATCGGCCTCTGAACCGACCTCAAACAAACCGCCGCTGTTGACGTGAACCCAGCGGGTGTCGAGTGTCTTTTCGGGGACGGCTGCGTCTTCGGTGACGATCAGGTTGCCTTGAATGACTAATTCTTTGGCCACGTTCTGCGCCCCGTCGAGTTCCACCGTAATGCCTTGACTGATGATGGCGCGTTGAGTTGTATCGGGAACACCGTTGTCCCATGTGGCAGGATCGGACCACGCTCCGTCTGTTGTTGCGAAGGTTGCTAATAGGGTGCGTGGTTGCAGCGTTTCGAATCCAAGGGTTTGCTGGGCGCGGCGTTTTCGGTTTCCGCGTCTTCGGCGCGGCAATCGCGATTTAGAATTTGAGATCTGACTACTGTCGGGCGTGGTGGTAGACTGCGATAACAACTTTTTCAGCGCGTCGATGGTAAGTTTCATCTTATTGCTCCATAGGGATCAAAAGTGAGAACCACTGACCACGATCGGGCCAGGACGATTTGTTTGGGGAAGCAAGTCAAATTGGCGTGGCTGAGCTTGCATTGCTGACCCCAAGTTCCATTTGCAGTTACGGATACGATCGTCGGGGTGCTGATCTAAACGAGAATTTGAAAATATTCTTCCGCATGGGTGCGACCTGTATCTAAAACGCCGTTTTCGTAAGTAAAACCCGAGTTGAATCTTCGACGCGGCTAATTTGAAATAGCTGCAGATGGGCTGCAAAACCACCGGACTTTGTGGCTGATTTCACTTAGGTTTTGCGTCGTGATGTTTGCTTCGCGCGGCGCGGTGTTAGCCGCAGGGCGCTAGCCGCGGGTGGCGGAGTGAAGAGAAGAGGCGTCGGGAGAACCCGACCCTACGAACCAGCGGCTAGCGCCATGCCGCTAACAAACCGAGCCCTTTGGGCGGCACGTCATTGCCAAAATTGCGTGTTGTTTGCCCCCGAAGAAGTACCTTTGGGATTTCGGCGGCTGTTTCGCTTAAGAAAAAAAACGTCAACTATAGCTCCGTTGCAGACGTTCCCGTTCGCTCGATCACCTCCACCCAAGCCGGAAGGAACTCAAGTTCATCCTTTGTGAATTGATTGGGGCTGATGATCAGTGTCTTCAGATGCAAAAAACGCTGCAGGAACTCAGGCCCCGTCAACGGACACTCTCGCACATCAAGCGTTTCGATGGCGTAGCCTCCTTCCTTCCACAGCGCACTTATTTCGGATCCGCTGATGTCCAACATGCGCGGTTGAAGACCGGACAGAATGCTGCCGGATTCGGAGAGCGACTTTAATCCCTTGCCTCCAAGCCGCAGTCGGCTGGATGCAAAGTCGTACTCAAACCAACCATCGCTCCACTGTGGATTGATCGAACGGAGGTGTTCTTCGATGATTCTGGCTCGCCGATGAGGATCCGCGCGGACCTTCTGGTCGTTCAAAACGATCATGGCTTCAAAACCATTAAAGTTGTCAATGCGTCGCAAGAGGTCCACCATCTGGTCAGTGCTCAGTGGCTGGTCATCATCGGGTTTTATTCGGGCATACCCATGTGCGATGTCCGAGATCAATTGGTCGGGAAACTCATCGCGCTTTTCACCCTGATCTAAATATTCGGTTGCCTCATTGAATCGCTGCACGATAAAAAAGATGTTCGCCCATCGCGCGTAGTAACGCCCCGTTTTCAGGATCGGCTTTCAAAGCAGCACGTAACAATTTCTCTGGCGTTACCATGTCAGCGGCCAAGTGCATTTCAATCACCGCTCGTTCGACCGATTCCGCATTCTGTACCGAGAGTTTGTCAATCTCGTCTCTACCGGCTTCGTATAAGGCCAAGGTACGTTCGGCGTTTTTTCGCGCCGAGGACGCCATGCGTTCTTTGGCTGCCAAGGACCCATACGACCACACCGCACCGCCGAACAAAACCAACGCCGCACTCATCACCGTCCAGCAGAACCGTTTGTTACGCTTGTACAAAAGCCCAATCTGCGTCAGCGCACCGGCGTCTTCGGCTTGGGTGGCAAAACCGGTCAAATATCGACTGACTTCCATCGCCAGCGCGTCGGCGGATTGATAACGCTCATTTGGATCAACGGCCATCGCTTTTGATACAACCGCTTCCAAACTGGCGGGGATATTTTGTTTAGGCGCGCGTTGGCGTGGCGGTGTGATCTCCCCGTGCATCGTAATCGCACAAGCATCTTCGGGATCTCCCTCCAGGGGACACCGCCGAGTAAGAAGAGCGTAGAGGATGCAACCGAGTTGATAGATGTCTGTGCGCGCGTCTCGATCTTTGTTCTGTTCAAATTGCTCGGGAGCCATAAAACCTGGCGTTCCTCTGACTTCGCCAAACAATGTGTCGGAGCTTAGCAGATCCGAATGCAGCAGCAGCCGTTCGATTTCGATTTCGTTGTCGGGCTTGTGCATTCTTCCAAGCCCCCAATCACACACCAGCACTTCACCGTACTGGCCAACTTGAATGTTGGCGGGTTTTAGATCCAGATGCAAGACTTGAACTGAATGAGCATAGGCGATCGCATCACAGATTTTCAGAAAGATCTGCAACAGACTGGTAAGCGGGTACCGCTCGGAGACGTTGGGCTGGCCATCATAAAGTTTCTTCAACAACTGATCTAAAGAATCGCCGGTCTTGAGATCCATCGTAAAAAACGGACGGTTCTGCGAATCAACACCGACATCGTGGATCGTAATAATGTTTGGATGATCCAACTGCGCCGTCAGCCACGCCTCATGAATCAGCGGGTCGCACAATTCAAGCGGGGCATCTTTGTGCAACGTCGCCATCGCGACGTCTCGTTTGCATCGCGCGTCGTAGACTTTGTAGACCTCCTTCATGCCGCCTTTGGCTAAAAATTCTGCCGATTCATAGCGCTGGGTAATCTTCGAGACCGCATGCAGGGACGGGCTGAGTTCCTTTTCGTCGACGCTGCCATAGTCTTGGGCGATGTCGTAGAAGTCTGCCAAGTTTGAGTTTGGTTTTTTGAGATTTGGGCGCGTATTTTCTTCGTCCATTTCAACCCTCCAGCTCGTCGATGACGGCTTTGATCTCTTTAATGAACCGAGCCTTAACGCGACTCTTGAGCGTGTAAACCGAATCGACCGTCAGATTTAGTGCTTCGGCAATTTCCTGCGCGGAGGTTCCGTCGAGGCTCATCGTGAACGATTGGACGGATTCCGCAGAGAAAAGTTTCTCGATGCGCCGGAGCGCGATACTGGTGACGTAATCGGCCCATTCTTCTTCGACGAGTTGTTCAATTTCGGAGGCCGGTTGTTGTTCGAGCATCCTCAGCGATTCAATCTCTTGTTCCAAGAGTGCTCTTTGGCGTTTGGTTTCTGTGAACTGATCATAAACGGCGTTGCGCACTACTACGCCCAACCATGTTCGAAACCGGGCCTTGGTCGAGTCATAACCGGCGATGCTTTTCCAGAGCTTGAGCAGAACATTTTGCACAAGGTCATCAAAATCGGCCGAAGAAACGTTCATCCGATGAAGAACGTGAAAGATGAATCGCTGGTAGTATTGAACGAACTCTTCCCACGCCTGAGAATCATCGGGATCCTTAGCGCGTAAGATCAGGGACTTTCTTGTTTTCCAGCGTTCGGTCAAGCCTATCCCAAAATTAAACGCGTCAAAAACTCATCGGCGACGTACAATCCCCAAAAACCTGACGTTTATCTTAGCGACGCAGAGGCGGGACATGAAGCCGATAAGTTCGTTGGATCACCCAAATCGAAGAGAACCTCTGTCAGTTGAAGGCGAACACAATTGATGTTGGCTAAACACTCCAGTAAGAAAGAGCTCAAAAAACGATGAGTACACACAAACCATTTTTTCTGGCCATCTTTCTGTTTCTGCCAATGCTGTTTACTGCCAGATTTGTTCAAGCTCAACAAACGGCACCCTATGATGGAAGCTGGGAATCTCTGCAGAAGATGCCGGTGCCGGCCTGGTTTGACGACGGTAAGATTGGCATCTTCATACACTGGGGGCCTTACAGCGCGATCGGATACCGCAAAGGTAATCGTGGCTACGCCGAACACGTTCCCAAGTTGATGTACCGCGATCCGGATCACTACTTCCCGATCCTCAAGCAGCGCTGGGGAGCGATGCCTCCGGAGTTCGGTTACAAGGATATCCTGGCAGACTTTAAGGCCGAGAACTGGGAGCCGGACGCGTGGGCGAAATTGTTTGCCGAGGTTGGATTTAAGTACTGTGTGATGACGGCCGAGCATCATGATGGTTGGGCGAACTGGGATTCCGATTTGACGCCGTGGAACGCGATGGACATGGGACCCAAACGCGATCTGGTCGGCGATCTGGGCAAGGCGTTAAAAAAGCAAGGCTTGAAATTCGCTCCGTCGTATCATCGCGAACGCCATCAATCGTTCTTCGCGGAAAAACTCTACGTGGTCAACGCGACGCCGCTGCCGATGATCGCCGAGGAAATCAAACGTGCGCCCGAGGCGGCGTCGTTGTATGGGCCTTTCGGGACGACCAAGGCTTTCGTGGATGACTATGTGGCTCGGTGGCAAGAAATCCAGAAGAAATATCAACCGGATATGCTGTGGGTGGATGATTTTCCGATCTACACACGTGACGGTAACAACGTCCGCAAAGGTAAAGCGCGGCCGGAGATTCAATACTTCGACGATCAAGTCCGTGGGATGATTACGGACTTCATGAACGACGGTGCGGCACGCGGCGCGGACGTTTATGTGAACAACAAGGGGGGAAACCGAAACTGGCCCGCGGGCGTGGGGTGTCTGGAGAAGGATAACTTGAAACTAAAAGTCATCGGTCCCAAGTGGCAAAGCTGTACGACCTTTGGTTCTTCGTTTGGTTACTTAGAAGGTGACAAGTATAAAAGTATCGAAAGCGTTATTCACGAAATGGTTGAAGTCATCAGCCGCAATGGTAATTTCTTGATCAACATCGGGCCTAAGTCCGACGGTACGATTCCTCAGCCGCAGCTGGATCGACTGATGGCGATGAAACAGTGGTTGGCGATCAACGGCGAGGCCATCTACGGTTCGCGCTACTGGAAACAATCGGATCAAAAGGAAGACCAACTCGCGTTTACCACCAATGGTAAAAAGCTCTACGCGATCAAGCTGGCAAAGCCCGAGGCATCTTTTGTCATTAACGGCACCGCGGGATGGAATCAGGAAAAGGTACAGTCTGTACGATTGCTCGGTTCTGACGCGACCGTCAATTTCAGCATGACGCCCGCCGGTATGAAGATTGATCCGCCAAGTGATCTTGGCCAAAGCACACACGCTTGGGCATTTGAAATCGTTACCGACGAAAATCAGCACACGCCCAATGTAATTACGCTGGACGAGGACGAAGCGCTCAAGGGAACGAAAAAAGTCGATCTTGACGGCAATGCAGCGGCAGAGCATCCGGCGGTGGAGCCTTTCGTATCGGCCGGAGCCGAGGCAGTCGTTGAGTCCTTTGCCAAGTTAGATTCCTTTGCAAAGATCCCGTTACCGGCCGCGTCGACGTGCAAAGTCACCGCAAATCACCCGACCAAAAACGATCCGCTGACATCGTTGACCGATGGTGAAGTCCAAAATAGTTTCGGACCGATTTTCCCCAATGGCATTCGTAGCGGTGCCTACAAAATGGATCTCGGTTCCATTCAACCCGTGACGTCCGTATCCAGTTGGTCGTGCAGGAAATCGAAAACCCGAGGGAGGCAGAACCTCGCGATCTACGGAAGTGATTCCGACTCAGATCCCGGTTGGAAACTAAGTAACTTCAAGCTATTGGGAACAGTGGACACCGAAAACTCAAACGAGCAGTTCACGGCGGCAGCGATTCGCGCGACCGAGGGCAACACGTTGGGAAAATTTCGCTGGATCGTCTGGGCTGTTGCTCCGATTTCCGACGCCGGCGGCGGCGAGAACACCGCGTTTCAAGAGTTGAGCGTACAGACCAAGTGAACGCTTGTTCTCATCTTTAACGAAACTGAACATCCTTTCGTTCATAGAGACTCTTAACCTTGGCGGTTAGTCGAAAACGATTCGCCACGATCCTGACGGCGACGAGTACCACAGATCGCATCGCGGAAGTGGTGTTTCTTCTCATTACCAACGATCCACTGTCGCCATGAACCGAATCCCCATGGGCCCGCGCGTGATCATCTCGGTTCAGCGCCCGCGATGTGGTGTCGTTCATTTTTGCCAGAGCTGGTAAAAAAGGGGAACGATGCCTCGTGCTTTGACAGCCTGGCGATTTTTTTCGCAATTGCGCTTAAAAATTCGCGGGGAAGAAGGCCTGTCAGCGCGACTATACGGTCGTATTCTGAAGCGATATATCAAATTTTCCAGCACACGATTCGAAGACCATGTCCACACATCAACAAATTGAAGAAATTTCAGAGAAAGTGCAACTGGCCAGCACGCCTTTGCGTCAGATCATCACCGAAGTCAATCGCGTCCTCGTCGGCCAAGAGCATCTGGTCCATCGGATGTTGATCGGGCTTTTGACCGGCGGGCATTTGTTGATCGAAGGCGTGCCCGGGCTGGCAAAGACGACGGCGGTGGCGAGCCTATCCAAAGCGATCAATACGGGCTTTCAACGGATTCAGTTTACGCCCGATCTGCTCCCGGCCGACTTGATTGGAACCCAAGTTTATCGCCCCCAAGATCAAATTTTCGTCGTGCAAAAAGGGCCGATCTTCTCCAATCTAATTCTCGCTGACGAAATCAATCGCGCCCCGGCCAAAGTCCAAAGCGCGTTGCTTGAAGCGATGCAGGAAAAACAAGTCACCATCGGCGCGGAGACGTTTAAGCTTGATGCCCCGTTTTTAGTGATGGCCACTCAAAATCCGGTCGAGCAGGAAGGAACCTATCCCCTGCCCGAGGCGCAGATGGATCGTTTCATGCTCAAGGTCGTTGTTGAGTACCCCAATCGAGAAGAGGAATTACAGATCCTTCGTCGGATGAGCAAGACTTCAACCAAGTTTGACATTCAGGCCGTCACTTCTCCAGAACAAATTCTGAACGCACGAGCGATTGTCGATGAGATTCATGTCGACGAAAAAGTGGAAGGTTATATCGTTGACTTAGTCATGGCAACGCGTTCGCCAGAATCCTATGGGATGAATCTGTCACCGATGATTCAATACGGTGGCTCGCCGCGGGCGACGATCAATTTGGCCTTGGCCGCCCGGGCCAATGCTTTCTTAGCCGGTCGCGGATATGTGACGCCCAGCGACGTGCGTGAGTTGGCGCTTGACATTTTGCGGCACCGAGTCGCAGTGACTTATGAGGCCGAAGCGGAGGAGATCACGTCGGAGTCGATCGTTTCTCAGATCCTTAATCGGATTCCTATGCCCTAAGGCGGAGTCCGACCTGATCGCGCTGGTTCGAGTTTCTAATCGCAATTTGCCAAAGCTTATCAACGACTGATGATTCCCAAAGAAGTTTTCCAAAAGATCCGACGTATCCAGATTCGCAGCGCGCATCAAGTTGACGAATTGCTGGCGGGGTCGTGGGGATCGGCGTTCAAAGGTCGTGGAATCGAGTTCGAAGAAGTTCGGCCTTATCAAATTGGCGATGACGTGCGTTCGATTGATTGGAACGTCACCGCCCGTAGCGATCAGCCGTACATCAAACTGTTTCGTGAGGAACGCGAGATGTCGGTGATGTTGTTGGTCGATTTGAGCCGCTCGATCGACTTCGGGGCTCAATCGCAGACCAAACGGGAACTGATCGCCGAAGTGGGGGCGACGCTGGCGATGTCGGCGGTCAGAAACAATGACAAAGTCGGCCTGACGCTGTTCAGCGAAGAAGTCGAGAAGTCGATTCCGCCTCGAAAAGGAGCGCGGCATGTGCTGCGCATCATCCGCGCACTGCTATATTGCAATCCCGTTGGATCTGGGACGAGCGTCCGTAATGCGATTGAGCACTTGAACCGGACGTGTAAACGTCGCAGCGTCGTTTTTCTGATCAGTGATTTTTTCGATCAGGGGTTTGAGTCCGTTTTGAAGGTCGCCAAACGTCGCCACGACATTATTCCCGTCGTCGTTAGTGATCCGCTGGAACAAAAAATTCCAAACGTCGGGCTGGTGCGGTTGCGCGACAGCGAGTCGGGAAGGATCGTTTCGGTCGATACTTCCAGTCGCCGAAACCGTGAGAAGTACCAAGCAATTTTTCGTTCAAAAGAAGAAGCTCGTGCCCGTATGTTTCGGAAACTGCAAATGGAGCCTCTGCAATTAACGACCGGAACGGATATCGCCGACCGTCTGCGACGCTACTTTCACAGCCGGGAGCAGCGATGAATTATTTTGAGATAAAACACCTGCTTCGATGGGTTGGTTGCTGCATCGGGATTGCGTTTTTAATAGGTCCGATCCGCGTTAATGCGCAAACAGGTCAGGCGGCCGGAGACGTCGAAGTAACTGCTGAGGTTAGTCGTGATGTGGTTCAAATCGCTGATCCGTTCGACTTAAACATTCAAGTGATCGCTCCTGATGGAACACGCGTTTCATTTCCTGAGATTAAGAAAACACTTGGCCCCTTTGAGATCATCAAGACCAACCGGGCACTTGACGTTCCTTTGGGAAATCAAGCGAATCAAAGTGAGGGTCAGCGTTTGTGGAGGCTCAAGTTGTCTCTGGAAACGCTCGACACCGGACGGCTGGAGATCCCGCCGATCGAAATCGCCGTCCAGTTGCCGGGACAGTCGTCCCAAATCCGTCGAACACAACCCATCCCGATCGAAGTCGCCAGCATTGTCGAACCGAACACCGAACTGACTCAATTTCAGGGCGTAGCGGACCTGCACGATGTTCCAGTACCCGCCTCAAAATCAAATCAAGGGTTTTGGCTTGCGACCATCGCGGGGGCGATCGTTTTAGCGCTGGCCGGTGGTGCCTTTTTTCTCAAACAAAGGACAAGCCAGCAGGTCGCTGCGAAGGTCTGGGCATTGAGGAAGTTGAAAGTGACGCGCGATTTGAATGAAGCCGAGTCGATTGTTCGGCAGTTTATTGATGAGCGTTTCGGTTTTCCGGCCAAAAGTATGCCGATCGACCAGGTTCTTACGGAATTGAACGCTTTGGGGATCGACGAGTCACTCGCGGGAGTGAAGGAGTTGCTGGAGACCTCCGAAAGGGTGAAGTTTGGCGGGCTTGATGTCTCCGGCAACGACACCCAACGCTTGCTTTCTCTAGCGACCGAAGTCGTCGAAGGGCTCGATTCGTTTGGAGGGCAAGCGTAATGTTGCATTCACCTTGGTGGCTTTTGCTGATCCTTTTGTTGCCGGTTCTAATGTGGCGTTTCTTCTCCGGCGGGCACCGCGACGGTGTTTCGTTCAGCAACACAGATTTCGCTGATGAGATGACGCCAACGCTGCGGCAGCGTCTGCTTTGGTTGCCGCGCGCTTTGTTTCTTCTGGCGCTACTGTTTGTGATCATCAGTCTGGCGCGACCGCGCGAAGGTCGTCAGCAAACGATCACCGACAGCGAGGGCATCGCTATCGAAATGGTGGTCGATCGAAGCGGCAGCATGCGGGCACTGGATTTTAAGATCGCAGACCAGCACGTCGATCGACTGACGGCAATCAAGAACGTCGCTGGGAAATTCGTGACCGGTGACCAATCACTGGATGGTCGGATGAGCGATTTGATCGGTCTAATCACGTTCGCTGGTTACGCTGATGGCGTCACGCCTCCGACGCTCGATCATGGATTTCTGACGACAAGTCTAAACCAAACTGAAATCGTGACCGAGCGCAGTGAAGATGGCACAGCGATCGGTGATGCGATCGCGCTGGCGGTTGAGAAACTGACGGCGCTGGACGAAAACCGCGCGGAGAAGGTTAAGAGTAAGATCATCATTTTACTGACTGATGGCGAGAATACGGCCGGCGAGATTGATCCGGTAACTGCCGCG
The DNA here is from genome assembly GCA_937921995.1 of uncultured Pirellulaceae bacterium. Taxonomy (GTDB): domain Bacteria; phylum Planctomycetota; class Planctomycetia; order Pirellulales; family Pirellulaceae; genus Mariniblastus. Next base: position 16,036 of record CAKZVF010000180.1, read on the forward strand.
GAATTGGCTCAGACGCTTGGCATTAAAATCTACACCATCGGTGTCGGCACCAAAGGGCAGGCTCCGATTCCTGTACGCGATCCCTTTTCAGGCCGTCAAAGGATTCGCATGATGCCGGTCAACATTGACGAAGTGACTTTGAAGAAGGTGGCAGAGGTCACCGGTGGTAAGTTTTTTCGCGCCGTTGACACCAATTCGCTGACTGAAATCTACAAAGAGATTGACTTGTTGGAAAAAACAAAAGTCGAAACCGAAAATTTCGTCGACTACCGTGAACTGGCGGTTCAGTCGTACCGCAGTAGTGCTGTTTACTTGTGGCCGACGTTGTGGATCGCGTTATTGTGTTTAACGACCAGCGTCGTGTTGGAGAATTCTTGGTTAAAGGAAACCGCATAGGAGAATTCAAATGGACTACGAAATTGGAAAACCTGAGATGGCGTGGCTGCTGGTGTTGGTGCCGGTTGTTTTGTTGCTGATTGGATTCAGCGGCTGGAAACGTCGAACGGCGCTGGCAAAATTTGGCGTCCAACCGACGGCGCGAAGCACGATCCGCGATTGGGGCTCCGCGATGTTTTTGCTTGTCGGGATAATTTTGTTGGTCTTGGCCAGTATGGATATTCGCTGGGGCAAGACGACTCGGACGGTACCGCAGAAAGGTTTGGAAGTTGTTTTCGCATTAGATGTTTCGCGCAGTATGCTGGCAGAGGACGCGCGGCCGAACCGATTGGCGCGGGCGAAGCAACAGATCAAAGATATGGTTGGCGAGATGGCGGGCGACCGAATCGGATTGATTGTGTTCGCGGGAGAAGCCAAACAAGCCGTGCCGCTAACGAATCACTACAACGACTTCCGCCAGAAGCTTGATTCGGTTGGGCCGGAGACGGTCTCAAAAGGTGGTTCGCAGTTGGGCGTTGCGATTCGATCCGCTGCGGACGCATTCCTTTCTAAGACCAATGATCACAAAACGGTGGTGTTGTTCACCGATGGCGAAGATCAAGAGAGCAAACCGGTCGCGCTGGCCAAGGAACTGTTCGATGAAAGCGGAATGCGGATCTTCACGGTAGGGCTTGGCGACATGGACAAGGGAGCACGAATTCCCCAAGATCGAAAACAATTGGGGCAGTTCGTTGAACATCAAGGGCAACAGGTTTGGTCAAAACTCAATGGAAGCATTCTTCGGCAAATCGCAACCGAGACTCAGGCGGCCTACATTCCTGCGGGAACCAAACGCGTGAATATGGCGGACGTCTACCACAACTACATTGCAAACGTAGAGAAGTCAGAATTCGAAACGGCCAGAATCAATGCGTTCATTCCACGTTTTCAGTGGTTTGCCTTTCCGGCGTTGGTGTGCCTAATGGTTCATGGCTGGCTATCGACGATGCCCGTTCAAAAACGTTCAAGGACAAAAGATGAGCCTGGGGCTGAGGCAGCGGCGATGAGCACATCAGCATCTACAACACAATTGAAAACGGAATTGGAATCAAAATCTGGAGCAAAAGTGGCGGCCACGGTAGCGGTAATGCTGTTGGCATTTTGGCCAAGTGTCGTGAACGCTCAACCTGCCCAGCCTTCATCAAACCAAACGGTCGCCCACCAGATCAACGCGGCGAATGATCTGGTGCGTGCTGAGAATTATCAGGATGCAATTGAGGCGTTTGGGCAAATCGAAACCGCGTCGCAAGACGAACGTGATGCCCTGAATTATAACTTGGCCATCGCTCACTACGAAAATTCAGATGTGGAGGCGGCACGTGCCTTGTTTTCGGAGTCAGCCAAATCCGAGAACGATCGAATCGCAGCGGACAGTCGCTACAACTTGGGGAACTGCCATTTCGCCAAGGCACTGAGTTTGAAGGGGAATGCCAGCGCTGCAATTGAAGAACTGGAAGCAGCAATTGCTCAGTATCGAAGCGCGATTCGCCTTGATCGAAACCACGCACATGCGCGGGAAAACCTTGAACGTGCAGTCAAGTTGATTAAGCAGTTGAGGGATGAGGAAGCTGAAGAAAATAGTCAGCAGGATCAGGATCAACGGGAGGATTCTGAACAAGAACAGAAGGACGACTCAAACACGGAATCTGATTCATCTCAAAACGACCAAAGTCAAGATCAAGATCAAGAGCAAGGGCAAGACGGAGACCAAGAGGGTTCTGAGCAAG
>CAKZVF010000181.1 GCA_937921995.1 uncultured Pirellulaceae bacterium
TGTTTCGATAGGTTGGAATGCGTGAACTCTAATTGTCGTTGAAGCCGCAATTTCAATTCGTCTGCGCAGGTTTCTTCGCATTGGACCAGCGGATTGACGATCTTCCGCAGCGTGTGAATAATCTCGACCAGCACGTCATAGTCCGGAATCGGAGAATGATCGGCACGCGATAGTTTCATCGGTTTTGCGATTTGCTGAACCAACGATTGGAGTAGCTTGTGCACTTTAGGTGTCGGGGCCGTGCTGGTAGCGTTTGATGATTTCGAAGCACTCATTTATTCTGAGCCGGTTGAAGGGCTGCGATGGTATGCGGTTACAATTGATACAGGTAAAGTATAACGCTTGAGCTTGTTTTCTCGTAGATAGTCCGTTGCCCCACAATTAGTCACTAATGTTGAGCTTTCCTTTCATGTTGAGCTTTCTCAATTCAGTTTGGTTCACGCTTTGCGAGCTTTCCCCGTGGATGCTGCTGGGAATGTTCCTGTCGGGGCTGTTGCATGTCATTTTGCCATCGAAGTTTGTGCGCCAGAAACTGCGGGGATTTTCGGGAGTATTGAAGTCCGTGGCCATTGGCGTGCCTCTGCCCTTGTGCTCATGCGGGGTGATTCCCGCTGGAATCGGGCTGAAGAAGGACGGAGCCAGCAGCGGAGCGGCGGTCGGATTCTTGATCAGTACCCCGCAAACGGGCATCGATTCCGTTTTGGTGAGCGCTTCGTTCTTCGGATGGCCGTTTGCGGTCTTCAAATTGGTGTCGGCCGCCGTCATGGGGATTCTCGGTGGAATCTGGATTGATCGAAAACCAGCCGATCGTTTGTCGGAGACAGTTGGCCCTTCATGCGGCGATGATCATGCTCATCAACATGACCATACCCAGTCAGAGAACCGCAGTTGGGGGCAATTGATTCCTCATGCGATCGATATGTTACGTTCTATTTGGATTTGGTTGGTCGTCGGGATCTTGGTTTCGGCAGCAATCAATCAGTTTGACATTCAGCCGTTGACAGCACGAATTAATCAATGGGGGTTGTTTCCCGCGATGTTACTGGTGCTAGTTTTTTCGGTGCCGCTGTACGTGTGTGCCACGGCGTCGGTTCCTATTGCCGCGGCGCTGGTCGCTTCGGGATTGCCGCCGGCGGTCGCGTTAGTTTTTTTGATGGCTGGTCCGGCAACCAATATCGCGACGATGGGAGCCATTCGTTCCAATTTAGGCGTCCGGTCTTTAGCCATTTACATGACGACGATTATTGTCGGTAGCATGTTGGCGGCTTATCTTTTTAATTCGTTGATTGCTGTTCCGACCTTGGGTGGCGCGGCCCATGTCCATGACACCACGACGTGGTGGGCGCAGTTGGCATCGCTGATCGTGCTGGGGCTGGTCGGGATGTTCGTTTACGAAAGAGCGCAGCGTCGACTCGGTAGTAGTGTCATTGATTTATCTGATGCGACAGAGACAACGATCAAAATTGATGGAATGTCATGTGGCAATTGCGTCCAGAAGCTAGAATCGGCGATGAAAAATGTCTCTGGTGTCAGTTCGGTGCGCGTTAGCCTTGCAGAGAATCGCGCGGTCGTGACCGGTGATTTTGATCTCGATCAATTGAAACAATCAATTACAGACAGCGGTTTTGCACCGCTGGAAAAATAGACGAAACTTACCATGGCGGATTTAGAAAAACGAGCAACAGATCTCGAGATGTCAGTAGCTCATCTGCAGCACGATCTTGAAACGTTGGAAAAAGCAGTTCTCGATAATACTGAAAAGCTTGACCAAGTGCTCACCGCCCTCAGGCGGTTGACGGAGAAAGTTAGTACGGCATCGGAATCACCCGAGCAGCGCAGTCTTGAGGATGAGAAGCCGCCCCATTATTGAATAGCGGTCTCCGTGGGGCCGAGACCCAACCATTGCACGCGGCCAGTAGGAACAGGCCCTACTGCCCAATGTCTCAGACGGTTACAGGGCTTAGCCAATTCCATTTGTCAGTTGTGGAACCATCAAACAAACCGAAAAACGCCGATTGAATCTTTTCGGTGATCGGGCCGCGCGACCCGGACCCAATTTCGATCCGGTCAACACTGCGGACCGGCGTGATCTCGGCGGCGGTACCCGTCATGAACATCTCGTCCGCGATGTACATCATCTCCCGTGGCAGCTGTTGTTCAACGACCTCGTAGCCAATGTCTCTGGCGATGAGAATCGCCGAATCGCGGGTGATGCCGCCAAGGATCGATGCGGCCAATGGCGGCGTGTAGATCACGCCGTCGCGGACGATGAAAATGTTTTCAGCGGAGCCTTCGCTGATGGTGCCGCTCGCGGATACGGAGATGCCTTCGGTAAAACCGTTGCGACGGGCCTCGCCGCCAATCAAGTTCGCGTTGAGATAGTGACCGCCGGCTTTGGCCAGCACCGGGATCGCGGCGCTGGTGGTGCGGCTCCATGACGATACACAGCAGTCGATGCCTTGGGTCATGCCTTCTTCGCCCAAGTACGCACCCCACTCGATCGCGGCAACGATGACATCGACCGGAACATCAGCGTTGGGCACGACGCCTAAGGAACCGGCCCCCAGAAAGATCAACGGCCGGATGTAAGCATTGGTCAAGCCATTTTCCGAAATTGACAGGTGACAGGCCTCCGCTATTTGGGCGCCCGTGAAAGGCATCTCAATTCGATAAAGTTTGGCCGAATCGGCCAACCTTCGGATGTGGGCGTCTAAGCGAAAGATCGCGGGGCCGGATTTCGTCTCATAGCAACGAATCCCCTCGAAGACGCTGGTTCCGTAGTGAAGCGCGTGAGCCATCACATGAACGGTGGCGTTCTCCCAAGGGATCATTTCGCCATTCATCCAAATTAATTTACTTTTGGTCATCTCGAATTCGCCGCAATGTGAATATTTGAAGAGCTTAAATCGTATCGTTTTTCGTTTCCCGCTACGACCCCGCATTTTATCGATGAAAAAAACCGGCAAGCATTAGGATACTTACCGGCTGATGAGAAAATAGCAGGATTAGGTCGAAATTAAAATTCGCCCAAAACCTCGCCACCGGAGCGTGTGGCGAAGGCTTGCCAAGTCACACGATTGACATCATCGCTGCGGAAACCAGTCGAACCGTCTATGCGGCAAACGTTGACGCCGCCACTATGGAAGCTTCGCGCGGTAACCGCTGCGTAGGTGCGGGCTGTGGTGGAAAGGCCTTCCTGTTGATTGGTCCAGTCAACATCCACTTCTTGTCCGCTACCGCTGTCGGTATAAAGGACTTTCGTGTTAGGGGGAAAGGTCGCTGTGAAAGACGCTTGATGGCAGCGACCGTCGACCCATTCTGTGTGCCCTGTATTGGTTTTGAAATCACCGCCCATCGCGACCACTTCGGCTGGCGTGGTCGGCATCGCAATTTCTCCGGTTTGACCGGCGTTGCGGAAATAAGGAGTGTAGGCTTTCACTTCTCCAAAAAGCATGGTGTTGCTGGTACCGTCGGTGATCGCGCCGATCGAAATACGACGATTAACGGCCAAAGCTCCTTGGGTAGAACGATTGCTGGCAGGATCAAACACAAACCAGTCCCCTGCGTTGGAGGCGTAGTTCAAAGGATGGTGAATCGCAACGCCACTGGAGTCAAAACGCGTTGTGCTGTTGGGTTCGCTGGGGCACTGATAGATCGGAATACGTGCCGACGGCATCGCAACCGTTTCGCCGCCAATGTTGACGTCAGGCGTTGTCTTGTAGTCCAAGTTGAAATCAATCTGGCTCTCAAGATTACCTTGCTCCAAGAAGGGAAGGATTTGGGCTTGTGCGGACCAGCCGTTGACGCTTTCGCTGTTGGATCCAAAGGTGACTCCAACGGGAGGCTTCCAAGATGCAGGCAGCTTTGAGTGACTGGACTCAAAATTCAAAGTAGCCAAACCCATTTGACGCAAGTTGTTCGCACAGGTGATTCGGCGAGCCGCTTCGCGGACTTGTTGAACGGCAGGCAACAACATGCCGATGAGAATGCCAATGATGGCGATGACGACGAGGAGTTCTACCAAAGTGAAGGCAGAACGGTTTTTGGAATACTTCTTCATTGTGTGGATCCTACTGAACCAAACCAAACGGACTCGCACGACGTAAAATTTAAAGTCGGCGAGGGTCTTCCGAGCGTGGCTGGCTGCTGGATCCGGAGAAGGAAACCAAGATGGCTTGCTGCGTCGTCAAAAAAGACTAAAGTACATTGAGATTGATCGATCAATCTCGTTGGCGATTATTACGTTTGTCGCCTCTTCACTCAAGCCATTAACAGTCTATTTCGGCAATTTCTGGCTGAATATTCGCCCAAAGACGAAAAATCCAACATGCCGGACGAGACTCAACCTGAATTTCCACCTTCTGATGATAATGAGAAGGACTCAACGGAGAACTCGCCTCATGAGTCGTTGGAGGGATTTCCAGAGCTGCCCAAAATTATCAAGTTCGATTCACTGGCGCGATGCGGCGACGAGGTTTGGATCGAGCACAACGGGCAGATCTATCGCTTGAGAAAAACGCGGCAAGAGAAATTGATTCTGACGAAGTGAGTTGGCCCAAACACTTACCGAACGCGTAGTGGAGTGTTGCTAAACCTCCTCGTTGCCGATGCTGTTTCCGGGTAAAGGCGGGGCGGGATCTTTAACAAGATCCACTACGGGACGCGGGGGCGGAATCTCTATTGAGCCATCAGCCGTTTAATCTTGGCCATGCGTTTGCGATTAAGCCCTAAATCGGACCGCCCAACTCGCGATGCCGAACGAAAGTGAATCAGTTTTTCTTCGGGCACGGCCAAAAATTCGACATCGTCTGCGAAGCGAAAGACGAAAGTGCGAAACTCATAACGTAAATAGCCTTCTTGTTGGTCGATCAAACTCGCACGCGGAAATTGGTCGGCGATCACTTGTTTTAGCTTGCCCAGTTCGTCCGACTGGGAGTTCGCGGGATCAGAGAACGGGATCGGCTCCATCGCAAAATCTTCCAGTTTTGTCATCGATGAAACACAGTTGGGACTGCCGGGGCACTCCGATAGTTGCCCGTCAGAAACGCCCAACGTCGGAGCGTTGGTGCCGAAAAAACTTAGCATCGCTAAACCAATTACCATAACAACAGAAACGATCACAATCTTACGCAAGAACTTCTTGAACACTTTTGTAGACTCACACGAAAATCAGGTGAAGAGATTGATCAATGACAAAACGATGACCGCACCGACAATGCCCGCAGCAATTAATAATAACAGATTCCCGTTGGACCGATGCTGCTGGTCGGATTTTGCAATCAGTCCTTCGGACCACTGCTGGAGTTTCTCGGTCTGCTGTTGAGCCGTCTCGAATAAGGCGACCTGTGTTTTCATTTCGCCGCGCCGACGTTCGTCGTCTTTCACC
>CAKZVF010000182.1 GCA_937921995.1 uncultured Pirellulaceae bacterium
GTAAAGATCGGACTGGTCCTCGCCCTTCACGTCGACTTTGGCCAACATGTCAAATTCGACGCCGTAATTCTTTTGACAGAACTGGGCGATTTCGGACGCGCTTCCTGGTTCTTGGCCGCCGAACTGATTGCAGGGAATGCCCACAATCGAAAGCCCTTTGGATTTATACTGCGCATGCAGTGCTTGAAGCTGTTTATATTGTGGCGTGCGACCACATTTGCTGGCCACGTTCACGAACATGACCACATTCCCTTTATACTTTGATAGCTCGACCTGTTTGCCGTCGAGTGTCTTCATGGTGAAGTTCAATGCGGCAGGAACGTCCGTTGTGGATGACTGGGCATTGGCCGTGCTGGCGATCAGGGCAACAACCAGAAACATGATTGATGAGATGTTTACGAGAGACTGAGACATAGGTTCGGCTTTCAAAAAGTTCTTTGCGTTCTTAACGTTAAGGGAACGCAGTTGCAGATGAGATTATAGGCGGGGAAGCGAAATTTTCCTGGCCTTTTTATTTTCGTCGGGGAACTGCTGCAAAAGCAGAGGCTTGACAGCTTTATCTTAGAGTATTGTCCCGTTTTATGGGTTCGCTTGGTCCGTGGGCTCATCGGCTACTCTAAGTTTTTGTCATCCTTTACGATAATTGTCGCGATTTCGCGTTTTTTTACAAACGGTGGAGCACGATGGATATTCAACGACGGTGGTTGCAGCTTTGTTTGCTTCTAGTGTTGGTTTTGTTTGTACACAACAAAGTGTTTGCGGACAACGAAACCTCAAAGATGTTTGGGATAGGCACTGACGTCGCCACACTGCTTGTTTTTCATCCTGATTCGCTATCGCACCATGACGATCACCCGATCGCTTGGTACAGTGCCCCGTTTGCGGTCAAAAGAGATCTTGCCGAAGGTAGGTTGATTGGGTTCATGACCGGCAGTGATGGCGGCTATCGCGTGCGAATGACGACCGTAGGAATGACTCAACGAGAGGAGAAGTACAAGCGTTGTGCCGTAGATTTTCGATTGCATGTAGAACACGGATGGGTTGCGATTGATAATAGCGACGGACTTCCAGGCGAGGCGCAAATGGACGAATTGGCGAATCGTCCAGAGCAGCATTTCAAGTTGCAAAATGGTTTCTACCGTGTGACGGTGGCTGGAATTGACTGGCACAAAGAACCTGGCAGTTTGGATTCCAATGGACGCTCAACTGAAAAATCATTGCCAAGCTATGTGGTCCACTTTCAAAGTGTCGATGAACTTTCAGAAATCAAAGTTCAGCCTTGCCTTCCAGATTTGCGTGACAAAGAACCTAATTATTTTGATGCGAAGATAGACAACACATTTGGACCCTTGGAGCAATTCGTTTTTGACCAAGAGAAGTCGTATCCCCTGCTGCTAACCGATTCGGTGCTAAAGTTCTCACAAAGACAGCTCAGTCTAACGCTTAATCAGAACCTCTCAGAGCGGTTGAAGTTCTTGAGTGTCGGTTCAAAAGGATTGGCTGGTCTCAAGGAGCCTGAAAAACTCGATCCAGCACTATCGCCTGAAGAACAGATGGCGGCATGGAGTGCTCGTTCCAGAGCCAGAACTGACTGGTTTTATAAACTCAGTGACCGCCGTTTTGTGATCGCAAATAAGGCGGCCGAGGGAAGTGTTGCCAACTGTTGTACGGTAACCTCAATGGGTACTGATGATAAAGATAGATTGAAGATTGGGCTTACGGTTTTGGGAACCGTTAGACTGACAAAAGTATCGGATGATGGAACCGGTGCGGTCTGTCAGGCTGCGGTATTGAATACCAAACCGGCCGATGATCCAGACGTCCTAGCAGCGCTGAAGGAAGTATTTGCCGACTATGCGAAAGAGAAGAAGATAAAGGCCGTTGACTACTACGTAGGTCAACTACGCCAACAAAAATCACTTGGCCCTGCGATTCGAATCGTGCTTGATCACTTTGAGACGTCTCCAGAGCGCTTTGTCGAATATGCGGTCCAAGATGAAAGAACACAGGCTCAAATGTTGACCAAAGATCTTCGCGCCCAACTCAGGAAATAACCTTGGGCACAAAGCCAATTTCGTTGAAACATTTAACCAGCGAATAAATCTGTAATGTTTTCCCAAACACCTTTGATGGCGTCGTTTCGTTGCTGCCCGAGATCCTCGATCGTCCAGCCGGCCTCTTTGACCAGCGTTGTTCTGATGATAAACAGCCCCGAGAACACCGTTGTTCCGACCATGGAAGCGATGACCAGAAATGGGCCTTTGCCGGCATCCGCTGGAACGTCAGGGATATTGGGAATCATGCCTTGAAGAATCGTTATCGGAGGAGGCAGCATGATGAAAAGATTGATCAAGAAGCAGCCGCCCATGATCGCAACGATGACGGCAAGGAACCGTTCGAAAAATTGCGTTTTCCCATTCCAAAAAATGTAGTAGACCAAAGCGCTGAAAAATGCAGCAAAGTAGATGGGAGCAATCCCGCCGTCGACGACGGTCTTTGACCACTGGTGGCAAATTTCGGCAACGATGCCCATCACCCCCATGACACTGCCGCAGACCGCGGCGGTGAGCGCGACGATAAAAAGGATTCCCATCAGCGGATGAATGTGCTTACGAAAAGCCTGCAGCGCCGTTTCGCCGGTAACCAATGTGTACTTGCCGTAGACGCTGATCATGAAATAGGTCGCCACACACGAGGCAGCGATCGTCCACAGCAACGACATGCCGTACGTGGCTCCTGCCTTGGCCATTGTGGTGACGCTGCCGGTTCCGATATTGAAACCGATCAAGAAAATCCCAGGCAAAAAGCACGCGACTGTTTGGGTAAGCCTCGCGCGAATGTTTGCCATGTGTTGTCTCAGTTTGCTTTATCAGATGAAGAGAACCGCCAACATTTACTTCGCCCCCATCAAACTGTTTGCGTTCCCCAAACGATTGGCTCATTCAGTTTATTGAGCCGAAAAACGATAGACAGTTGTCTTTTCATAAACCTCTCCCGGACGCAGAACTGCCGAAGGAAAATCTGCTCGGTTGGGTGAGTCAGGAAATCGCTGGCACTCGAGGCAAATCGCGCTCCGGTGAGCAAACGGTTGACCATTTCGACCTGTTACGGTGCCGTCCAAGAAGTTACCGGTGTAAAACTGCACGCCAACGTCCGTGGTCAGCAGCTCCATCACACGTCCGGTCTTTTCCTCGGAAACGCGTGCCACCGCGCGCAGCGTTCCCGCTTCGCCGGTGATCACAAAATTATGGTCGTAGCCACGGCCAAGCTTTAATTGCGGATCATCGGCCTCGATGTGCTGGCCGATACTTTTTGCGGCGGTAAAGTCAAAAGGCGTCCCCTTTACCGCTTGCAATTCTCCTGTGGGAATCGAGGTCTCATCGACGGGCGTGAATTTATCGCAGTAAAATTGCAACTGGTGATCAAGAATGCTCTTGGATGCCGATCCGCCCAGATTCCAGTAGCTGTGATGGGTTAAATTGCAAAGCGTTGGTTTGTCGGTCGTTGCCCGGTATTCGATTTTCAATTCATTCTTCTCGGTCAACGTGTAAGTCATAGTGACTTGCAGGTTACCCGGGTAGCCTTCTTCGCCGTCGGCTGAAAGATATTCAAGTTTTAGCTGTGGATGTTCGTTTGGCGTGGCTACGGTCGACTTCCACAATCGCTTGTCGAATCCGCGAACACCACCATGTAAGTGATTGGGGCTGTTGTTGGTTGCCAATTGGAATCGTTGGCCGTCGATGGAGAATTTGCCTTTGGCAATTCGATTGGCGTACCGGCCTGCGACAGCGCCCATGTACGATTTGTCATTTTCGTACCCGGAGAAATCGTCGTATCCCAAAACGACGTCGTCCATGTTTCCGTCGCGATCGGGTGTTTTCAAGCTGACAACGATCCCGCCGTAGTCAATGATTTCGGCAACCATGCCATGTTCGTTGGTCAACGTGAATCGAGTCACCGGTTGTCCCTCGAATTCGCCGTAGGGAGCGCTAGTGATACCCGGTTCACTTCCAAATGCTGTCGTTGCCATCGCCAAAACCAGTGCCGTAAAAACAAAATGTATAGTGTTAAAAATAGTTACTTTTTTCATCGGTGTCCTAAAATAGATATGACTTCGATACTATGAAAGAGTACGGCCACCGTTAACGCAAAGTGTTTGTCCTGTGACAAAGGAAGCGCGCGGGGAACAGAAGTCCGCGACCGCTTGAGCAACATCTTCGGGTTGGCCCCAGCGTGCTGCAGGAATCGTTTGGAGGTAAGAATCCATATGTTCTTGAGGTGCGTCTTGATGCCGGTCGGTAGGGATCCAACATGGAGAAACCAAATTGGTGGTGATCCCAAAGGGGGCCAGTTCTTGTTTGATTTCGGCAACCAGTTGGTTCACTGAATCTGCCTCGGTGACATCTGCCTTAAACAGCGCGCCCTTGGCCCCGGAACTGGTAAAGTTCGCCAACGCCATTTCAGCGCGGTCGGTCCGATGGGCATAATTCAGGGCGACAGAGGCTCCTCGCGCACCCAACTCCAACGCGATGGCGAGGCCAAGTCCTGTGGAGCTGCCGGTGACCAAAGCCACTTTGCCTTGAAGTTCTTTCATTGAATCCTTAACGGTAATTAAATTTTCGAAACGACATTATGACTTATCTTACTCTTCTGTCGACGACGATATGCGGAACTTCGAGGACAATTTGCGGCGTACTAATGATTGAGTATTTTGCCTTGTTAGTTGGATGTGTTGGTCAAAATAAGTCGATTCAATTCTGTACGCTTGCAATGCACGTATTTGTTGGCCGTGGCGATACTCGCTAGAAGTGAAACCCGCCAAAATGCGAATCGGCGAAACTCACGATCACGTCAAAGGTTAAAATTCAGCTGAACGATCGGGCGTCGATCGTCATATCCTTGTGTAGCAAAGTGCGATTTCGTCGGCAATGCAAGTCATCGGTGGTGCGACGTAGATGGTCTTGGGCAAAAAAACGCCGGCAAACATATTGTCATAAATTAATGGGGTGATCGACTATAATGGAGTCTCAAATCGTCACAAGGAGCTTATAGATTGCTTTACCATTTCCGTGCTTTCAAAGGCCAGGCGATGTTCGACCTCGTCTTTCTCGGGCTGCTGGTGGCAATCTTGGGGTTGCTGTCTCAGGCCGTTCAAGGGCAATCGACCAATTTTTCGGCTGACCAACTTGAGTTCTTCGAAAAGGAAGTACGACCGCTGTTGAGCACGCATTGCTACGAATGTCACAGTGCCGATTCGGAAGATTTACAAGCAGGATTGTCAGTCGACAGCCGCGCCGCGTTGATCGAAGGTGGCGACAGCGGGGAGTCGATCGTCCCCGGTGATCCCGACGGTAGTCTGTTCATGGACGTCGTGCGTTGGGAATCTTATGAAATGCCTCCCAATGGCAAATTGCCCGACGAAGACATTGAAACATTCGCCAAATGGATCCAGATGGGCGCGCCGTGGCCGGCTGAGGCTGCGCCGGAGTCATCGAAAGTCAGAGAGAAATTTGATTTAGAAAAGCGCCGAGACGAACATTGGGTTTGGCAACCGGTTGAGGATCCTCCAGTTCCTCAAGTTGCCGACAAGAACTGGCCCACGGCGGAGTTGGATCATTTTATTTTGGCCAAGCTAGAAGAGCGGCAACTGTCACCGTCGGCCGATGCGGATCGTATGGCGGTGATGCGACGTCTGTATCTGGACCTGATTGGTTTGCCGCCAACGCCCGAGCAAACTCGCGCCTTTAAAGAAGATGACGCAGCTGATGCCGTCGAACGTCTGGTCGACACGCTGCTGGCGTCGCCTCATTTTGGCGAACGTTGGGGACGACATTGGCTGGACCTGATGCGTTATGCTGAATCGCGCGGGCATGAGTTCGATCCCGATGCCGTCAATGCGTTTCAGTATCGCGACTATGTGATTCGAGCGCTCAATGCAGATGTGCCCTACGATCAGTTCATCACCGAACATGTCGCAGGCGATCTTCTGGAGGTGCCGCGGCTCAACCCTGAGGAAGGCTTCAATGAATCCATCTTAGGAACCGGGTTTTGGTTCCTGGGGGAATGGGTGCATTCGCCTGTAGATATTTTCAAGGACGAATCGGATCGTTTTGACAACATGGTCGACGTGATGTCCAAATCGTTTCTGGGCGTCACGGTGTCTTGTGCCCGATGTCACGATCACAAATTCGACGCGATCTCCACCGCCGATTATTATTCCCTGACCGGTTTCCTGCAAAGCAGTGACTATCGCCAAGTGCGGTTTGATTCGATCCAGCCGAACAAACAAGTTGCCAAAGAACTGGCCGACGTTGACACCGAATACAGAAACAAAGTTCAGGCTTTGCTGGCAAAGCACGACCTTTCGCCGCCGGAGGCAAATCCATTGCCCCAAGAAGTACAGGCGGGCTTGGTTTTCGATTTTGGTACTTCTCCGTCGGACCAGTTGACGCATGACGGATACATTTTCTCAGCCCCTCGTGTTGCGGGCCAGCCGTTTCTCAATGGCGACTCGCCCGAAGAGTACGATCGCTACCCTCGGTTAGTTGAAAACGTTGAGGAAATCGAAGACGTTGAGGAACTCCAAGACGTTGACGATTCCCAAACCAAGGAAGAGGCCAAGGCCGCTGAGGTGGCTGCTGAAAAAAGAGAGAGGGCCAAAAAAAGAAAACTAGCTCAAAAGAAGGTTCAGGATCGCGTCAACTGGGAAATTGACCGCCGGGGAAAACGAGTCGCCGCAAGGAAACAGATTGAACCGAAAATCGACTTTGCCCCCTACGGCCACGTCGTCAACGATCGTGCTTGGGACGGGCTGGAATCGGTCATGCAGGAGGGGTATGTAAACAGTAACAAGCTGCTTCCGCTGCCTAGAATCGGACGCACTTTGTGGACGCCGACCTTTGAGGTTACCGGCGGCAGGGTCGTGTGCGCGGTGCGCGGCGAAGGATCAGTAGTCGCGTGCGTGGATTCACACCGTCAAGTCAACGGGCCTTTGCATCGCGAGACCGTTCAGAAGATCCCCATGGGGACGTCATTTGTTACCTGTAATTTGGATCGCTATATCGGTCACCGGGTGCATCTGGAATTCACACCTGCGGAGAACTCTTCTTTGGAGATTGCTTATATTTTCCAGAGTACCCCGGCAGAGGCGAGCCATGCGATCTCTGCCTGCCGAAAGGGACCTTCAGCAATTCCACCGCAACAGCTGCAGGCTTTCAAAGAATCGGTTAATGAAAAATGTGGGGATAAACTAAAGCAACTGGCCGCTGATTGGGCCAATGCTCGGCAAACTATTGCTGATCGAATCGTAAGACGCTCGCGCACTGCGATGGCGATGATTGATGGAACTGGCGAAGAGGCCAAAGTTCTGATTCGAGGAAACTCATCCAAACCCGGCGATGTAGTGCCGCGCCATTTCCTTTCGGCAATCACCGGTGATGGTCCAATGCAAATCGCCCAAGGTAGCGGACGTTTGGAATTGGCGGCGGCCATGAATGACCCGTCCAATCCGCTGACGTCGCGCGTGATCGTGAACCGGATTTGGCATCATTTATTGGGACGAGGCATTGTGCCCACGACCGACGATTTTGGTGTTCTGGGACAACGTCCAACCCATCCGAAGCTTCTAGATCACTTGGCCACGAAGTTCCTTTCCGATGGCCGGAGCATCAAACGCATGATCCGCCATGTTGTTCTGTCACGCACCTATCAAATGTCGTGTCTGCCAGACGCACAGGCGATAGCGGATGATCCCAAGAATCTGCTGTGGCATCATCGACCGCCCAAGCGTCTCCAAGGCGAAGCGATTCGTGATTCCCTATTAAAAATTGCCGGGAATCTTGACCCCACACAATTTGGACAATCGGTGCCGGTCCATCTTACGTCGTTCATGAGCGGCCGCGGAAAACCGAAAGTCAATGGTCCCCGTGATGGTGATGGACGGCGATCTATTTACGTTGCGATCCGACGGAATTTTCTGTCCCCGTTCATGCTGACGTTTGATTCACCGACGCCCTTTAGCACGATGGGACGGCGAAACGTTTCCAACGTGCCCGCTCAGGCGCTGACGTTGATGAATGATCCGTTCGTCGTTGAGCAATCGCGCGATTGGGCAAAACGAGCGATGCAGAACACTGAAGAGGCCCGCGCACGCATCGCGTGGATGTACGTCACTGCCTTTTGTAGAGAGCCCAGTGATGCGGAGTTAGAGTTTGCATTGGAGTTTGTTGGTGAAGAGACTGACGTTCAGCGCTGGGCTGCTTTTGCCCATGCCCTGATCAATACCAAAGAGTTCATTTTTTTAAGGTAACCCGAATGAACAATCCATTTCCCTGTCAACGGTATCGCCCGATGCCCGTGTCGCGGCGCGATATGCTGCGACGCAGTGCCAGTGGGTTTGGCGCGATGGCGCTCGCGGCGTTGGGCTTGGATCCTACCTATGGTTCGGATCCTGTTGTCATCGACAACTCTGGCGCTGGAAAAGCTTTGCATGGTCCGCACCACGAGGTCAAAGCCAAGAACGTGATCTTTCTTTATATGGATGGCGGGCCATCTCAGGTCGATACGTTTGACCCTAAGCCGATGCTGGATAAATATAACGGCCAAGATCCCAAGGATCTGTTTAAGGTTGAACCGACTCAGTTCAATAACAATGGAAAGGTGCTGGCGAGCCCCTGGAAGTTCAAACGCTATGGTGAATCTGGACTGCCCGTTAGCAGCCTGTTTCCTCATGTCGCATCCTGCGCCGATGATTTGGCTGTGATCCGATCGCTGACTTCCGAATTTCCCGAACATACCTTTGCGAACTATTTTTTGCATACCGGCAGTGGCCTGCAAGGCCGCCCCAGCATGGGGGCTTGGGTGAATTATGGATTGGGCAGCGAGTGTAATAACCTGCCGGGGTTTGTCGTGCTCAATGGTGGGTTGGTGCCACCGGGCGGGCTGGATTGTTTCGGCAGCGGTTTTCTCCCGGCCAGTTATCAAGGCTCCACCTTTCTGCCAAAGGGAACGGGCATTGCCAACATCCGGCGAACCGAATCGACCGATCGACAACAGCAGAGCAAATTAGATCTGGTACGCCAGTTAGATGGGATGTCAAAAACGCACTTTGGCAACCATGACAGCCTTGAATCGGCCATCCGAAACTACGAACTGGCGTATTCCATGCAGATGGCGGTTCCCGATGTCATGTCTCTGGCCGGAGAACCGGATCACATTAAAAAGATGTACGGCATGGAAGCCGAATTTGAGCACACGCGCACGTATGGGGCTCAATGTCTGATCGCGCGGCGGATGGTGGAACGAGGCGTGCGATTCATCGAATTGACTTGCCCCGCTGCCGGAGGCGACCGCTGGGATCAACATGGGAATTTGAAAGAGGGTCACGAGAACAACGCGCGTGCGGTCGACCAACCGATCGCGGGTCTGTTGAAGGATTTGAAACAGCGCGACATGCTGAAAGATACACTGGTGATTTGGGCGGGCGAATTCGGACGCACTCCGTTCGCTCAAGGCAAGGACGGACGCGATCACAATCAATTTGGATTCACCGTTTGGATGGCAGGCGGAGGCGTCAAAGCGGGGACCGTCTACGGTGCGACCGACGAGTGGGGTTACAAAGCGATTGAGAATCGACTGGAGATGCACGACCTGCACGCGACGATTTTGCATCTGATGGGAGTCGATCATACGCGCAGTACTTTCCGTTTTGGAGGTCGCGATATGCGTTTGACCGATGTCAAAGGACACGTGATCAAAGACGTGATCGCCTAGCTGTTTTGTTTTTGTTTTTATAACGCTTTGGAATGGGATTTTATGAATAAGGCCTCTTTGTTTTTGGCGTTAACGCTCTGCGTGTTTTGTGCCTCCTCGATTCACGCTCAGACCGAGACGACACACAGTTTCATCGCTTTTGGCCAAAAGACTTACATGGTCGATGCCAGCGGGAAAAAAACATGGACTTACCCATCGGCCACACGCGATGGCTATGTGCTCAATGATGGGACGATCATCCTGACGCTCAACCGATCCAAGAAAAAGTATCCCGGTGGTGCTGTCGTCAAAATCACACCCGACGGCAAAGAGACGTTGATCTTCAAAGGCACTCAAGCCGAAGTCAACAGCGCCCATCCGACTGCTGAGGGGACGTATGTGATCACCGAAGCCGGCGACAAACCAAGATTGCTGGAGGTAAGTGGTGACGGAGAAATCCGTGTCGAATTTCCGCTGATTTGCCAGACGAAGAATCACCACTTGGAAACTCGCATGGCGCGGAAGCTGGCTGACGGTAGCTACCTTGTACCCCATCTTTTGGATTTCGCGGTTGTCCACTACGCCAAAGACGGCAGCGTGCTCAAGGAGTTCGACACAACCGTCCAAGGCGACCCAGAACGTGAGATTCACACTTGGCCTTTCACCGCGATTCGCGCTGACGACGGGCATACTTTTGTAACTTGCACCAACGGGCACCGAGTGATGAAATTTGATGCCGATGGAAAGGTCGTGTGGACGTTAACCAATGAAGACCTGCCGGGGCCGTGGCTCAAAGACCCCTGCGGAGCCCAACTATTACCCAATGGTAATCTCGTCATCGCCAGTTACGCCGCCGGACGGGCGGATCCCGACGCTCCGAAGTTATTCGAGGTGACACCCAAGAAAGAAGTGGTCTGGACTTATGCGGATGGAGAAAAGAAGGGTATCCACCACTTCCAGATCCTTGATACCAACGGCACAAAGCACCAAGGACCGGCGCTCAAGTAGTCGTTGCGGTGAAAGACCGTGCCGTCGGTGAAAACTAATCAAAAACGTGAGCGCCGAAAGCAACAACACGATGGCGTGACTGGTTATAATTCCACGTAAACTGTTCTTTCATTTTACTTGGAGTCGAAACTATGCCGGCCAACGACAAACACACTGCTCAAGCGTCTCCATCACGACGTGGATTTCTTAAGACGACTGCCGCGACCGGTGTTGCGGCAACCATTCCCTATATCTATTCCAGTTCCAGTGCTCGGGCTGAGGATAAGAACAGCAAACCAACGATTGCAGCGATCGGCGTCGGAGGAAGCCGCGGGCGATATAACCAGGGCAGGGGAATTGCCAGAAACGCGTCGAAATATGGGCAAATGATTGCTGTCTGTGATGTCGACCAACTGCACAACGACGAATTCAATGCGGAATTCGATGGTAAGCTCAACACTTACCAAGACTATCGTAAGTTGTTCGAGAAAGAGAAACCGGACGTCGTGACGATCGGTACCCCCGACCATTGGCATGTGCCGATCGCGCTGCATGCGATGGAGCACGGGGCAGACGTGTATTGCGAGAAGCCGTTAACGCTGACCATCGCCGAAGGGGAACTGATTAAAAAAGCGGTCAAGGATTCGGGACGCGTATTTCAGGTCGGCACTCAGCAGCGCAGCACGAACCTGTTCATGTACGCCGTCGCCATCGTCCGCAGCGGCAGGCTTGGCGAAAATGTCGTCGCTCATTGTGGCATCGATGGTGCTCCCTCGGGAGGGCCGTTTGAGACGGCGGCCGCGCCGGAGGGGCTTGATTGGGATCTTTGGTTAGGCCCTGCCGCGAAAGCCGATTACTCAGAGGAACGTCGGCGCTTTTTCCGATGGTACCTCGAGTATTCAGGCGGAAAGATGACCGACTGGGGCGCTCATCACGTTGACATCGCTCAATGGGCTTTAGATCTTGGTAAATCGAACATCCAGCGCGTCTCGGGAACCGGTGAATTGCCACCAATCATCCCGGACGATTTTAACTGGGCTCAGTTTCTTGACGGCGAAGCGGATTTGCCGAACGCTTATAACGCTGCCACCAAGTTCAATATCAATTTGGAGTTTGAAGGCAACAAAACAATCAGCGTCAATAATTTTTACGAATCAGGGACGACCAAGTTCGGCAACGGCATTTTGTTTGAGGGAGACAAAGGCCGTATGTTTGTCAACCGAGGGAAGCTGCAGGGGTCTATCATCAAAGATATCTTTGGTGCCGACCTTGAGAATAAGAAGGTTGATGGAAAACGAACCAACAATTTCAGAGAGTGTTTTGACCGAGTCGACGAAACAACGAAGGCCGAATTTGCCGAAACGTTTAAAACGTTAAACAAAGGCAAGGAAGTGACTTCTCACATGAAGAACTTTTTCACCTGTCTGGAAGATCGTTCTGAGCCCATGTCCGATGTTGACTCGCATGTCAATTCAATGAACTCGCTGCACATGTGCAACATCGCGCTGATGCTGGGACGTGAGCTTAAATGGGATGGTGCGGCGCAAAACTTCGGTAGCGACGACCAAGCCAACGCGCTGATGACTCGCAAACGTAGAGCAGGTTTCGAATTGAGTTAATCATTCAATGAACGAAAAGTCCCGGCGTTGAACTCGGCTTAATTGGTTTGGAGAAAGACCTTCGGCCGCGCTGAGTCCTGCCCGTCTTTTTCATCTACGAAAGCCAATGCCGCTGCGGTGCGAATGCACTTCAGCGGCATATTTCGTGTTTGTTTGCCAGTTTTTTCCGCGCGAACCTTTTCCGGCGTTCTCTGTCATTTTCTCAGCGGTTTCACATCGCTCATTTTTTTCATTTTCAAACTCACTTTTTCGCCAAGTACCCCCGTTATGTCCAAGACAAATTTCGCGCCCTGCAAACCGAAACCATCACGATTTGAACTTCTCTCAAACTTGAGTCCACGATGCCAATCCGTCCAACTCCAATCCCAGAACAACTCAGTCGCGCTGTTTTAGACCATCTCAATCAGCTAGGCATATCAAACGTAAAGACGTACCGTCGGTGGTGCGTTGAGAATGGGTTCGGGCGTGGATTAAATAAGAACAAAGCCAACCGCCGCGCGGAGCTGACCGCTGCTCGACGTAATCAGGATTCTGCCGCGGACGACTTTCTAAGACTTTGTAAACGTCAGCCCATCAAAGCTCTGCAAGCCATTTGCGAAGGGAAGGTTGACCCTGCCCATTTACCTTCGCCAGAACTGTTGGAATTCTCCAAGGCGCTTACGGCAGCAGCACGCAGCAAACATGAGCCAGCTCTCAATCGATCAGCACTTAGCGACGTGCTCAAACGCCTATCGCAGCGGCGAGCAAAATTTATTGGGTTGGCTCTTGCGCAACGTGCGTCCTCTTCATCCAACTATGAGACTTTGTTAGCACTGGCGCGGGTCGTTCAGTATCGCAGTTGGTGGGTGAGACCCCTTGATCAATGGCGGCCCAAATCAAAAAGCAGTCGCCGCCAGTTTGAATCTTTGTTGCAACATTTGTTTGCCAAATACGAACCGATGCCCGCCTTCTTCCAACAGGTCTGGACATCCAGTGCCACCGCGATGACCCGCTACCGCCGGTGGTATTTACGGGTTGGCCGTGGAGAAAATCTGCGTAAATGCGATCTGCCCATTCCCTATACACGGAGAATGGCTCACTGGTTTATGCGAGCCCCTGATAATTTTTCGGTTCCGCAAGCACTGCGTTTTGGTCAAGTCATCGGATTAGGTGGTGACCAGCGATTGGCGCGCACTATCGCAATGACACGCCTTGCCGATAATTTTTCGTGTGATGAATTTTGGGTTACGGTCATCCGCTGGTTTGTGAATCAGCCGTTGTTAGATCCGGTGCAGGTTGGACCGATCATCGACTACATTTACTTTCAACGTTTTGTTCCTGAACATGTCATGGTGGGTCTGAATCGGCAAATTGACGATGCCGATCGCGCCGCAGCGGGCGCAAGACAGCCGAACTTTACGATGAGAGATCGCACGGCGGAATCGTTAGTTCGGCATGTTAATCGCTGGCATCAAGGCTTGGCCAACAGCAATCGCCAACAGGTTTGTACTTGGATCCCCAGCGGTATCACCGCGTTCTCCTTGCTTGAAGGCGGCCAGTCTTCAGAAGACCACACGGCCAGTGTGAACTTGGAAGGAAACGTTAAGCACTGGACAATCCGCGAGCTTCTGAGCAGCGCGTCATTGGTGGCTGAAGGGCGCAAGCTAAATCACTGTGTGGCCAGTTACGCATCTTCGTGCCGTAACCGTTCAACTTCCATTTGGACAATGGAAGTTGAAAGTTTTTCGGGCTTGAAAAAACTTTTGACCATCGAAGTGAGCCTGCGAGCACGCGCGGTAGTCCAAATCCGCGGTAAGAATAATCGCTTTCCCAACGAAAAAGAACTCGGCCTCATCCGCCGTTGGGCGGCCGAAGCAGGACTGAAGTTGCGCGTTTGCTAATTTTTCGATGGGGCGAGTTACCGCCCCCCTAGTAGACGTCTCGGCTGTAACGGCCGGTGTCTTTTAGATTTTTGACATACGCTTTTGCATCGTTGGCGGACATCTTCCCGTGCTGTTCGACGATTTCACGCAGCGCCGTGTCAACGTCTTTGGCCATCCGGCTCGCGTCGCCGCAGACGAAGAAGCTCGCTCCCGACTCCAGCCAAGAAAACAACGCGCTGCCGTTTTCACGCATGCGATCTTGAACGTAGATCTTGTCCGCTTGGTCCCGACTGAAGGCGGTGTCCAATCGCGTCAGC
>CAKZVF010000183.1 GCA_937921995.1 uncultured Pirellulaceae bacterium
AGTTTGTTCGGGGCACTCGATGGGCACCGGCGAGGTCGCAAAGATTCCGGTTGCATCGCCAGCGCTGTTAATCTTCATTCCAAACCGCCACACCGATTCGGTTTCGGGCTGAGTTTGCGGTTGGTCCTCTTGTGCCCATGCAGACGCCCCCCACGTAATCGATAGAGCTAGAAAAACGAAGCTTGCCGCACGTCGGTTCATGATGATCGTTGGTTTTTTCATTGTGCGAAACATCACTGATAGAATCCGAGAACATTTTAACGACGAGCCGGAAGGCGCTGTTGGTTGGTTGGTCGGTTGGTCGGTTGGTCGGTTGGTCGGTTGGTCGGTTGGTTGGTACGCGAAAACGAGGTCGCCTTCCGGATTGTCGTTAAACGGCTTTGCTGGCATCAATCAGACAAGGGTTCACGAACAAACAGCATTTGTTTGGGAGCGGTCATGCTTTTGACTTCCCCGTATGCGGCCACGAATTTCTTTTTGCCTTTAACGCCGGGCACGCGAATGCTGTCGCCTTTTTGCAAGATGACTTTGGGTTCGACGATCTTTCCGAAGGCGCGAATTCCCACGACATCACATGGAAACCAGTGTAGTTGGCCATTGGGATCGGCCAGCAGGAATTCTGCGTATTGAGTACCGTCAACGAATACCATCCGAGCCGGAATCGAATTCGCCCGGCACATCGCCACGAACAATCCGACAACATCTTCGGGATGACCTTCCTTTTTAACAAACGCGGCGATCGACCCGCGCGGATCGCCGCCGCTTTGGTCGATGTTGTCGCGCACCCAATCAAAAATACGTTCGACTTTCTCCCAATCCGTGCCTTCGCCTTCGATCAATTCTTCGGCTTGCTTACGAAGGTTCTTATCGCGGAAGCTGATCTCTGCCCCGGACGCGGAAAATTGTTTGGCCAGTTTATCCTTCTTGTCCGGAATGGAGAACACGGTCGTGTCTGGTGGCGCGTTGACACGATGCGTCGTCACCATGAATGTCTGTAGCGCGACGATCTTCTTCTTTGGCGGAATCATGCGTCCGCGCAGAATCAAGCGATCAAGCCCATCGAGTTCGTCGATCTTTTGAACGGCAAATTCAATAGGGATATCTTCGTCAAAAATGGCAACCGATTGTTCGGGCCATTCTTTGGGGATGGGGATATATGTATAAACGTCTCTCACGGCGTCGCGCCCTGTGACCAGCACGACACCGACGCGCCATTTTTGTTTAACGGGATCCGAAAATGTTACGCCCACGTATTCTTTGTTCGGTGATGGGACGGAAGATTCCGTGTTGTCGGCGGCGGAGGGCGATGATGGTGTTTCGCTTAACTGTGCGGGCGGTTGTTTCGGTTCTTCTTTCACAGCGGGTGGTGCGGGCAGTGCTGCGGGAACATCCATCGGCGGTTTAACGTCGGCAACGGCAGCTGCGGCAGCGGCATCTTCTTTCGCGACGGTTTTCTTTTCCGGAGTGATCTTGGTTTTTACGACCGTGCGTTTGGGAACGCCGTAGGTCGTCCCCTTGCGAATCCAAAACCCATCGTCGGCGTTGGTATCCGATAGAAAGATCAGACTGAACAACAGTACGGGGAATGCGATCGTTAGAATGCTGACTAGATTTTTCATAGAGGTAACCAGTAATCTTTCGACGACGCGTTTTGAAGTTGCGTAAATACAAGCCCGAAGCGCCAGCGAGTGGATTATCGCAGACTCTCCGATTCACTCGCTGGCGCTTCGGGCTTGTACTCAGCACGCTTGGCGACTTAGAAGCTGGTGCGTTCAGCTCGGGAAAGCCACAAGCCGCTAAGCGTCGGTTGATTCTGCCGATTCGATGACTTCGAGTTGCACGACGCGGATGGCGCGGCGGTTGGCTTCTTTAATTTCGACTTTCACGTTGAGAATCATTAATTCCTGGCCGGGACGAGGAATATCTTTCAATTCTCTCATGATCAGCCCCGAAATGGTGGCGCAATCTTCGTCCTCGGGAAGCAAAACACCCAGTTTTTCGTTCACGCGGTCAATCGGCGTGGCTCCATCGACGACCGCTATGTTCGGTGCCAGCATCTCGATCTGTGCGCGTTCTTCGGCATCGGTTTCGTCAACGATTTCACCAACGATCTCCTCCAGAACGTCTTCGATCGTGACGACGCCGGCAAAACCTTGGTATTCGTCTCGCACCACCGCCATGTGCATGCGGCCTTGGAGAAAAATGGCCAACATCGTATCCAGTCGCACGCTGTCTTGAACCGCCACCGGTGCGCGGAGCATCTTCTTCAGCGGACGTCGTTTGTTGTTCTTGCGAAGCGATTCGCGCAAGAGGTCTTTGGCGAATAGAATCCCCACAATGTTGTCGATCGATTCTTCGAAGATCGGGATGCGTGTTCGGCCGGATTTGACGACGAATTCCAGCATCTGCTCCCACTCCGTATTGACCTCCATGGCATCGACGCGCGAGCGCGGCGTCATGATTTTTGTCACATCGGCGTCGTCCAAGTCCATTACGCCTTCGATCATTTCGCGCGTGTCGCGTTCCAAAAAACCGTCGTGCTGGGCCTCTGAGGCCAGTGATAGGATCTCGTCTTCGAAGGCTTCTTCTTCGTCTTCCTCTTCTTCGGATTGTCCGCTGGCGCGAGCGAACATGGCGGACACAAATTTTTCACCCACCAAAAAAGGAAATCCAGCCAGCGCCACCAGCCGCCACCATTGGTAAGTGCGAAACAAAAATTGGGGCGAAGCCGTTTTGGAAACAGCCCAAGGAATCCAGTTTTGCGTCACCACCAACACGAAACCAATCACGAAGGCGGAAAGCGTAAATTGGGACGCCGGCACGTCGCCCAAAATTCGGTCGCCATACAACCATCCGACCATCGAACAAACCAAGGTTGCCAAACAGATCATCTGCAGCACGCCGGCGCCCACTTCCATGGGATCACGAGAATCGAAGATTCGGCTGAACAGCAACGGCTGTTGTTTTTGCAAACAGTATTCCTCAAGCTCGTGCCAAGCGATCTCTTTTAAAACTCGGCACGCAATCGAGGAAAGCGTTCCGAAAAAGAGGCTGAACATCATTAACCACAAAAAGAAAGTGGTCATATTTAATGGTCCTCGGTCGTTTCCAAATCGGTTTCCCACACATGAGCGATGTCAAAGCGCCCCAGATAGTCTGCTTCGGCGGCCCGCATCTTTGCCGCCGACGCGTCGTCCAAGTCGTCCAAGCCGACCAAATGAAGCGTCCCGTGGACCACATACAACATCAGTTCGTGCTCCAAAGGGACACCGATGCGTGTGGCGACTCTTTGGGCCGTTTCGGTGCTGACGATCAGTTGACCGACGATGGATTTTTCGGTGGCGTCGATGACGAAGCTGATCACGTCGGTCGCGTAGTCGTGCTGAAGATACTGGTTATTCAAAACGCGAATGTCGGCATCGTCCACCAAAGCGATGCTTAGCTCGCTTTTCTCAAAACCAAAATCGATGAAAATTTGTTCGGCGGCGGCGATCAACAGGGATGGATCGACCGAAATGTCTTGGTCGTCGGAGACTTCGATGTGATGAGACGCTGTTGTCATTGAAGTTGATTGGGAAGTTGGGGTAAGCGATCGGGCGCGGGTTAATGTTGCTACGCTAAATCCTAACCTAATTGTTAAAGCTCTGGGGAGTGTTAATCCGTAGGAGTCTTAATCTGGACACGTTGTTGATCCGAACACGTTGTTAATCTGACCACGTTGTAAATCCGAACTTGTCAGGGTGTGTTTTTCATCGGGAAGTAAAACCCACACGCCGCAACGCGAATGCATTCATGGGTGGTCGGCTTTGTCGGTTAAAAATATATTCCACCGGTTCAAAAAAACAGCCAAGTATCAGATAATGTCGCGGCGGATGTTACATATTATCTTATGAAGAAGACCTACTGACCATGCGGATTTACGATCCTCAGAAGCCAATTCTTTACACGCATATTCCCAAATGCGCGGGCTCCAGCATGGTGCACGTGCTGTCGGAGTGGTTTGGCGATGGCTTTCATAAGGTCAATCAGCAGCAAAATTCGCAGTACGGCATGCAAAAATTGCCAACGCAAGACGATGAAGGTAGCTGGCTGCCTGATGTGCGGTGCATCCAGTCCCATTTTCACCACGGCCATGGTTTTGGGCTGCCTTATTTTTACCCCGAGGTTGATCAGTACATCACCGTTTTACGCGACCCATTTGATTTGATGGTGTCGATGTATTTCTTTATTAAGGGACGTAGCCGCCAAGGCCAGTATTGGTACCGAGGCAGTCCTGTCGATATATCCGAGGAGTTCCCGAACATCGAATCCTATCTGGGTAGTTATCCCTATTGGATGTTTAGTCACCTGCCGCAAAATTTGACGCTGGTCAATTACCGACAGCAACTGGCGTCTCAGTTCGTGTACATCGGCGTCTATGAAGACTTACAAAATTCGATCGACCAGTTGGCCTCCGTTTTGAATAAGCCCACGATACAATTGCCGGTCAGCAACGCGTCTGAGTATGACGAGAACGTGCCCAACCACATGCGAGAGCAGTTTTATCGCGATTACCCGCTGCCGAAGAAGATATACGATTTCGCAGTGGAGAATTATTTGAGCACCGGTGAAACAAATGTTGCCGAAGTTCAGGACATGGCCAATGAGGACGCTTCGGCATCTCCGGCGCGATCAGACGATCCGGACCTGCCCTTAGGCGATGATGAGGTCGTCAGTGGCGACATGGTGATGTCGGAGGAATCCTCATGAAGTTTGGATTCTATTCCTGCATGAGCGGGATGCCGTGGGGCGGAAGCGAAGTGTTGTGGTACCTGGTGGCGCGACGCATGCAGCGTCATGGCCATGATGTGACGGTCAATTTCAAGCACTGGCCTCATACCGCGATGCAGCTTCAAGAGATTCAAAAGCATGGCGGCAAAGTTTTCTTCCGTGACCAACCGCTGGTCGGGATGAAGGCGCGGATGGAGGGCTTTCATCGGATGATCAAACGTCCGGCCAGTCGCGAAAATGATCTTTGGTTTGAGCGCGAAAGACCCGACGCGGTGCTGTTTACGCTGGGCTATCATTCGGATCCGATTTATCCTGCGGATCGCTGTTATGAAGCGGGGATTCCGTACGCGATCAACCTTCAGTGCGCCAGTAGTTTTTTCTTCATCACGGGCAATCGGTTGGAGGAGTATCGGCGTTGGTATCGGAATGCGGCCAAGGTCTATTTTGTGTCCAAGGAGAATCAGGATAAGCTCGAGAATAATCTTGCGATGCGATTGGACAACGCCGAGATCATCTCCAACCCTTTCGCGATGGACTACGATGCCGATCCGGAGTATCCATCAACCGATGACGGATTTAAGTTAGCGGTAGTGGGACGAATTCACTTCCAATCAAAAGGCCAAGACATCGTCGTCGATACAATGAAGCAGTCGCACTGGCGTGAGCGCGATCTTGAGGTGAATTTCTACGGCCACGATCAAGGCAACATGCATCAGTTGGAAGAATTGATCGCGATGCATGGCTTGAGCGAAAAACTTCATTATCAAGGTTTCCGCAAAGACGTGCAGGAAATCTGGAGAGAGAATCATGGTCTGTTGTTGCCTTCACGGTACGAAGGTGCGCCGCTGATCGTGACCGAAACGATGCTGTGCAATCGAATGCCGATCACCACCAATTTGGGCAGAAATAGCGAACTGATTGACGACAACGTATCCGGATTCATCGCCGAAAGCGCAACGGTGAACTTGATTGACGAAGCGCTGGAACGCGCTTGGGCGCAACGTGCTCAATGGCGCGAGATCGGCATGATGGCCGGCCAACACATTCGCCGACGATACCCGCAGGATCCTGTGAAGGATTTTACGGAGCTGCTGCTGAAGTTGTAGCCGCTCTCGGTACTGTCTTGCTGGCGAAATTCAGGATTCGCGGTAGTCAAATTGCGGTAGTGGACGAGGCAACGAGTCCGGCCGCTGCTTTACCCGTGAATTCGTATTTCAAACCATCCTTTGAATCATCGGTTTATGCAGCTGCAGGATTCGTGGCCTCATCCACTACCGTCGAATTGACGCGGAATGCTATACCAGCGATCCTGAGAGCAGAGAATTTCGTCGCAGCGGTTGCTTAATGACCGGTTGCTGCAAGGATAAGCACTCCCAAACTTCGTTCGCTTTTGTCTTACAGTCATGCCCAAGCCCCGCAACTCACGCAGCCGTTTTGCCGATTTTCTTAAACGCTTCGCCGAGAAAGAATCCGAAGAAAACGCCGGATCTGACCAAGATGATAAAGGCAACGGTGCTTCTCAAAACGAGAACCACGAAAAGGGGAAGCGCCGCGCCTATCTTAGGCTGTACGTTCGCCGTTTGTGGCCCCACTGGCGCATGGTGGCCTTGTTAGCGACGATCGCCGTGCTGATTGCCGTGTTGGAGATTCTTCAGCCTTTGTTCGGCCGCTATATCATCGACCAAATTCTTCTGGATGAAACCAAGACGACCGCCGAAAAAGTCACGGCGCTGAACATCACCGGTGCGTTGTTTTTCATCCTGGTGGGTTCGATTCACTGCCTTGGCATGACCCGCAGCTGGTTTCAGCGGCTGTTGAACCAGCGGGTGATTTTGACCCTCAGACGATCGCTGTTTGATCGGTTGTTGAAGTTGCCCTTGGATTCGCTCGCGGAAATGAAGGTCGGCGGGATCATATCGCGGCTGACCGATGACATCAGCAAAACGATGGGGCTGATGCAGATGGCAGTGATCTCGCCGGGCGTCGCGGTGCTGAGGTTGTTGTTGGCGATGGGGATCCTGATCGCGATCAACTGGAAGCTGGCCGTGACAGCGCTGGCGATTCTGCCTCCGATCATGGTGCTGTCGATCATCGCCATCCGCAAGATCCGCCCGATCTACCGCGCGATTCGCAAGGACGTTTCGCGCGTCGATGGTCGTGTGGGAGAAGCGTTTTCGGGTATCCGTGACGTGCGCGCCTTTGGTGGCGAAAACCAAGAGTCCGCCGAATTCACGCGCGGGCATCATACGATCGTTCGGATGAGAATGTACGCCGCCAAACGTGAGATTATTCTTTGGACGATCTGGGGAATGTTGATGGGGCTGATCGGTGTGGTGATCACCTGGTTCGGCGGTCATTGGTTTTTAGAAGGGCAGGCGACCATTGGCGACATCACGGCGTTTCAATTTTATACGCTGATGTTGTTGGGGCCTGTATGGCAGATCGTTGAATCGATGACAGAACTGCAGCGGTCGCTGGCGTCGATGGAGCGCGTTTTTGATGTGCTCGAAAGCCCCATTGATAAACCGGATCGAGAGAACGCGATTGAGGCCGACCCGTTTGTGGAGCAGATTGAACTGAAGGACGTTCGGTTTTCGTACAACGAAAGCGACGAGGTTATCAAGGGCATCAACTTGGCTGTGCCCGGCGGCAGCGTCGTCGCGCTGGTGGGCAAAAGCGGGGCCGGCAAGACGACGGTCACAGATCTTATCGCGCGGTTTTACGATCCAACCTCCGGCCAAATTTTGCTCAATGGAAGAGACTTAAGAGAGTATCAAATCCAATCTTTCAGACAGTTGCTGGGCGTTGTCCAGCAAGAAGTATTTCTGTTTGATGGGACGGTGTTTGACAATATTGCCTACGCCGATCCACGATCCTCGCGCGACGCCGTGATCGTCGCGGCTCAGCAAGCCAACGCTCATGATTTCATTTTGGAGCTGCCCGATGGCTACGATTCACTGATCGGCGAAAGGGGCGTGAAATTGTCCGGCGGCCAACGACAACGTCTCTCGATCGCGCGGGCATTGTTGGCGGATCCCAAGATTCTGGTTTTGGATGAAGCGACCAGTAACCTTGACACCGAAAGCGAGCAATTGATTCAAGGCGCGATGAAGGAGTTGCTGAAAAACCGAACGACCTTTGTCATCGCCCACCGGCTTTCGACCATCACTCATGCCGATATGATTGTCGTCATCGAGGATGGCAGGATCGTGGAAACGGGGACTCATGATCAGTTATTGGACGCCGGCGGGCACTATGCCGAAATGGTGCGGCGTCAGCAAGAAACGATGACCGTTTGAAATTGGGTGGATCAGATCGCGGGGCAAGTGAGTGCAGGGGCGATAGCCGCCGGTATTCCATCGCAACAAACTGACGGCAAGCCCCTTACCGCAGGCCATCAGACGCCCCGAGGATCCGGGGCTACTTGCCCGTTTCAACGAGGCCCGTTCGTCGAGAATCTTGCGGTAGTGTCGTTCGAGTTCTTCGCCGTCGCGCTCCAGCAAGCTGGCCCAGCCGAGTTCGGTGGGCACGATCGGTTTGCGAATGTAAGGCGGCCGCGTTTGCTCGTCGGCCATTTCCAGAAGGAGCAGAAAAGTGATCTGCTCGGTGTAAGCCATGTAGGAAAGCCCATCATCACGCACAGTTCGTTTAGCCGGAATTGCTTAAACCTCCGATGAAGTAAACCTCCAAAGTAAAATGGGTCATGGATCGACTAAATCGATTCAGATGGGACAATTGACACTTCACGAACACACTTTGTAGTGAACCACAACGCTGGCGAATTGTCTTGTTGTGAAGCCCACAAACATTAACGGAGTAGAAAGTTGGTACTGGAAGATCACAAAAAGGAAGGCAAGCGATTCGTACCGAAACTGAAGCGGGGTAAAGTTCCGCTTGGCGAAATTCAGTATTGCGATACGATCCTGCCAGAGATTTTTTGGATGACCTACATCTTAGACAAATTCGGCGACGAAAAAGGATTCAATATCGTCGCAAAGTTTCTAAAGCTCGTTCACGGCATCGAATCGTGGGAGAAACATCCCGAATTCTCGATGGTCAGCTACTTCGGGATTCTGTCTGAATCGCAAAAACAGACCGTGATCCAGATTCTGGAGGCTGAAAAAGTACTGGACGAGATTCGGTCTGGAATTGCACCGTTTATTCGAGTGTTCAGTTCGGACAATTCATTGAGCTTTCTTGTGTCCGACGAAGTCGATAAAGAACCAACGGATGATGACCTCGATTTGACAATTCGTCTACTGGAAGAAACGGTCGATCGCTGGAGTGTACGCGGAACGATTTTGCAATCGCTGGTCGTTCACTACTCTTTTGACGTCGGCAAGATGACCGTACCCAGTGATATGGAGCTCCCAAACTTTGAAGCGGTCTTTACTGATTTTGAATCGGCTGAAGGTAC
This sequence comes from uncultured Pirellulaceae bacterium, assembly GCA_937921995.1. Lineage (GTDB taxonomy): Bacteria > Planctomycetota > Planctomycetia > Pirellulales > Pirellulaceae > Mariniblastus. The sequence goes on from CAKZVF010000183.1 coordinate 9,188, forward strand.
CATGGCTGCCGGTTTTGTTCGATGCACGGTTAGTCAAACGCTCATGTTCCATGCTGAACACGGCCCGGTTGATTCGCAAAGTTGGTGTGAGACTTTTTGGAATGCTGGCAACGAACTGTTTGAGTACTACGTTGGCACGGCAATGCATTTTGATGAATCATCATCTGACTATCCGCCCCACGTATTTCAAGCTAAGTACGGGACCAGTTGTATGGACCTTCTGGGAGACTTCTGGCGAAAGCTCCCTAAGACCATCTTGCATTGCGAAGAAGCGGAAGTCATCGGCGCCTTGGTTTCACGTCAATGTGAGCTGACACTAAAATTCGCGAAGAATCTCGATTTGTGGGATTGGCAAATCGGACCGTTGCTGCTTCGGACAATGACGGATTGTCACATCGCTTTAGCGTGGATTCTTGCCGATCCTCTCGATCGAGCCCGGAAATTCATCGACCACGGCTTGGGGCAAGAAAAGTTGATTATTGAGCACTACAAGACTTGCCTCGACGAGTGTACGGACGACGAAGACCGGAAGGGGTTAGCGGCCATGATTGCCAACCGGGAGAAGGTTCTCAACTCCCAACACTTTTCGTTTTTGCAGGACGTCAATATCGGAAGCTGGTCTGGAATTTCAACGCGAGCTATGGCCGAAGACGTAGATTGCCTTGACCTCTACCGGTTTGCCTACACTCCATACAGTTTTTGTGCGCACAATACTTGGAATCATATCGGCGTTTTCAATTGCGTGCACAGCGACAACCCGCTCCATAAGTTCTTGCGTCAGCCATTTGTCGGCGAAACCAGTGTTGAGCCATCAGCATTCATGAATTCAGCCAAGTACTACGAAAAATCGCTTGTCGCAGTCGCCGAGAAATACGATTTTGAATACGACGAAGAACTTCTTATGCCATGGAATCTAGCTGCCAAGCACATGGATGAGTTGGTTGACTGGATGCGTCTAGGGCCAAGTAAAGTTCAGGAAGGTGCAGAGCCTAAAAGAGAGCAAGGCCTTACATAGGAATTCGATCTTTCACGCCATCGGTTATTGTGCACGAATACACGTCATGGACACTTCAAAACATCTGCGTCAAGCAACAAGTCACTTTTATCCTTGCCGTAGGTGCCAACCTTCTTTTTTTTGCTTTCAGAACTGATTTGCGAATTTTCCAGAATCTCAGAAGGCGACACATTCCATTTTTTTGCGATCGTATTGAGTAAGAACTTCCATGTTGCAGGCCTTTTCTCGTCGCCTAACGCATCGTCAATCTCTGAAAATCTGGACTCAAGATGGGTTGCGTAGTCGAACCCCCAATGCCTGTCGATCACACAGAATACATCATCCTTTGGTCTAAACCGTTTTTTTGATACGTACGTTTCATACTCTCGAAATTCGCGGACAACAGTTATTTTTTTACTGACTTCGTGCTCAGACAATAAATGTTCAAAGCTGAGCCATTCGGTACCGCTGCGAACGACTCTTAATGGAGAAATGTTTGCACCGAAACGTGCCAAATTCTCGGCCGCGTCAAGCAGGTCTTCGGTTCCAACTGGAATCGAAGACAGGTGACGAACCTGCGTCTCAGCCCACTTCGTAATAGACTCGGGTGTAACGACTAGCTTTCCCGATTCTCTACTCATTCGCGTTGGCTCGCCTTCAAATATGCCAAACAACCCCCGCATATGGAATGAATGAGCACCTCCAATTCTGATTCCACGATTGCAGATAACACAATCGTCCGGTGACCTTTTTGAATATGCATCGAGTGCGATGGAGCCACGCCCAACTACTTCGCCAAATTCGTTTTCGATGGCGGTCATCGCCTTATTGTAAAACTTGAGATGATCCTTCATACGTGACCTTGGCTCGGGATATCTACTGATTCGTTTGTCCATTTCTGCCGCGTCAATTTCCTTCCAATCATTCGCTTTGATGATGCGGATTCGCTCGTCTCCGTTCACGCAATCCAAATCGACATCAATACTCGGAAAAAGCCAACCACAAAGATCGTTCAACGAAAACTCTTCTTTGTAATAACGCGATAGTAGACCACCTTCGTCAGTACTTTTCCGAGTAAGCCAGACTTTTACGACGGTTCCCGGGTCAACAAGCACTTCACTATCATCAGCAGAGCGAAGGATTGGCCGATCGTTTACTCCATCGCTAAAACACATGACTCGGGTGTCGCTAGGCGCGTCCTTGCACCTTCGGGTGGTTACTTTAACTTTGTTGCCCAGCATGAAGATCGAAAAAAAACCTATCCCGTAGCGACCGGATGAGACGAATCCTTTGCTCAAGAGTCCCGGGTATTCACGAGCAAGCTGTGGTGAATTCCAATGCGATACTCCGAAGTCCAGCAAAGCTCCTGTGAGGACGCTTTTGGACATGCCAATTCCTGTATCTGCAACTTCAAGATACTCTTGTCCGTCTTGTTCGCCTAAAGTGACGGTGACGCTTCCCCATCCGCTTGATCTATTCTCGTATACACGGCGCGCTCTAACCGCATCGCACGCGTTTTGGACCAATTCTCGCAAACCAACGTATGGTGTGTCTCCATAAAGTGTCTTTCCTCCCAACTCGCCGGTAATTTTGGCGACGTTGGAAACTCGAATTTGAATGTCGATTGGTTCCCAATCAGCAGTGGGAATTAGCTTTGAAAAGCGCTCAGCCGAATCGACACCCTCAATCGCATGCACACCAAGGTTTTTGCCATAAACGTTGTGCACAACTTGGTTAGCGTTGCCCAACTCTTGGTCAGCGTATTGAAGGGTATCAAAACAAAGCCACCACGCATTTCGTTCATTGACCTTGAAGGGGCGTTTAGCACTGAAACGTAATCGTCCGTCGACTTGCTTTGGGAGATTCAGAAGGTTTTGAAAGTTCCAGTGTTCATTGGACAATCCATCCGGTTTCCGTATCGCGTAAAGAAAAGATGGAGCGCGGCGGTCGTCAACTTGAATTACATCAGCCGTCCGCAAGAGTATTGCGAGCAGCATCGGTCGGAACTCAGACTCTCCATTGATAAAAGAAGGTAGGCCAACGTGATCCTGAAACTCACGTCTTACTCGGCTAAGGTCCCACCAATGACTCTCGGCGATTCGCCCAACAAGCTCGCCAACACTTTCACGAACTTCTGGATTCTCGATCAATCGGTATTTGTTTCCGGCATTTTCCCATTCTAACGATGGCAGTTTCGCAGCGTTCTCCGCGTGATGCTCTCTGAGATAATCGCACAGCGCCTTTTGTCGCTGCTCTGCAGTCGCGCCTGCAAGTTCCTCAGGCGTTGCAGATCGACGAAGTATTGTTTTGAGCTGATATGCGAGAAGGTCCTGAAAGCGAACGCTCTTTTCAATTGCCTTTACATCATCAACGGACACGTTGGACATCGCGAGGTCATGAATCAGAAAGCTCATTCCCAATGCATATGCTTCGATAGGTGACAAAGTGAATTCGTCACCTAGAACAACAGAGGCGGTATCCCAGAGTGCGTCGATGTGTGAAATATCGTGTACCGTAAATCCTGGGTTCTCTTTTGCAATCTCCTCGGCCAATACCTTTGCTCTGTCTCGTGAGGTCAGAAAAGAGGTTTTTAGCAGGTCGCTACCGCCCCCTGATTCAAAAGCGTTCTTCCAAATTGCAGTTTCTTCAAATGACATTTGCTCTCTCAGAAATGATTCTTGTATTTACGCGGCTAGTCGGCACACCAACTCGCTGCCACCGAACAGTTCGTACGCGCGGCCGATGCCGCCAAACTGATTGAACGGGGCGTACTCGAAATCGTCTTGCTCGATCATCAGGCTGCTGGCGATGTGGTCCTTGATCGCCAACAGCCATTGCATCTGCTCCTCGGTAAAGTCGCCGCCCGTTTGCTGCTGATCCGCCAGCCACTCGGTAAATCGCTCCTCGACCGTCTGGCCGACCGGTCGCAGGGGCGACTCGGGGTCGATCGCGTGACGGACCAGCGACACGAGGTCGACGATGTGTTTGCAGTGCTTGCCCGAGCCGGTGTCGACTTTGTCCGGACGTACCGCGGAGAACGCTTGCCAAAGTCGCAGCAGCGTTTGCGGTTGGGATTCGTCAATGTGAAACGGTTTGATCCACAGGCGGCGGGCAAGCTCTTTGACTTGGCCGTATCGCAGTCCGGCGGAGTACGGGCGGCTGTAAAGGATGCTGATGGCTTCGATTTCGTCTTTGTTGTCCCGTATAAACTCGCGAAAACTGGTGACCAGTGTTTCGGCTCGCTGCTTGGCTTCG
>CAKZVF010000184.1 GCA_937921995.1 uncultured Pirellulaceae bacterium
GCTGCCCCGGCTGATAGGTTTCGCTGGAGAGCCTTGAAAGCTGGTCACCAATTCCAGATCGCAGTAGGTCATGTTGGACACGCCTGCTGTTAAATTTTGTTTTCATCTAGTCTGATTTTCAGAGTGTCGCTGCTCGGTTAGCCAGGCGAAATTCAAATCAACGACTACACACGTAGAAGCCTTGGCGGAAACCTCGCGGGACGCGGGTTCAAATCCCGCCGCCTCCACTTAAAACGGCCTGAAATTTTATTTCAGGTCGTTTTTTACTGCATTTGCAAAAAAACGCTAGTTGTCAAAACGCAAATTGTGTCTGACTGTGTACCCAAGATGTAAAATTCTCGTACGGGTACGCAGCTCTCGCTTCAATTGCCCCTCTCCCCAAATTCGGATTGAGTTGAATGAATGGGTGAGTCTCGGCCCTTCCTTATTTTGGGGAAAGGGGGAGCTATGTTTATGCGGGGCAAAGTTGCTTGATTTAAAGTGCGTGCCGTTGGGGGAAGCCCGTCGCAACCGATCGCGCTCAGAAGCATATAGTGATAGCCAGACGTAGCAAACTCCTCGTCATTCAGGTGACCGGTGTCGTATAGATGCTGGGCGAAGGTCTGGTCTTTCGTCAGCAAACGAAGCTTACCGTCTCGCATCAGATAGCAACGGCTATCGCCGATATGCAAGACATACACCATCGGCCAAATGACGTAGGCAACCGTCAGCGTCGACCCCATGCCGCGATGAGCTGGATCATGGTCTGCATCATCTCTCACCTCCGGAAAGGGTGTCCGCACCGTCTCCGCCTTCAAGGTAGTCGTTTCCTCGGCCGCCATTAAGCAAATCATCGCCGAAGTGGCCGATCAGATAGTCTGATCCGTTACCTCCAAACACCTCATCGTCTCCCCATCCAGCGTGGACAAAGTCGTTGCCGTCTCCGCCATAGACAACGTCGTCTCCGATGCCTGAGTACACGAGGTCGTTTCCATTGCCTCCAGCGATGAAGTCGTCGCCCCCGAAGGTTCGAATTTCGTCATCGCCATCGCCACCAAAAACTGTATCGTGGCCATCGGAGAAATCATGGTCCGCCCAAATAAAGTCGTTGCCATCATCGCCGAAAATCCAATCGTCACCCCGACCACCTGAAATGAAGTCACGTTCCGCCGAGCCGACTAGTGTATCATCTCCACTTTGGCCCAACAAAGACCCAGCGGCAGAGCGGGAGATCAATCGGTCGTTTCCGTCGCCGCCAAGCGCAAGGACCCGAATTTGAGTTCGGTTAACAAACAAATCGTCGCCGTCGTAACCGTTGAATGTGATTTTCTCGATCCCGCTTAGCGGATACGAGAATGAACTTCCATTGAGTATGATTAGAATCTCATTATCAACGACTTGTACGGTCGCTCGGTCGTCCGAATCAGTACCGTCGATCCACAATCCGTTAGGAAGAACGTCTGGACAATCGTGGTTAACAAGTTCAATCCAACCTTCTCGGTCGTAGACGCTGTTAGTCTGAGCGAACGTAGTCGCCCCGAAAGTGAATACGAACGAGAAGAATAACAAAGACAACAAGCCAAACGATTTGAAATTCACAATGACGCTCCCAATTAAAAACGGATAAGCTTGCCCAAGTTCAAACAAGACCCTGGGTCAAAAAACCACCACGGTCAAAAAAACCCAACGTAAAGACAAGATCGAACTTCACTACAAAGTCTTTCTGGTCAGCTATACGTCTCTATCTCGATGCGACTCCTGCTCAATCAAGTAGACCGACAATAGCCGATTGCAGCTACATTTTGCAGTAAAAAGGTTGAAGCACATACAACCCTATTGGACGGACTGCCGCAAAAAAAACGCTCGGATCCGTGACAGCAGTAACAGATCTTTGCGAATTGAAGGGTTTATTTTCTGAACGTGAATGCAATCGACTGCCGTTTTTTGGTACTTGAATAATTAACGCGGAATCGCCGCGCGAATCAAGTCTGGGCGGCTGGTTGTAATTCCAACCGCTCCCAGCGATTGTAGAACTTGGCTAACTTCGAAACGTCTATTGTTTAGACGTGGAACGTAGAATGTCCCGCGGCTTTCATCGCGGGCATAATTTTCCAATGATCCAGAGGTAGCGAAACAGCATTGAGCAAACTGGTTGCCGAACCAGTTGCCGATCGTCGCTTCAACAATCACTTGCCGACGTTCAAACGCATTAGAAATTTGAGCACGTTGGCGCTGGTTGGCGTCAGCCGAGTCTTATTGTATTGGTCGCCAAGCTTACGGATTGCTTCGGCCTGCGTGGGGTAGGGATGGATCGTTGAACCGACCGCCGACAGACCGACATTGTTCTTCATCGCGACCGTGATCTCGGAAATTAAATCGCCCGCGTGCTCGGCAACGATGGTGGCTCCGAGAATTTTATCGGTTCCCTTTTTGGTGTGCACTTTGACGAAGCCTTCGTTGCTGCCTTCAAGAATTGCCCGGTCGTTATGCTCGAGCGATTGAACGTAAGTATCAATTTCAATGCCAGCCTTTTCAGCGTCTGCGGGATACATGCCGACATGAGCAATCTCGGGCGCGGTGTAAGTGGCCCACGGGATCAGCAGGTCACTGACTCTCTTCTTCCCAAACGGTCCCAACGCGAACAGGGTATTTTGAATCACGATCCGCGCCTGAAAATCAGCGGCGTGGGTAAACTTTAGCTGCGAACAAATGTCGCCGGCGGCAAAGATCCGTGGGTTTGAGGTTTGCAGATGGTCGCCGACGATGACACCCGTTTTGTCATACGAAACGCCGACAGACTCCAAGTTCAATCCGTCCGTGTTCGGTCGACGCCCCACGGCGACAAGCAACTGATCGACGACGACGGTTTTGCCGTTGCCGTTTTGAGTCACTTCCACGCTGATACCGCCGGCTTGCGAATGGAGTTTCATATCCTCTGCGTTCAGAACAAGATTGACGCCGTCTGTTTCAAGTTGTTGCTGGACAATCTCAGCCGCATCGCTGTCCTCGCGCGAGAGGATGTGGCCGGTTCGTTCAAACAAATACACTTCACTCCCAAAACGTGCGAACGCCTGAGCCATCTCGCTGCCAATCGGACCGCCGCCGATGATTCCAAACCGTTTGGGGAGCTCGGTCAGCGAGAACAAACTCTCGTTGGTCAAGTAATCGACTTGATCAAGCCCTTCGATCGGCGGGGCAGCGGCACGAGCACCGGTTGCGATCACCGATTTTCGAAACTTGAGTTGCGAGACTTCGCCGGCGGAATTAGTGACCGAAATGGTGTGGTTGTCGATAAACGTTCCGTCGCCAAGATACACGTCGACGCCCAAGTCTTGAAACCGTTTGGCGGAATCAACGGGGCTGATGTTGGCTCTTTGACGACGCATCCGCTCCATTACTTTTGCGAAGTCTACTTGAGGTTCGCCAGAAACTTCGACCCCAAACTCGTTTGCCCCACGCACCGTTTTGGCGACTCGTCCGGCAGCGAGCAGAGCTTTCGACGGTACGCAGCCAACGTTCAAACAGTCGCCGCCCATCAGCTCGCGCTCGATCAACGCGACGCGCGCCCCAAGTCCTGCGGCACCCGCGGCGGTGACCAATCCAGCGGATCCCGCACCGATCACGACCAAGTGATAGTCTTGCGAGGGTGTAGGGTTCTGCCACGTTGGCGGATGCACGTTCGATTCCAGCTTGGAGTTGTGCTCATCGAAAGGGGTTAACGCGATCGGTTGTTCAGCCATGTCGATTTCAGTTGGATTGAGGTAAGCGTTGACTTGACCATCGTATCATGGCCTCGGAGAAGCGAACGGATTGTTTACCAAACACCTCAGAAAGTTGAGGAAAGCGTTTCTTATTTCACTGTAGCTTCATGCGGGAAACAAAATGTGACTCAATCCCAAAAACTGGCTCCTCCAGTTGCGGTTGGTGAGACATTTACGGTCTATACTGTGAGGAAACTCTTACAATTGGGAACAGCAACATGATTGATTTTGAACGCATCAGCAAAGAAAACAACACCGTCTTGATTCGCGTCGATGGGAACCTAGACGACACGACGACGAACTACATTTTCGAGTGCGTGAAGGACGAGCTTGAAACGGGCGTCAGGAACGTGGTGCTTAACCTCGCGAACGTCGGCTATGTCTCCAGCGTCGGGTTGGGTGAACTGGTTCGAGCCAAGTCGCGGGCTGCCAAGGTCGGCGGAACAATTTACTTGTGCGAAATCAACAACCCTGTATTGGAAGTGCTCAGCTTGGTCAGTTTCGACAAGCTGTTTAACATTTATCCAACAGAGGGCGAAACGCTGGAGGCCATCGCGGCAAAAGCTTCAACGGCTTAGAGGCCTGCCATTTGAGCGAGGTTGGCCAGCGAGCGAAGGAAGCGGTCGATCGGCAGGTAAAACGCTTCCGTCCGATCGCGTTCGGTCACCAGCAGCCGTCCGTTGGCGATCACCATTTCGCTGTTGGGCGGGATCAGGTAGATCGTGTTGGGCTCGACCTGCATTTCGTTGGTCACACGGTGAATCGCCAGCGTTGTTTTCCGCGAAAGCAGTTCTTCCATGTGGCTTTTGAAGTCCGGCGACAGGTGCTGGACGACGACGAAAGCGGCTCCGGTATCATCGGGTGATCGCCGTTGGTTGCGTTTTCGTTGGGATTCATAAAGTCGCATTTCGATTTGACGAGTCCCCTGAGGTGGCCGAGTATACCCCTTAGAGGTTGCTCGTTGTAGCACGACTATGATATCGCAAAACCGTTACAAGGGAAAAGCAATATAGTCGTGTTTCGCTCTGCGAAACACGACTTTGGGAGCCACGGTTACGTTACCTCAAACTTCTCTTTCAAATCATCGGGCAGTTTTGGCACCGCGCCGTGATGCGAACAAACATAGGCGGCGACTTTGTTGGCTAACTCGTTGCAGACGGCAAGCGGGCGGCCGCTTAAAAACGAAACGCACAGCGCCGCCGTGAACGAATCTCCTGCTCCGACTGAATCGACCGGTTGGACTTTGACCGCGTCGGCGCGATTGATCTGGTCGGGCGTCATCAACATGCTGCCGTCGGCACCCATCGTGTAAGCAATCAGCCGCAACTCGAACCGCTGCTGCAACGCTCGCAGTTGATCTTCGACCTCGCCAGTTAGGTCGTAGTACTTCGCCAAGACAACCAATTCTTCATCGCTGAGTTTCAAGACGTTCGCCAACCCGAGGGAAGTGTCCACGACCGGTTTGCCGTAAAACGGAGCCCGTAAGTTCACGTCTAAGATTTTCAGCGACTCGGCAGGCATCGCGGCGATGGTTTGGCTGATTGTCTCGCGGGAGACTTCACTGCGCTGAGCCAACGTTCCAAACGAAACCGCGTCGAGGCTGGCCGCAACATCCAGCAGCGGCTGCGGACAAGGGATCTCGTCCCACGCCACGTTCTCGGTGATCGTATAAGAAGGCTTGGCCGACGCGTCCAAGGTGACTTGGACGTTGCCCGTTGGCAGCGTCGCGTGTTGAAACACTAAATCCGTCGCGAGCCCACCTTTGGCCAGTTCGTCGACGGCTTTTTGGCCGAGATCGTCCATGCCGACGCAGCTGACGGCATGGGCTTGAATGCCAAGTTGCTGGGCGTGACGCGCGAAATTAATCGGTGCGCCGCCGAGACGCTGATGGTCGGGGAAGCAATCCCAGAGGACTTCGCCAAGTCCCGCGACTTTGAAAGTTGACTTCATCGGTTCATCGTTTTGTTAAAGAAGTTTTGGTTTGGGTTGAGTGATTCTTCGACGCAGCTTTTAATTCTGTTCCTTCCGCGCGAACAGCTGAGCCACTTCGTTGTCGATCGTCCGCACGTGCAAGTCCGTTTGTGGGAACGCGATCTCGATGCCGGCTTCTTGGAATTTCGTATTGATCTGCGAATGTAACGCATCGGTCACCGGCAAACGATTGTTCACGCTATCCAAAAAGACACGCACCACCAAATTCAAAGTACTGCCCCCAAACTCCGAAAACGTGATGCTCGGCGCGGGATCGGAGACGATGTTTGGATGGCATTGAACAATCTCCAGAATGATCTTCTTTGCTTTCGCGACGTCGCTGCCATAGGCCACGCCGACCGTGAAGTTGATCCGACTGATCGAGTCCGACAACGTCCAGTTCTCTAGTCGGCCGGTGATAAAATCTTTGTTCGGAATCACGTACTCCTTACGGTCCAAACTGACGATCGTCGTGGCTCGCGTGCGGATCCGGGTCACGACGCCGGTAAAATTATCGACCGTAATCATGTCGCCCAAACGCATCGGCCGCTCGAACATCAAGATGATACCGGCGACGAAGTTCGCAAAGATTTCCTGCAATCCGAACGCCAAACCAAACGTCAACGCCGTCACCAACCACTGCACGCTGGTCCAGTTAATCGACAGCGTCCGCAACGCCAATCCGGTTCCGATGATCACAATCACGTAGCTGACTAGGGCCTTGGTCGCGAAGCTGGTCGAGCGGTCGACCGGCAGCGAATCGAGAAACAGCATCTCGACCGCGTTGGGCAGATTCCGCGCGGCCATGAAGGTCAGCAACACGATCACGATAAAGACCAACACGTCTTTCACCGAAACGCCATCGTCTTGCGGCGGCGCGAGGTTGATCAAGGGACTGTTGGCGGTCGCGCTGGCCGAGTCGGCGGAAGTTGCTTCGCCGTCACTACCGGCGACTGAGTTTTTCTCTCCTTTGCCGTTTCCGTTAGAGCCATCGGAACTCTCGGAGCTGTCAGAACTTCCCGACGAACTGGGTACGCCGAGCATCGCCATCGAGGAGTCCGCACCGGCGGTTTGCGTCGCGGCGGTTTGCGAGCCCCACAGTTTGTAGTCGTCCAAGGCCTTGATCGCCGGCAAGACTTCTCCCCACACCAGCCACAAACCAAAGAACCAAGCGGTGAAGGCCAGCAAACGAATCAGCTGGTTCGCGTGATCGGCTTGGACTTCCAAATCGCCGAAGTCCACATGCAACTCGCCCAAGGATTCGACCGGCACGATCGGCGCATCGTCGACTTCCTCGCCCGCGTCGATCCGCCGTTGCCGTTCTGCGGCGGCTTGTTTGCGAGCCTCTTTGGCGGCTTCGTATTCGAGCTGACGTTTGCGTTTTGCGTTTTCGATGTAAGCGGCGCGTTGGCGAACCATCACGAACCGGCGGACGATCGCCCGAGTCCACTCGACGGCCACGGCTAACGCGAACGTCAAACACAAACAGTAAGTCAAATTCAACGCGGTGTAATAAAATCCGGCGAAGGCCAGCAACGCCAGCACGACCGGCGTCAGCACGATCGCACTGAACCAGACCGAACTGGTTTGGTTGGCCCATGAGTTTTCTTTCGTCTTGAGATAGCGGCTGAAGATGCCGGTCTTCGGCGAGAAGACGCGGTAAAGGAACCACGCCGTCAGCAGCATGCCGACGATAAATACAATGCGTTCGATCAAGTCGACGCGATGCGCCGTGTCGAGCTGCGAGAACAGAGTCACCGCGAATACGATGCAAGACGCCGGCAGCACGAACCAGCTGACGTGGGCCTTGAGTTTAGCGACGACCGCATCGGACCAGTCAAAGTGTTTTACGGCCAAGCCGTTTGGTCGGCAGGTACGCCGAAGGATTTCAAAGGGGATCGCAAACACACCGGCACAGACCAAAGCATGAGCGATCGCGTCGAACAGCCGGTTGCCCGAGGGAACTGATTGCAGCAGCACCCAACCGGTCCCGCAAACGATCAGCGGAACGGTAACCGAAATCAACAGCGTCAAAATCATGGCTCGGCCGGTCGGCCAAAATGTAGCACAGGAGCCGCGCGCGGCGGCCTTCCCCAGTTCGTCGACCTCGCGTCGCAAACGTGGCCTAACGATCAACAATAGCAGTACACCCAGCGCTGCCAAGCCGCTGATTAGCGGTCGCTTCCTTAGGGCTTTCATGCCGAGATCGGGCATCGCTTGCCAGTTGTCAGCCGCGAACAGCGATTGATCGGCCTTGTCAATCGACCATTCGCTAAAAAGGACCTTGTTCGAGCTGAGCCAAAGGATGCGTTCGTTGATGAATTCGTTGAACTGCTGGACCGATTTTGAAACGCGGTTGTTCGTGCGCTCGATCTCGACGTAACCTTCGAACAGTCGGTCGTAAATTTTGTCGCAGGAGCGGAGGAGTTCTCGCCGCCGCTGCATCAACTGCTCGGCCGGTTCGGCCAGCTTCTCCCACTCTTCGTCGGAGAGGGCTTTGGTAGCTTCTTCGATTTCGATCCGCAACGAATCGAGCGATAATTCTGCCAGTTCCTCGTTGGCTTGAAAGCGGTCGGCTTGCAGTTCTTCGATCCGATCCCGTGCGTTATCGGCCTGTTGTTGACGCGACTGGACCGTCGGCAATTCGGCTTTGCGTTTTCGCAGCATCGTGCCGATGGTGCTGGAGCGACCAATCTGTTGGATCGTGCGTTTGGTGTCGTTGTACTTGCGATTGACGTCCAACAAACGCTTGCTGAGCCGCCGACCTTTTTCGGTAAGCTCGGCGGCTTCGGATTCCAATTCGCCCATGATGTTGGCGAGCTGCACATTGATGTTTTCTGCGGGGGCCAACAGAGGGAACTTCTCGGCCATGGTCGCCGCGGTTTTGGATGCTTTGGCGGCCAGATCTTGAGCCTCCTGTTTGCGAAGCGCGGCCAAGCGTTCCTCGATGGCTTTGGCGATCGCTTGTTGCTGACCGATCTGCAAACCGATTAGCTCGACGTTTTTTTCGTTCAGGTCAAACTGTTTGGCGAATTCCTGCCAACGCTGCTCCAACGCGATTAGATCACGCTGCTGAGTCAATTGGAGCTCGGCGGTCGCGTTCTCCAAAGACAGCAAACGCTCGCCGATGGAGTCGTCGCCGGGTTCGGGGCGGATGGATTTTTTAAGTTCGTCCAGCTTGGCTTCGATGTCGAGCCTTCGTTGCTCAAGTTGGTCTTTTTGCTGCGACGCAGCGCCGCTGGAGTCTTGAATCGCTTTTTGTTGGGACCGTAGGTTTTTGATTTCGGTCTCGACGTCGATCAGCCGCGTTTTGAGTTCGACGGCACCGAGCTCTTTCAACGATTCGGTATCAGGTTCCGGATTCGCGTCTCGCAGCGCAGCGATTTGTTCGGTCAGTTGGTCGCCGATTTGATCAGCGGATTTTATTTCAGTTTGTCGTTGCTCGATTTTTTGGGCCGTCTCGTCGAACTGCGGCAATAGCGGTAGGATCTTGTCGAGGCGTTGTTGCAGCGTTGCCTTTTCCGCGTTCGCGTCGGGCAGTTTGGCGATCGCGGACTGGACGGCGGTGGCTTCTTTTTTGATCGCCGTAAGATCTGGCTCGGGATTGGCCCGTGGTTCGGCGGCGGGTTGCTGAGCACTGGCGGCTTGCGCGATGCAGCACGCGACGAGCATTGTGAGTGCTTGCGGCAGCGGTCGAAGGAATCGAGAGATCATGGTGTCGTTGATGATGGAAGTCACTTTAAAATTGGGTCTCGATTGTTTTGGTGTTGCGTTCTCGTTGTCGTTTAACGACAAGCCGAAAGGCGACCGTGTTTGGCGGGGCAAAACGCCGACGGCTGCCGGATAGTCGTTAAACGGATCAAGCATCCTCTGTTTGGTAATCGTTGTTTCGTAGAGCGCCTGTAGCTCAAACCGGGGCTAGCGTCCAAACGGCTCATTCAAAATTTACCCATTGTCGTTCGTCCGCCGGATGTGGGCGTAGTTCAGCAGAGCGACAAAAACGCTTCCGCCGATCAGGTTCCCGACCAAGGCCACGCTGATAAATCGAGCCGCCATCGGGATCGTAAACTCATCACTTAAAAACATCGCCGCAAACATCTCGACCGAACCGGCGATCGAGTGGTGCAAACCGCCCATACCGATCAAAAACGTCACGATGTAAATCACGGCAATCTGAGCAATCGTCCGCGGACTCGAGCCGATCAACCATGCACCTAGGGCCATCAGCCAACCGGCCAAAACCGCGCTGATCAATAATGAGCTGCTGGAGTACTTGGTTAGGTGGTGGCCAATTTCAATATAGCCCGCTTTGGCGTGGATCACTTCCGAAGCGAGGCACTGAAGTCCGCCGGCGGCACAGGCTCCGATCAAGTTTCCCAAAACGACCAGTCCCCATAAACGCAGCAACGAAGCCACTTTCGCCTTGCGGTCCAAAATCGGATACAGCGCCGTCGCCGTGTGCTCGGTGAAAAGCTGTGCTCCGCTTAACACGCAAACCACAAAACCTAACGGATAGACGAATGCCGTCGCGATTCGGCTGACCGTCGCCGACAGGTTCGCTTCGCCGGTCGCGGTCAGCACCACGGCAACTGCCATCGCGGAAAAACCCACGATCAAACCCGCCGCGATCGCTGATAAAACCAGCGACAAGGCCGGCCGGTCAAGTTGCTCGAGACCTTCCTCGATCGCGTTTTCGAGTGCATCATCGGGGTGGCGACGCGTTTCGTCGGTGCGCTTGATAATGACGGGAATGTAGTTGTCGTCTTCGCTTTTGCGTTCGGTGCTGCGCTGACTGACCGGGTTGCTTTCAGAAACCGGCGTGCCGTCAGCGTAGACCAGCTGTTCGGAATCGGCGTCGTCAGGCGTTTGCGAAGGCGGATTGTTTTGGTTCAAAGTATTCTCATGGTCAAAGTAAGGCTTGATTAAAACTTGTATTGCGAAGAGCGTGCCAACCGGTGCCGTTTCGCTTGATTGATGCGAGAAATGTATGTCCGATCGACGTTTGGTCGCCTTGCGATCAGCGGCGTGCATCATTTGAGCGTTTTGGCACCAGCACGTTTGGTTTGTTTGGTTAACTCTCGGAAAAGATTTTTTCACGCTTCCTGTAAAACGCGTGTTTTTCGTTGTTGATAAGCCGGCGGGTTTACATTTTGCCTGTTATAGCCACCATTTCCTAGGAAAATGCCGGTATCTGGCACAATTCGTGCAGCCGCTGCGATGAAATAGCGATGGGAAGTTTGATCAAATTTTCACCGGTAATCTCGGCGCTGTCAGACTCCACAAACTCTATCCTAGCAGTCTAACCCTTAATTGCCGTCACCCAACATGACCGAATCGACATCCTCTAGCTCCAACGGTCAGTCGAACGAGCGTGACGAACGGGAATCACTGGTCGCCTATGAAGACTCCCTTCAGCGGTTGGGCGGGGACGCAGACTTGTTTAAAGAATTCGTCGAAATCTTTTTCGAGGACTCGCCACAGTTACTGGAAACGTTGCTCGCCGCAACGAAATCGTCCGACCACGCGGCGGTCACGCAAGCGGCTCACGCCTTGAAGGGTTTGATGCTAAATTTCGGTGCAAAGCCCTGTTGTGAGCTGGCGTTGGATTTTGAAATGGCGGGCAATCGCGGAGACCTAAGCTCCGTTAAAGACAAGCACTCGCAGCTGAAAGAGCTTTACGAACAGCTTTGCTGCGAACTGAAAGCTCTCGTCTAGTCTCAAGGCTTGGACTGGTCATACCATTTCTATGATGCGAACTAGGTGACGATCACAACACGCGTTTTACGCTGATATCGTCGCCAGTTTCTACAATGAGCGATCTACCGCTCAATGCGGACGCGACATGAGAGTGGAAAGTCATCTGCAAATTTGAGGTGCTTTGGCACAAAAAGTGCATCTACGTTGATTGGCAAACAAAAATCAAAATGGTAGGCAAACCAATGCAAGGACTCTTTTCAAAATTTAAACAGTTGCATTTGGTCAGCAGTCAAAATCGACTGGTGAGTGAACTGACCGACATATTGATCGAGGATAATTGGAGTGTGCGAGCCCTGGCTGTGTGCAAATCGTCTAAGACATCAAGCTATAAAATGTTGGTCGATCCTGCCAAAGTCGAACACATTGACTTTCTGGATAACACGGCTCATGCAAAATGCGACGAAGCCGAATTGTTCGACAGCCCTACACTAGATCAAGACCAATGGCGAGATGAACTACAGTCGCGCCGTTGCTGGAGTGCTGCCGACTTGTGCGGTTATCGGATCCGTTCGCGAAACGGCTGGGCGGGAAATATGCGTGACCTGGTCGTCGACGTCAGCGTTTGGAAAATTATATATGGCGTTGCTGACACGCGCTCTTGGCTGCCGAACGATTCGTCGATGTTTCCGACGAATCGTATCAATTCCGTCTGCAGCGGTACTGGCAAAATCTCTGTCGAGCTCTCCCAAGAGCCGCTCGTCCCGGCATTGAACGATGCTTCGCTGCGCAGCGAAAACCCAATTCCTTTGCGTTAGGTGCGGTATTGTTTCGTGAATTCCAGATTGCCAGCCGAACGAGTTAGAAAGGAAGTAGAAATAGCCTCATGCCTGTCTTACGTTGGCGATTCGCGCTGCTATCTATTCCGCGACGACCACGAATTGCAACATGCAGTCGCATCTCAAAGGAACCGCCGAGACATAGGTGCTTCGTGTGTCAAAATGGCCAACGATCTCGGCGGCGGGGACAATATTACCTTAGTACTGTCTCGTATTGGGCAGGTTAACTTTCAATAGACCATATGCGACGTTAAAGCCGACACCGAAGAGATATACGTATTGAGATAGCACCCGGGTCGACGAATTGCGACTTCCATCCAAAATCATTGAATAAACCTCATGGTCACAAACAACCTAAAAAATAGTCCTGATGTTCCTCAGGCGTCTCGCAAACCAAAGCCCTTTGCCGATAATATATTGGCACAAGGAGAATCGATGCCAAAAATTTTAGCGATCGACGACGACCGCACCGTACTACGTCTGATTGAAAAAGCGTTTGAAGACACCGACGTCGAATTGACGGCCGTCACCAATGCTGAAGAGGGTATGCCGTTGTTGCTCGACGGCAATGTTGATGTTTGCTTGCTTGACATCATGCTGCCGGAGATGAATGGGCTGGAGTTGGCGAAGAAGATTCGCGCCATCGACGCCCGGATGCCGGTGATCTTTATTACGTCGATGGACGACAGCGACACAGCGATCGAAGCCATGAAACTGGGTGCGTATGAGTTCTGCACCAAGCCGCTGGACATCGCTCAAGTGCAAGACTTTGTCGAGCGGGCGTTCAACGCACGGCGGCTGATGCGAGAACCGGTTACGATTCGCGAAACCAACGAAACGATCATCGAAGATGGCGATCAACTGGTTGGCAAAAGTCCTCAGATGGTCGAAGTTTACAAACAGATCGGTCGCGTCGCGGCCCAGATGGTTCCTGTTTTGATCCGCGGCGAAAGTGGCACCGGAAAAGAGTTGATCGCTCGCGCCATTTACCAACACAGCCAACGTAACGAGGAGTGCTACCTTGCCGTTAACTGTGCCGCGCTTTCGGAGACGTTACTCGAGAGCGAACTGTTTGGCCATGAAAAAGGAGCCTTCACCGGCGCTGAGCGCAGGCACGTCGGTAAGTTTGAACAGTGTAACAAGGGTTCAATTTTCTTGGACGAGATCGGCGACATGTCACCGCTGCTACAGAGTAAGGTGCTGCGGTTGCTTCAGGAGCAAAAGTTTGAACGTGTCGGCGGCACGAAAACGATCGAAACCGATGCTCGAATTATTTCGGCGACCAACCGCGATCTGGAATCCATGATCGAGGACAACGAGTTCCGTTTGGACTTGTATCACCGCATCAACGCATTTGAAATTCACTTGCCACCGCTACGTGAGCGAGGCGACGATATCGACTTGCTGATCAACTTCTTCATCCGCCGCATGTCGAAGCAGCTGGGCAAAGAAGTCGAAGGGATCTCGCCGGAGGCCGTTGGACTGCTGCGGAATTACGATTGGCCGGGGAACGTGCGCGAGCTTCAAGGCGTGATCCGCCATTCGCTGTTGATGGCCACCGGGCCAGTGATTGTTCCGGAGAACCTGCGATCTGAACTTCAAGGCGATGGCTCCCGCGCGAATTCTCGAACTGAGCAGTCCGAAACGGGCGTCGCGCGTACGGTCGGCGTGGAAGCGTTCGTGCAAAGCCGCATTGAAGAGGGATCGAACGATATTTACGCTGAAACCTTGGCGATGATGGAGCGGAAGTTGATCACCCGCATTCTCAGCGAGACCTCCGGCAATCAATCCCAAGCCGCCGAGCTGCTGGGCATTACGCGCGGCAGCTTGCGGAACAAAATCCGCTCGTTAGGAATCGTCATCGAACAAGTCATCGGTACGCAGTAGCGATCCCAGCATCGCACAAAGCACGATGACCGCGAGTGTCGCGCATTGTTGATTGCCGGAAAGGCGCAGAATGAGAATTACGGCAAGGGTCAAAACACTCACACTTCCCATCCAAGCCCAACGCGAGCGACCTTGAATACTGTGATGCAGTGACAGCCAACCACCGAAAACGCCCAGCACACCACCGACCCATTTCATTCCCGATGCTCCGGTGAACGTTTGGAACTCCAGGATGCCGGCCGTCCGCAGGCACTGACTGACGATAAAGGTCGTGACAAACGCCGCCCCACAAATCGCGATCACGCGGGACGCACCGGACACTGCTGTGTTGACGCTGACCAACCCTGCCAATAGTCTCCCATGGGTAACCAATCAAGCGCTGTTGCACCCGGAAATGGCAACGATGAAACAATGTGACACACCCGCGGAGAACAAAGTCCGGAAGATCTGGATCTACGACTCGATTGACGCCGAGGCCATGCGAGCCGATTATTGGAGAACCTTATTGGACGCTCGGACCCAATCGCCGACGCGCTGAAGAATTGGGGTGCCCTGATTGCGTTAATAACATGTGTTGGCTGCTGTTGCGTGCTACGAGTCGGCCGCTATTGAGCCAAAATTCACAAAAGGTGATGGGCGGACACATTGATACGTTTTCACTTTCAACAGACAAACTTCGGAGTCCTACTTTGTCGGCAAATTAGGGGCTCGAGCGACCTGCTGTTTCTATCTGGAAGTGCTTTTGTTATCGTTTTAGGACTTCAATGGGTAAGTCTCAGAGAATTCGAAAGTTTCGCTACGCAGGTAAATTTTGAAAACACTTGAAAGACGTCTTGGATTGGGTGCCGTCGTGGCGATCAGCATCAGCGCGATGTTGGGCAGTGGAATTTTCGTATTACCGGGACTCGCCGCCGCCAAAACGGGTCCGATGGTATGGTTGGCCTATTTAGTGGCCGGCTTGAGCGTGCTTCCGGCGGCGCTTTCGAAATCGGAACTGGCGACAGCCATGCCGACCTCCGGCGGAACCTACGTTTACCTTGAACGTACCTTTGGCCCGCTGGCGGGAACCATTTCTGGAATTGGTTTGTGGATGTCGCTGCTGCTCAAGAGTGCTTTCGCGCTGGTCGGGTTCAGCGCCTATCTTTCGGTGATGGTTGATCTACCTGAGAAACCGGTCGCCGTTTCTTTGTTAGTGGCGATTACGATCCTGAATATTCTTGGGGTCAACATCATCAGCAAGATGCAAAAGTTCATACTTGTTGGCGTGCTGTTGGCCTTGCTTGCCCTTTCGGTCGTTGGCGCGACTCAATTCCAACCTAAGCTTCTCGAGGCCGGATTCACAAAAGGCTTTCATGGGTTTTTGGCTGCCACTGCATTTGTGTATGTGTCTTACGCTGGTGTTACCAAAGTGGCCGCGATTGCCGAAGAAGTGAAGGACCCGGGGCGCAATCTACCGCTAGGTATTTTGATTTCTTGGTTGACGGTGATGTGTATCTACGTTTTTGTCGTTTTTGTTCTGATGACAAATGTTCCTTTGGAAGGGTTGATCCATTTCGAAGGCGGCGACAAACCTGACCTGCATCCGATCTACACCCTTGCGGTCATTATCGGTGGCGAGACCGCCGGAATTATTGCGGCGGTGCTTGCCGTGATCACGATGGTGTCGATGGCGGTCGCTGGATTGATGGCCGCATCGCGATTTCCGTTTGCGATGAGTCGTGACCAATTGCTGCCGGCTCAGATACAGAAGATCAACCCCACCTTCATGACGCCCGCAACCAGCATCATTTTGACGGCCGTTGTGATGGCGATCAGCATTCTGTTTTTTCCCGTCGAGCAGATCGCGAAACTGGCAAGTGCGTTCATGATTCTCGCCTTCATGTTTGTATGCGGAACGGTCATCGTACTGCGTGAAAGCGCCAGTCAGTGGTACCAACCAGAGTTTCGGTCACCGCTGTATCCTATCACGCAGATACTTGGCATCCTCAGCGGGATCATTCTGCTTTATGCGATGGGGCTGACCAGTTTATTTGCCATCGTTTGCATTGTTATTATCGGAGCCGTTTCTTACTTTGGTTACGGCCGGCATCAAACTTCTCGTCGCGGCGTCGTTGGCAAAATGGGCCGCCGGTCA
>CAKZVF010000185.1 GCA_937921995.1 uncultured Pirellulaceae bacterium
ACAGCTGGATCGTTTTCTGTTCAAGCTGATCGTAGGTTATTCCAACCGCGAAGAACTGTCGGAGATTTTGGAGCGCACGACCAAGGGTTTTTCCGCCGAAGTCGATTCGATCATGGACGGCGAAGAAATTATCAAATGGCAAAAATTGGTGCGCGAGGTAATTTTGGCCGATCATTTACGCGACTACATCGTGCGGCTGACAATTGCGACTCACCCGCAAGGCCCGCACGCGACGGACATCACCAATCAGTATCTGCGGTGGGGAGCAAGCCCGCGTGGGGCTCAAGCGATTGCGCTGGCGGCGAAGGTTCGAGCGCTGTTGGAGGGAAGATTCAACGTCAGTTTCGAAGATATTCGCGGCGTGTATTTGCCAGCCATGCGTCATCGCGTTGTGCTGAATTTCGAGGCTCAGGCCGAATCGATCGACGCTGATCAGGTGCTGCTGGAGATCTTGGATTCGGTGAAAGAGAAGGTAGATGCGTAGGGCATATCGCAATTACCCAATGGCACTGCCATTGTCCGTTTTACGACTGGCCGGCAGGCGTCGGCGTTTTGGCTCGCCAAACACGGTCGCCTGCCGGCTCGTCGTTAAACTGTTGCCAAATCTTTGGGTGAAGAGAGCCGCTGGGCGCTAGCCGCGGGTTGCGAAGCCTTTGCCCGAAGCACCGGGAAAACGTAGCGCAACGAACCAGCGGCTAGCGCCCTGCCGCTAACATTCTTTGTTGCTTCGCCTCAATTAAATGTCATAAGGCCATCACTTTGAACCGTAAGCTCAAACTGCTCAACAAAGATATCAAATCCTGCACGCAGTGTCCGCGGCTGATCAAACATTGCCGCAAGGTAGCCGTCGAGAAACGCGCCGCTTATCGAGATCACGACTATTGGGGCAAACCGGTGCCAAATTTCGGCGACGCGCCCGCCGACATCTTGATCGTGGGGCTTGCTCCGGGGGCCCATGGAGCCAATCGCACCGGCCGTATGTTCACCGGTGACCGCAGTGGGCAATGGTTGTATCGTGCGTTGCATAAAGCAAAATTAGCCAACCAACCCGATGCGATTGATCGGTTCGATGGGACGGAACTGTTGGGGGCCGCCATCACGAATGTCTGCTGTTGTGCGCCGCCAGATAATAAACCGACGACGGAGGAAGTGAAGAATTGTGCGACGTTTCTCAGCAGGACGATCGGAATCTATCAGCCCAAGGTTTTTCTCGCCCTTGGTGGGTTGGCTTGGCGAGCGACGCTGAAGTATTCGATTGAGCAAGACTGGGTGATCACGCCGTCGCCGCGACCGAAGTTTGGGCACGGCGCGAAAGTGAAGATGACCGACGGGCGCTGGATGTTAGGCTGCTACCATCCTAGCCAACAGAATACGTTCACGGGCCGGTTGACGGAGAAGATGCTGAACGACGTATTTAAAACGGCAAAGCGATTGGCGAAGTAGCGCGAAGTATCGTGTAGGGCTCGGTTCACACCAGCCGCGGGCAACCATTACGCAACGGCCCTGCTTCAAAACGGCCGGTAGGAACCGGCCCTACCCTACTCTATACGGTTTTATTTTTCTTCATTCGGATTTCATTACCCGAATCATTGAATTCGACTTCGTCCATGAACGCTTTGATCAGCACCAAACCGCGGCCCATACCGTCGCGGTAGCTTTCGGGATCGGTCGCCTCTGGAACCGTTGATGTATCGAAACCTGGCCCTTGATCGCGGATCGTAAATTCAACAGCATCGGGCGTAATCAAAGCACGGACGTAAACGCGGCGGTCTTTGTACGGCGACTCGCTCATCCGTTGGCTGATGATCGTTCGGCTGGCGACGGGGAAATTCTCTCGCGCCAGTTCAAGATTGCCTCGGAACATCGCATTGGTCAGCGCGTTTTCCAGCGCGACGCCGATTTGAACCTGTGTTCCTCCACCGAAGGTACCCTGCCCCACGGCAACCTGTTGAACCATCTCGACCAGCGGTTCGATGATGTCGGGATCAGAAATAAGATCGAATTCGAAATCCGTTTTCGTCGCACACTCAAGTAGCTTCTTGTAGCTATTGTCATTCTGGGTCAGCGCCAAAACGTGCCCCACCGTTTCGACCAGACATTCGGCAAGATCCGTTTTGGGAACGAAGCTGGACGCTCCATTGGCCAGTGCCTGGGCAGCGATCGATTCACTGCCATGTGCCGTCATCAAAATGACCGGAAGATCGGGGTAGCTTTCGTTGATCTTCATCACCAGTTGCAGACCATCCAAATCAGGCATCTGTAAATCGGTAACAACAAGATCCGGCGGTGATTGATTAATTTGGTCGAGCGCTTGCTGCCCGTTTTCAGCGTACTGAACTTCAACGTCGCCTGCGGATTCAAGTAAGCCACCAGCCAGTCGGCGATCTACTGCCGTGTCGTCAACGATTAAAACTGAGGCCATCAAACTCTCCTTGAAAATGATTTGCTACGTTTTTCCATAACGACCTACGACAAGTCAACGGATTCGAAGCGGCGAGATCAAACAGTCACCCTAGAACTTCTTTTTTATAACAGGCTGTACTTCAAATCCACAAGAATCCCATTTAATTTTCTGTTTCTTTTACGGCAAGCGTTTTGAATATCCGAGTGAAACACGGCTTAATTGAACTAAGCCGGGACAAGATCGTCACGCGGACCGACCACAATCGTCATCGGTTCTTGCATTGGGTATTTTTTCAGCGCCGCGTTAACCTCGTCCAAGGTCATGTTTTGATACACGTCCGCAATCTCTTGCGGCGTTCGGAACTCCTGTCGGTTGAGCCATTGTGTGCCGACGGAGAACATAAGCGTTTCAGTGCGTTCACTGGCCAATAGGATGTGCGAGGCAATCCTTTTCTTGGCCATGGTCAGTTCTTTTTCGGTCACACCCTCCTCGACCGCCTTGTGGAGAACGTTTTTGATACGCGTCAGATTATTTTGGGCTTCGTCGGGATCGCAGCAGACCACCGTCATAATGCTGCCGCAGCCTTGAAATTCGTTCGCTCCCACACCCGCCGATTCGGCCAATCCAGAATCGAGGAACTCCCAGTAGAACCGGCTGCCGGCGTCGTCGCCAAGGATCGTTGCCGCCACGCGCGCCGCAAAACGATCGGGGCTTTCGATGGACGCTCCAGGGGACAGCTGAAGAATGTACTGCTGATGTGCGTTAGGGTTGTGCAGCGTCTGAAAACCGCTGTTAAATTTCGGCGTGGTCGGTTCCCGTTTGGCCTCGAAGTTCTTCCACAATCCACATTGTTGTTCGACGCTGGAAACGAGCGTGTCGAAGTCAATTTTTCCGGCCGCGGCAAAAGCCATATTCGAAGGACTGTAACGGGTGCGGAAGTAGTCACGCATCGCTTCGGGGGTAAGGTCGGTCACCGATTCAACGGTGCCTAAAACGCTTTGTCCCAGCGGATGGTCACCGAAAAATGCGTCCATGATTTTCTCGTAACCGCCGTAGGGAGGTTGGTCGGCGTACATCATGATCTCTTCGATGATGACCTTCTTTTCGGTTTCGAAATCCTCCAAACGAAGGCTTGGCCGCATGATGTCCGACAGGAGTTCCACAACGTCGCTTTGAAATTCGGGCAAGACCGAAGCGTGATAGATCGTGCTTTCTTCACCGGTGCGGGCGTTGCTGTGGGAACCCATTTCGTCCAGTTGCAAATTGACCTCCGCCGCACTCCGATTGGGCGTGCCTTTGAAAACCATGTGCTCTAAGAAATGGCTGACGCCGCTGATTTCGGCCGTCTCGTCGCGCGAACCTGCTCGGACGAAGAAACCAAATGCAGATGTGTGAGCATGGTCATTGCAATGGGCCAGAATCTGCAAGCCGTTGTTGAGCGTGTGGGTGCGGTAGTTCATGAAGTGTGTGGGGTAAGCGTTTAAGGTCGAAACCGATTGAGCAATTTGCAAACGGGGTTTTTAACGGAGATCTTGAGATAGATTCGTTTAATACGGTCTCTTTTTATACAGGTTCTACATCGCGGAGCGTCAGCGATTTGCTGCCCAGAGTTACCAACGAAAAATCCGCAGGCGGATGTTGGCTTAAGTAGTCGTTGACCTTTTCGACCGTCATCGAATTGATGTTCTGCAGTATCTCGTCCAGCGTGCGGATGCGACCCAGATGAAACCAGTTGCTGTTGAGCGCGTTGGCGCGGGATCGGCAGGATTCCTGTTGCGAAACCAAACCGCTGCGGATTTGGATTTTCAAGCGCTTAAGTTCGGCCTCGGTGACCCCTGCGCTCAGTTCTCTCAATTGTTCCACAATCACGTCCAGCGTTTCCTGTGCTCGAGCGGCGGTTGTGCCGCTGTAGCAAAACACGCCGGCGGAATCTTTGACGCTGTGATTGGACGCGAAAACGGTATAACACAGCCCCCGTTTTTCTCGCACCTCGGTAAACAAACGCGAGCTCATCCCGTCGCTTAATACACCGATCGCACAGCGGTTCAGGTAGTAGTTTTCATCGGAGTAAGTGCATCCCTTGAACCCTACCACGATGTGCGTTTGTTCGCTCTCAAAGGGGATATGTTCGACGCCTTTGGAGGGTGGCGTTTGCGCGACTTCCGGAGATGGTTTGCTTTTCCAGTCGTCGAACGATTTTCCGACTTCGTCAACGACGGCGTCAAAATCAAATTGCCCCGCGACCGCGATGATCAAACCGTCGGGGCGATACAAACGCTGGTGGGCATTTTGAAGATCTTCCAAAGTGATCGATTGAATCGACTCGATGGTTCCATCACTATCGCGTCCATCGGGATCGCCGTAGAACCGGGCTTTCATCCGCGCCATCGCTTTTTGCGGCAGGTCGTCTTGGGTGGCGGCGATCTCTTGTAGGCAGACCATGCGGCCTTCTTCTAATTGGTCCTCGGGAAGGTGAGGCCGCCGAAGCACGTCGGCCGTGATTCTCAGCGCCGGCAACAGTTCGCTGGCGATCAATGCGCCGCCGAAGTGCGTGTGGTAGTTGCCCGCAGAGGACGTGAAATCCACGCCCAGCATTTGTAACGCTTCAACGAATTGACGACTGTCATAGTCCCCGCATCCGCGCTGAACCATTTCGCAGAGAAAGTTGGCGGTGCCGATTTTTTCTTTGTCGTCGTAACGGCTGCCCGCAGGCACCGAAAGTGCGAATGCGGCCGATTGCAGCCACGGCATCGGTTGACCGATCAAAGTCAGTCCGTTGGCGAACTGATGGGTGAGAATCGTTTGTTGCTTCATTCAAAAACCGGACTGCTTCCATCGGACTGGCGACATATCATTTTTCACGAAGCGATATCTTAGTCGATTTTTGCCGTCTCAATAATTGGGCATCTGCGAAAATGAGCCATTTCCTCGATGGCGTTTCGTGCGTTTGGAAAACTCAAGCATTGATCGCAGAGATGAACATATAGGGCCAAGTGGGTGAGCACAAAAAAAGCCTTCACGCCAAATGGCGCGAAGGCTTCATTTTTTGATCTCAGAAAAACTGGGGATCGACTATGCGTCGCCTTCAGTTGCTTCTTCTGGAGCAGGTGTAGACTCTTCTGTTGGAGGAGCAATAACTTCGCCACCAGCGGGAGAAGGTTCTACGCTGCCGTCGATGACGTTGCCTTCAGCAGATGCTTCGCCAGGATCAGTTGTGCCGACGATTTCTGATTCGCCAACGCTGACGACAGTTTCGCCGTTGATGACAGAACCGACAGTCAGTGGTGCTTCGCTTCCGTAAGAAGTGAACTCGCCACCGGTGTAGGTTGCTTCGCCGCTGACCATGCCGCCGTAAACGACTTCGCCACCAGTTGATCCGCAACCGCAAGACGATACAGGCGCGCTGTAAATCGGTGCTGGGGAAGAAACGATTGGCTCGCTGTAAACAGGTGCAGCAGCTACCGGTTCAGAGTAGACAGGTGCAGCAGCAACTGGGGCCGCGTAAACTGGCTGGCTGTAAACAGGTGCTGGAGCCGAGTAAACAGGTGCTGGAGCCGAGTAAACTGGCGCTGAGCTGAACACAGGGGCGGCTGAACCGCTACAACTTGGGCACTGTGCCATTGCGACTGATGCACCTGCGGTGAACAATGTTGCAACTGCGAACGCTACAAACTTTTTCATAACATCTCCTAGGTTTTTTCGATGAACTGATACCGCCGAAATTTCAAATGTTGCGCCCTGCGACGGGTCAAACAAGCCGCAATGATTGTTTTGTTAACTCCATTTGCATGCAAAGTCTGTGCAGGCGTTAAAGTAAGCCCAATAGATTAACGGCGGGCGAGGCAGTGTCAAGTAACAAAACAGCCGCTTGGTGACCGCTTTTACAGAGTAAATCGCAGTTATTATCCAGTGCTATACGCCACCGGGCGGCGAAATCATCTTCGGGGACTTTCCAACCAAAAAACGCACCTCTGGGAGGTCTTTCTCAGCCATCATCGGAGGAGGAGGTTGCGACAAATAGGCATGACATCAGTGCCGGGGGCCAAGTTCGATCAAGTTGCGATCAAGTTGCGATCAACTTCGCCAACACTGTGGGCCCAGTGGAATGTTTGGTTTGCGGTTGTGAATCCGGCCAGGCGATTGGCCTCTCCGTTACCCATGGATTCGCATTTTCATAAGGCC
The DNA here is from genome assembly GCA_937921995.1 of uncultured Pirellulaceae bacterium. Lineage (GTDB taxonomy): Bacteria > Planctomycetota > Planctomycetia > Pirellulales > Pirellulaceae > Mariniblastus. Next base: position 6,587 of record CAKZVF010000185.1, read on the forward strand.
CTTTGATAGATCGTTGAGTGCCGCCGCAGGATTCGTGACCGTCATCCACTACTCACAAAACTCGAGACGTGCGGGGAGCAAGCGACAAACTCAGAACGTTCTTCCTGTGTTCAGTCAAAAGAACGTGTCAGCGAAGCAATCACGCTGGCGAAGCAATCACGTCGGCGAAGCAATCACATCGGCAAAGAAATCGATGGTAGGCGCATAAAAAAGAATGGAGGGTTAAATCAAGTGATTTAACCCTCCATCTTTCCACCATTGACCACCAAAGATGTTGGAACGCCTATTTGCAAAGCTTGGGCCATTGATGAAAAAATTGCTTCAAAATTTCCGTCTCTTGTCCTCATAGCCACATTCACTCGCAAAATAACGCATGGAATTTTTTCTGCGCGAACCTCACGTGAGCAGCACCGGCCAAGTTTGCGTGTCGTGTTTAATGGTGAATGATTCTTTCTTAGGCCTTGGCTGCCCAAAAAATTCGCAGCGGCCGAGCAACGCCGTATCAACAGCTTCAAGAGCGTTCGCATGAAAGTGCTATCAATTTGTTTATTGCGGAGGCCGGATATCGGTCGGTGGAACGTTTCATCTTGAGCAAATTTCCCATTTTGGCTACAAAAATGTGAGATACTGGCCAGAGTCAGGCGGCAATCCGTTCGTCGCCCGCAAGCACTAATAAAAACTCTCGCCGCCCAGCCAAAGAATCAAGGACGATTCGGCCATGAGTAAATTTGCATTAACATTTGCATTAACAACACGCGTCGCAATTTGCACATTCGTATTTCTGTCGCTCGGCGTTGCTTCAAGCGTTTGGGCGCAATCGGGAAGTGATTCCGATTTTGATTTTCCATATCAAGCGATTGTGCGAAACGACGATACCAAGATCTTCAGCGGTCCCGCGTCGGTTCACTATGCGACCGACAAAATCGCGCAAGGCGAAATCGTACAGGTCTATCGTCATGATCCCGGTGGATGGTGCGCTATCCGACCCAACAAAGGCAGCTTCAGTCTGATTCCAGAAGCGGCGGTGGAAATCATTGACGACGGCGTCGGCGAAATTACGCAAGACAACACTCAGGCTTGGGTCGGCACGCGTTTAGGCAGCGTCGACAAACCGCTCTGGCAGATCAAACTCTCCGCCGGCGAAAAAGTTGAGATTCTCGGGGAGGCAAGCTGGCCTAACCCAGACGGACATTCCAACGTGTGGTATCAAATTGCGCCTCCGGCAGGCGAGTTTCGTTGGGTACGGTTTGCTGACCTTAGGACGCCTCCGGCCCAAACGCGCCCTGTTGCCGATGCACGCACGTCTGATCTGGCACCGAATATGACGGACTCAGGGTTTAAATACGATCAGCCCGAGCCTGGTTTTTCCGAGGCAGAAGCGTCTGAGGCAAAATCGGTCATCCAAGAATCAAACGCATCTGGTTTTGAGTATGTTGGCGTTGAGCCAGGCAAAGCCGCGCCGCACAACAGAAAATCTAAACCCGCTGCCGGTAACCTTAGCAAGCTTGCGAGTTCGACGAACGGGCGTGATGAATCCGATGAATCCGATCCGCAGTGGTCGAACTCTGTGCATGAAATTCCACAGAAAACATCATCGCCGCGTGTTGCCAATCGTGATCGCGTTACTTCACAACAGCGATCGGCTGACCAACCGAAGCGCGAGTCCCAAGAAGGAATCGATTTTAAGTTTCGACCGATCGGGCAAACGGCTGCGCTGAACAAACACTCGAAGCCCAAACCCCAAGAAGATATTATCCGTGATTCTGCGGTCGCCCCTGCGGCGTTTCAAGGCCCCGTCTACGATTCCAACGGCGGTAGCAACTTCACCAATGGGCGGTACGGCAATCAGGGGCAATCGTTTGAACAGCTGGGTTCCGATGGATCCTCCTGGCGACGTGGCGGCAGCGAACTTGCCCAGCGCAGGTCGCAGTATGAAGCCAAGTACGATCAATTCAACGATCAAGTTCAAGTTGATCGGCGAGAGATCGAAGAGTCGTTTGGTGTCAGCATCGAAGATTTGCCTGAACATCCACGCGCTGGTCGGGTTCAGCAATACGGTAACGCTTTTGGAAGCGTTCAAAACTACGGCAGCGTGCAAAGCTACGGCAACGTAGAAACGTATCAAGGGCAGCCTGAAAGTGGTTATCCTCCTGCCGATCGTTTCGCCTCGTTGAACACCGAATTTGAAACGTTTCCGCATTCCCGATTGCCTGAGAAACTTACGCCGCGTCTGGCCAAGATCGAAGAACAGCTGACCAATGAAATGCTCAAACGCCCCAACGAATGGCAGTTGGCGGATATTGAATTGACGGTTGGTCAGATCTATTCACAAACCTCCAACCCGGTCGAACGTTTACAATCGCAGCGGATCCTGGACAAGATCACCAAGTGGAAAGTGATTCGAAACGGATACACCAAAACCTTTCAGGCATCTGGAGAAACCTTTGGCACCAGCGTTCGTTCGTTGGCAGATGCCAGCAACGCTCGGCGATCGCGTTTCGCACTTGGTGATGGCACGGCGGCTGCATCCTACGGAGATCCCGGGTTGTCTCCGCGCGGACCAACCATTGGCAGTGGCTTGAACACAGACTTCGAAATGGATGCCCGGTTCGACGCTTCGGGGTGGCTGACTGAATTGGTCAGCGAAGATCGGAACAATCGCCCGGTCTATGTCTTGGTCAACGATAGCGGCAAGATAACCCATCATGTCGCAGGAGCGCCGGGATTGAATTTGCATCGCTATTTAAAATCCAAAGTGGGCATCTCCGGACGCCAAGGATACAACAATCGAATGAAGCTGGACCACATTACCGCCGAAACGATTGACGAAATTCAGCGCTGAAAAATTAGACGGTAAAAGTTAGCCACGATTCAGACTTCGCATCGCAATCGAATCGACCGGAACTCACGACCGCTGTGGCTTAGCTTCAATGGTTGGAGGTTTCTGCTTGCACCCGTTTGTAGATCTCGTTTTGGACCGCCGAAAGCCGCCGTATCAAGGGTGAGATTCCGCATTTCTTGAAATTCTCGGCCCTCGGTTTGGCAACGTCACGGTTCTCGAAAATACCGTGCAACACGACATACCAAAGACTGCTTTTTCCTTGCTTGTGATAGAGCGCGTATTCACCCGCCAACGTCTGCTTGGCAATGAAATTCTCCGCGGCTTCTTTCGAAGGTGACATCATCAGTTGAATCGTGTAGGTGTTTTCGCGCTGTTGCATCAGCCAATCGGAGTCGCGGGTGATATCAGACGATTTCCATGTCTCCTCTGACGTTGCCGCTTCCTCTTCTTCAAGCTTCTTCAATATATCTGCAGGTCGCAATGTTGATTTGCTTTTTTCTGGTTTAGAAGACGCGGTGGAAATGACTTCTTTGATAGCTTCAGCGTTCTGCTTAAGTTGTTCAACCGATACTTTGGTAATGTCGATGGGATGCCCATAATAGAATCCTTGACCGAACTCAAACCCCATCTGAGTGAGCTTTTTGTGCTCGTCATCGGATTCGATGTACTCGGCCATCGGCGTGATGCCCAGTTCTTTTACCATTTTGACCATCGCCCGAATCAAGCGCTGTTGCTTCAAAGGTGCTTTGTAGATTTGATGTATTAAAGCAGAATCGAACTTGACGATGTCCGGAGCAATCTCGTTTAGCTCCGCCAAATGAATTTTTGCGGCGCTGAAATCGTGAAGCGCCAAACCAATGTCAAGGTTTCTCAACGTGCTTCTAAGTTCCGCGAATGTATCCGGAGCATTGAGGCTTGATTCAGACAGTTCTAAAACGATGGGTCTGTCGGGATATGATTTTCGTAGTTCATGAAGCGACTTCCCCAGAACCGTGCACTCCAATTCGGCAGGGTGCGTGTTCACAAACAGTTTCAAGTCCTCAGGAAGTTTATCGTGTGCTGCCGCGATCCCGCGCTGGCGAAGAACGCGGCTTAGATCTGATTCCATCTCAAGCGGAAGCGCTGCGGCAAACATCTGGTCTGGCGTTTTCAAACCAAAAATCCGGCTTCTGCCAAGCACTTCATAACCGATCAAGCGTTTTGAATCTCCGGAGATTTCGAAGATCGGTTGGAAGAAAGGAACGGCACCTGAATCTAAAAGTCGTTGGAACTTTTGTTTTGGCGTTTCTTCTGAATCCGCCACAACAGGATTCTCAACCGTTGCCATCGGTCGACGACCTGCGGGAGAGCCAGCGTCAGCTAAAATGACTCGGAAGGTTCTATTCCCAAAGACTACCGTATCGCTATCTTCCAATAGCGTTTTTACGTCAACTCTTTCGTCGTTGACAAAGGTTCCGTTGGTGCTGTTGAGATCGTAGAGCCATAATTTTCCATCCTCCTCCAGAATTTCGGCATGCAGCCCAGACACATTGGGGCTGACTAAGCAGAGGTCGAATCCTTCTCTCCGGCCGATGCGAAACGGAGGGGCGATGAGTACACTGCCGACGGAATCATCGCCGCCATCTTGGTCGACCAGAAACCTGTTTGCGGTGGGAGTTGTTGAGTTTGTTTCCATCTGTGGTGCCTGATTCGTACCCGTCTCTGACCAATCTTTTTCGCTGCACCTATCGCTGGAGAGGGTTACAGCGCGGTGTTCGCAAAGATACCACCTGGTTAAAATCGGTGGATTAATTCGACGGGAATCTACCGGCGCATGCGTGTTTTCGTCGACCAAGCTACAAACATTAACGATTGTTAGGATGATGCGAGACCGTACCCAAACAGTCTAATAGCGCGCCAACGGGCGGCCGCCGCAGATGGGTTAGCTTTGGCGACAATACATTGTCCAGCGGAGGCAGGCACAATGCGAAGGAACAGTGAAGTCGCCTCCGTTGTGCTGGTCGCAGTGTTTAAGTTTCAGTTTAAGATGGCTCAGTTTTTAGATCGTGATCAGAAACAGACCGACTTTAACTCGCGAACATTTGCCTTAACACCAGTTGTGGGAAGATCCAAGCGTCTTTGGCGTATCGTTTGACCAGTCGTTTAGGCTCGCTGCACATGCGGTGCAGCCACTCAAGCCCGCTTTTCTGCATCCAAACGGGGGCGCGTTTCTTTTCGCCGGCCAAGAAGTCGATGGTCGCACCCACGCACAACGCGACTTTTGCGTCAATCGAATCATGAAAGCGATGAACCCACAGTTCTTGCTTGGGTGCCCCCAGCCCAACAACAACAACATCGGGCTTGCAGGCAGAAATACGCTGCAAGATGTTTTCACATTCGGCGTTATCTTTTTCGAAACCCATCGGCGGGCTGTAGATGCCAACGGTTTTGATATTCGGCCATTGGGCCTCCATGTTTTTAGACGCCGTTTCGGCAACGCCGGGACCGGCACCTAAAAGAAATACTGTCAACGCGCCTTGTTCGTTGAAAGAATCGAACAGGGCGGGAACCAGTTCCGATCCCGCGACGCGCTCAGGCAGCGGCTGTTTCAACAAACGAGATGCCCAGATGATCGGATGTCCATCGGCCAGAATCAAATGAGCGTCATCATAAGCGGCACGCAATAATTCATTTTCCTGCAGAAGAACTGCGTGGTCGACATTAGGCGTCACCACGAAACGGCATCCCTCGTCTTCGCCAACCCATTGCCGCAGCGTATCCACCGCGTCATGCATTCTCAAGTTATCAATATCGATACCGAAAAGACTTCGTTTTGAACTATGTGATGAACTCTGTGTGGGGGCGGCTGGAGCAGACATGAGAAGACAACTGTGAAAATGGGGGGAGATCGTTAAACAGCGGTTTTGCCAAACAGCATGGCAAAAGCACCTTGCGGTAGAGAAACGTAAGTCGCAGCATGCCTCGGGCGTAAACAAAAACCACATATTTGCTGCGGACTGAGGAGAGGCGTCCGGTTTTAACACGTTTGCGGATTGGCAAGATTGAAGTCAAGAAAATCGTGAATGAATTTACGAAGATGCGAGGTCTAAAGCAATCTATGGTCAACACTTCGTAGGAAGGTTGACCTCATTGCATGATTCGGTGATGGAATCTGCAAATTACTCCCCACTTAACTTCGATTGAAATAAAAGATTCTGGCATGCGAACATGGAAGGCAAAACTGATAGACGCCTATCGGCTTTCTACCGTCCCCTACCGAAATTGGAAATTTCGCCGGATGGTCAAGAAGGGCCAGGTACCTGTTTACACGCTTTTTTATCATCGCGTGGCGAACGAGCATCTTACGCCTTGGACGATGACCGAAAAGCAGTTCGAGCAACAAATCGATTGGTTGCAGGACAACTTTGAAATCGTAGACCTGCAAGAATGCCAGCGTCGCATCAACAGCGGATTCAATGATCGCCCGACGGTTTCGATTACTTTCGATGATGGGTACGCAGAAAATTGTGAGTTCGCTTTGCCGTTGCTGATCGAACGCAGGATTCCCGTATGTTATTTCGTTTCGCTTGATTTCATCGTGAATCAAGAACATTTTCCGCACGATGTTGCGTTGGATTTGGAACTTCCCGTCAACACGATCGAATCCTTACGCGCGTTGGATTTGTCGGGAGTAGAAATTGGAGCCCATACAAGGACCCATCCGGACTTGGGCAAAGTTACCGATCCGCTTGTTTTGGCGGACGAAGTAATTATCGCTTCGAATGAGCTGTCGGAGTTGATTGGTCGAAAGGTCCGCTACTTTGCCTTCCCTTATGGGCAGTATCGAAATCTCAATTCAACCGTTTTCAAAATGCTGAAGGAACATGGTTTCTTGGGGGCCTGTTCGGCCTACGGTGGTTGGAATGCCATCGGCGAAGACGCGTTTCATATTGAACGAATCCATGGTGATCCAAGTCT
>CAKZVF010000186.1 GCA_937921995.1 uncultured Pirellulaceae bacterium
GATACCAATCCCGTTTTATGCAGAAATGGGTAGTTCCAACCCTGTGTTCCTGTTGCCCGGCGCGCTGAAGCAACGGTCTCAAGAGATCGCGCAAGGCTATGTGCAGTCAGTCAATTTGGGCGTGGGTCAATTTTGCACCAATCCCGGCATCGTTTTGGGGGTTGAGGGCGATTCGCTGGAGCAGTTTCTTTCATCGGTCAAATCATCGGTGTCAGATGTGCCTCCAGCGACGATGCTGCACCCTGGTATCCATAAATCGTTCGAGGATGCTCAAGAAAACCTGGGATCGATCAGCGGCGTTGAGAGAATCGCGCGTTCAGATCAGTCACCTGTTGAAGGCGCTCATCAGGCAACCTGCAATATCTACCAAGCTGACGTCTCGGTGTTGCAGAGTTCGTCCGAAGTTCATGAAGAAGTGTTCGGCCCCAGTTCAGTTATCCTGAGATGTCAATCAACTGAACAGATGCTGACCTATGCCGCGTCGTTGGACGGGCATCTGACCGCTACGATCCATGGCACCGAAGAGGATTTGAGTTCGAACTCAAAACTGGTCAGGCTGTTGCAGCGCAGAGTCGGACGGATTGTTTTCAATGGATTCCCGACGGGTATTGAAGTTTGTAACGCCATGCATCATGGCGGGCCTTATCCCGCCACAACCCATAGCTTTTACACTTCGATTGGGCACCAATCCATTTATCGATTTACCAAGCCGGTTTGTTTTCAGGGGTTTCCTGAAGAGTGCTTGCCACCTCAGTTGCGGACTGAAGCTTAGTTGAGCTTTAGTTGGGACGCTTAAATTGAGTACGATTGACGTTTAGGAAGTAACCGGCGTGTCAGTTGCGATGGTATCATTCATCCCAATGGTGACAATTTCAGAGCGCGATTTTGAGTTGCTCTTGTTGGGTGTTTTTATGGGAAGATTTAACGAGAACGTAGCGCCCTTCCCTATGCCAGAGCTAACGGCGATCAGCGATCCACCCAGTTCTTTGGCAACATTGGCACTGCTGTGAAGCCCAAACCCCTTCCCGCTTTCTTTCGTCGTGAATCCGTGGTTGAAGATGCTTGTAAGATTACCCTCTTCGATTCCGACTCCATTGTCACTGACGTCGATCATGAAGTAGTCGTCGGTTGGTTGCGAGACAGTGATTTGGATTTCTTTTGGTTCTTCGCCTTCCTGGTCTTCGCATGCGTGCATCGCGTTTCGGATAAGGTTGACCAAGATCTGAAGTACGCGGTGTTTATCGATTTCAACCTTGAGTTCGGCGTTGAAGTGTTTCGTGATTTCAACGTTTGAGTTGTTCAGCGTGCATTGGCCAATTCGAACAGCATCTTCGACCAATAGGGAGAGTTCGACCGATTCGATCACCAGTGCGGCGCCGGCGTGCTCCTGTTGCATCGAAACGATGGTCTTGATGTGTTCCACGTTTCGTCCGAGCGAGTCAAGTTCCGCGACTACGTTGGCTTGGGTCTTTTTCAAGTTTTCGGCAGACATTCGAAGGAATTTGTGGAGGATCTTTCCCTTTGCGTCTTTGCTAAGGAAATCGGGCGTGTCTTTATTCTCTTCGAGCAGGTCGGCGGATTTGATAAGGTTTTCGATGCCACTATTTTTGACCATGGTACGCGTAACAGACAGCGATACGTTAATGCTATTGAGAACATTGCCGACGTTGTGAATCACGTTGCTGGCGATCTCCGCCATACCGGCGCGACGAGAAGCGGACACTAATTGCTGGTTGATTTCTTGTAATTTAAATTCGGTTTCCTTGAGCTCGGTAATGTTTTTGCTGATTCCAAAAGTGCCAAAGACATTTCCGAACTCATCCTCCAAAGGCATCTTGGAACTGATAACCCAGTTTCTTCTTCCGTCAGGTTTGATCTCTTCTTCACAAACGCCAAGCAGAGGTTCTCTGGTCTCCATGATGTGTCGTTCGCTTTGGAAGAAGCCTTGGGCGCACTCGAAGTCCCAGAAATCGAAGTCGGTGCTTCCGATGATACTGTCAAGATCTCGTACCCCAAACAAATCGATCATACTGTGACTGACACGGATGAATCGAGAGTTGAGGTCCTTGAAGTAGATAAAGTCTTGCGTGGACCGCATCAATGAGTCCATCAGCATTTTTTCAACACCAAGAGACTCAAATATGTCTTCTACTTCGTAGCGGCATACAAAGCCGTGGAAGGTGCCGTCATCTGAAAAAATTGGATGGCACTCAAGGGATACGATTAGGTCATTGCCTTTAGAATTACATCGCACATGATCACGGACTTGAGTTTCGTGCGTTTCGGAAAGTTCGTTTTCTACTTCGAACAATAATTTCTCAATTCCATCACGGTCAACACGGAAGTCTGCCAGACGCGTGCCCAAGATGTCTTCCAGCCGTGCGCAGCAAATGTCTTCCAAATAGGATTTGTTGGCATAGGTTAACTTGAGGTCTTTGTCGCGCACGTAGATGCGCTGTGAAGTCAGATCGAAGAACTGAGCTTGGTGGAGAGATAGGTCGTGCATCGAATTAGTGCAGTCGTTCAAATAGGTTGATTTGATAATTAATGCGACGGTGTCGCGATCGAATTTTGTACTTGGGCAAGAAGTTGTCCAACCAAGGGTGCCGTTGGCGGAGCGTGTTGGCGATCTGCGCATTGCTTAAACGCATCCCACTGTGCGGAAAATGCCGCAACGATTTCAGGATCGAAGTGTTCTCCTGATTCAGAAAGGATTAACAACCGTGCTTCTTCGGGAGGCATGGCCTTTTTGTAAATGCGTTCGGAAGTCAGAGCATCAAAAACATCGGCCACGGCCACGATTCGAGCCGACAGCGGGATGTCGTTTCCTGATAGCCCGTGAGGGTATCCACTTCCATTGTATTTTTCGTGGTGATAACGGGCGATTTCGATTGCTAAAGAAAGGAAGTCGCTGAATTCGGAGTGCAGTGCCGAATCTTCCAAAGCTTCTGCACCAATGTTGGTGTGTTGCTTCATGATTTCAAACTCGTCGCGCGATAACCTTCCCGGTTTCAACAGAACGGAGTCGGGGATTCCTACTTTGCCAATGTCGTGCAAAATACTTGAGCGGCATATTTCATTGCAGTAGCGATCGGTCAGCGTGTTTTGATAGGGGCCGTTCTTGGACAGCCATTGTGTTAACAGGCGGGTGTATCCTTCGATGCGCTCGAGATGATGTCCCGTTTCAGGGTCGCGCGATTCGGCAAGTCGAGCCAGCGTGAAGAAGACTAAGTCGCGTGTGTCAACGATTTCGTTGGTTCTTTCGAGCACCCGTGTTTCGAGCAGATTAGTGTTTTGTTCGACCGTTTTCGAAAGTTGCCACCGCGCTGTCTGGGCTGCGGCGACTTGCCGTAGTTCCAGCGGGTCAAAGGGTTTTTTCAAAATCAGAAGCTTGTCCGTACGGTCGAGATGGCAAGAGATGTCTTCCCACGAACGATCCGAATAGGCGGTGCACAAGACGATTGGCAGGTCCGGATCAATCTCCCAAATGCGCTTTGAAGTTTCGACACCGTCTATTCCAGGTGGCATGCGAACATCAACGAAGGCGCATGCGTAGTGGCGATTCTCCGAGACGCTTTGCTTGACCAGCTCAATTCCCTGGACGCCTTGAAGCGCAGAATCAATCTGATAGATGGGCTTGCTAGAATCCGAGAGCCGTTGTTCTTGGGTTTCACCGAAGAGAAATTCAGTCGCCTCGGTCAGTTCTGAGTCTTGCGAAGAAGCGCAGAGTACTTTGCGGTAGTCGTCATGAATCGCTTCGTTGTCGTCTATCGTTATGATGCGAAATTGTTGTTGAGGCATGATCAAAACTCATCTTGAGAAGAAGTGGTTGAGACGAATCTGGGGAATCTGTGATAAGCTGACAATAAGAGTTATTTCAGGGCTAATACTTGGTTTATTGAAGGCTAGGATGCAACTAGGTGTCGGTGACGCGTGGAAAAGCAAGGAATCAAAATTCAAATTCGCGCCGGTCCAATGAAGCGGGTTGTTTCGTTTGTAGGGTTGTGACGGTTAAGGTTAGGCGTGATAAATCTGATGAGGTTAAGGTTTGCGAGAGCGCGAATCCGCGTTCGGCCGAGCCATTAGCGCACCATGTACGATGGTGTTGAAGGCGCGATTTTCGCAATCTTGAATCTTCTATAGGTTGTTTGGTGTCCGTTGACCGAGCAATGCTTTGTTGGGTGCCCGTTTGGGCGGTGCAGCCAGTCGGTAAGATGCGGCTTTTAGAAAAGAGTAAGGAATCGATGAAGGTACTTGTTAGCAACGATGACGGTTGGGACGCGCCGGGAATTAAATTGCTGGAATCGGTGCTGGCGGAGTATGCCGAGGTTTGGACGGTTGCGCCCGCGACGCCGCAATCCGGAATCAGCCACCAGATGACATTTGAGCGGCCGATGAAACTGACTCGGCACGCAGATCGGCGATATCATTTGGATGGAACACCGGCCGACTGTGCGCGAGTCGGACTGACGCAGTTAGGCGAGGACTTCGACTGGGTGTTTTCTGGGGTCAACAATGGGGGAAATTTAGGAGTCGATTTCTATATTTCTGGCACGGTGGCGGCCGCACGTGAGGCCACATTTTTTGGCAAAAAGGCAGTTGCCATTTCACAGCATCGTTTGAACTATCCGGCGGTGTTTGACTGGGAAGCAGTACGACCCCTACTGCGACGTGTGATTAAGAATTTGTTCAACCAAACGGATTTGACCCAGGGCGATTTGGTGAACTTTAATCTCCCTGATTGCACCGAACGCGATATTCACGCAGTTCAGATTGTAGAATGCGAATTAGACCGCAGCCCTCTGCCGTTTGACTACGGCCGCCCGGAGGGGGACTATCTGAAGGGAGACTGTCGGGAACATGGTCTTGAAGAAGCCGAACAGACGCTGCTGTACAAAGGCCGCTATAACGACCGGAAACGTGAGTCAAACAAAGACGTCGATGTTTGTCTCAGCGGCAACGTATCGGCGGTCGTGATACG
>CAKZVF010000187.1 GCA_937921995.1 uncultured Pirellulaceae bacterium
TGAAGTTATGGAAGTCCGGTGGAGAACTAGACTGCCACTCCATCGACGCGGCACGGAACGGATTGGCACCTGCTTTAGGACCTCTGAACGCTGCATAGACCAAGACCGCGTAAGCCATCAAGATTCCAATACCCAGTACAAAAGCACCGGCGGTTGAGATCTGATGAAAGATTTGGAACTCAGGATCGTAAGAAGCGTAACGACGAGGCATACCGCGGGCACCCATCACAAACTGCGGAAAGAAGGTCACGTTGAAGCCAACGAAGACCAACGCACAACCAATCCGGCCCAGCGTATCATTGTACATGCGGCCAAACATCTTTGGCCACCAGTGGTATAGACCACCCAATAGCGCTGTCAGCGTACCGCCGACCATCACAAAGTGAAAGTGAGCAACCACAAAGTAGGTGTCGTGCAAGTGAATGTCGACAGAAAGGGCTCCAAGAAACAGACCTGTCAGACCACCGATTCCAAAGAGGAAGATGAACGACAACGCGTAAAGCATCGGCGTGTTCAGAAGGATCGACCCTTTGAACAACGTCGCCAGCCAATTAAACACCTTCACCGCCGATGGAATCGCAACGGTGAATGTGATCGCGCTAAAGATCAGCGTAACAATTGGTGATTGGCCACTGGTGAACATGTGGTGTCCCCAGACCAAGAATCCCAGCAAGGCAATCGCGACGCTGGAGAACGCAATGAAGCTGTAACCAAAAATTCTTTTCTGGCTGTAGACCGAAATCAATTCACTGATGATGCCCATCGCAGGCAGAATCATGATATAAACCGCCGGATGCGAATAGAACCAAAAGAAGTGCTGGAACAGAACCGGATCTCCACCGTAGCGTGGATCGAAGATTCCAATATGCATCGTTTTTTCAGCGATCAGCATCAGCAGCGTGATTCCCAAAACGGGAGTTGCCAAGACTTGAATGATGGAAGTCGCATAAAGTGACCACAAGAACAGAGGCAGCTTAAACCAGCTTTGCCCCGGAGAACGCATCGTGTTGACGGTCACTAGGAAGTTCAGGCCGGTGAAGATCGAACTGAAACCAAGGATGAATGCACCGAAGGTCGCATAAATGACGCCCGTTTCGGTTTCGATACTGTATGGCGTGTAAAACGTCCAACCGGTATCAAGTCCACCGCCGAATAGAATCGCGGCCAACAAACAACCCGTCCCTGCGACCCAGAGATAGAAACTGGCAAGGTTCATCCGAGGGAAAGCCACATCTTTGGCGCCCAACATCATCGGCAACACAAAGTTACCCAGTGCCGCCGGAACGCTGGGGATAATGAAGGCAAATACCATCACCGCACCGTGCAGCGTGAACATTTTGTTGTAGTTGTCATAGGACAGCATGCCGCTGTCGAACTTGACCAAATGCGAACGCAGCACCAGAGCGAAAATTCCGGCCAGGAACAAAGCGGCCGTAACGCCAATCAGATACATCACACCAATACGCTTGTGGTCAAGCGTGAAAGCCCATGACTTCCATCCTTTGGTGCAGTTCAAATAGTTTGTTTCAGGCGTGCCAAAAATCTTATTGCGAATTTCTGCGGTTGCCATGATAGTAAGCCTCTTAAGCAAAGTTGCTTGTTAGAAATTTTGTGAATCTAAATTTGTCTCTAATCCCTCTTGTGCCCCCGAAAGTTAAAGGGGCGACGATCGACTAAGCCTCGCCATCGGAGGACGGTTCATCTTTGTCTTCTGTCTCGGTCGCTTTGGCCTTAACTTCTTCGGTGCTGCCTGAATCGCCACCCTCGGCACGAAGGCCGCTGGTGATGTCGCCGCCAGCGACATCTGATGGATCGTTCAAATACTTCAAATAGGCGATTACTTGATTGACGTCATCCTGCGTCAGTTTTCCTTTGAAGCTGTTCATCTTGGAAACCGGACCATAACCTTCAACGACTTTTGCCGCCGGGTACCAAATGGACTCCAGCACATACTCTTCGTTGACAGCGACTTTACCGTCCATCACAGGACGCTCTTCCATTGAATACAAAAGATTCAGTGCCGGACCAGTCGCTGCTTCGCCATTAATCTTGTGACAGCCGGAGCAGTTAATCTTGTAGATGCGTTCGCCGTTTTTCCATGGATAGTATTCATCTTCAAGCCACTGCGTGTTCTCTTGACGTTCTTCCGGGGTGTCGTGAACCTCGGCTAGGGTTCGCATCTTGGAATGTTCGCGTCCGCAGTACTCTGTACAGGAAAGTCGATACTGACCGGATTTGGTCGGAACCATGTAGGCGTACGTATAGCGACCAGGGACGATATCCATTTTCTGACGAAACGCAGGGATGTACATGCTGTGAAGTACATCGTTGGACTGCATGATCAATTTGGTTGGTTGGTTCTTCACCAAATGTAATTCGGAGGAACTGTCGCCGTTGGGATAAGTAAACACCCAGTTCCAGCGGCTGGCGGTGACGTAGATCTCTTCAGCATTCTCAGTGGAGATTTTCGAATCAAAGTAACCACTGGCACCAGCGAAAAACATGTACACCAGTAGCACAGAAGGTCCTACCGACCAAGCGATCTCGATCAGCGTATTGTGCGATGAACTTGGTAGCGGCTCAATTTTGTTTCCCTTGCGTCGATATTTGACGCAAAAGTACACCATCGCAACCACGATCACGATGAAGAAAATCGTCGAAACCCAGAAGATCCACATGTACAAAAAGTCAACGCTGGACGCGAACGTGGATGCTTGTTCGGGAAACCAGTAAGACGAATCGTAGAACTGCGTGAACGAACTGGCGCCTTCGTGTTCAATCGAAGATTGCGGGACTTTCGTCCCTGACAGCGTCGATTCCTCAACACGCTTGATGATGTCTTCGTTGGAAGTTTGTAGTAGTAAAGGTAAATGCAAATTCATGTTTCGCACGTGCGGGGTATTAAAGTTATCGCAAATCAAATGGTGACCGAATAAAACTATGCCGTCACTTGATTTGAAGTTAGATTTTCGTTTCGCGGTTCGTTTTTGTCGCTTCTGCCTCTGCGGAAAAACCAGTAAGGAACCAGCCCAATCGCCAATCCTCCGATGGTCAATAAACCGCCCAAACGCATCAACGCCATCGCTTGGAAAGTGTATTTGCCGGTCGTTTCATCAAACACAAAGCATCCCAAGCCATAACTGGCAATGTTGATCGGTGATCCAATTTTGCCTTCGGCGGCCTCAATCAATGCCAGACGCATCGTCTTGGGGTCGTAGTCTAGGCCGTGAATGTATCGCACAATTTTGCCTTCGGGAGAAAGCAAAATGAATACCGGCGGATGGGAGTACAGCTTTTGTGATTCAACGTACTTGTATTCGAATCCTGTTTCTTTGGCTAAAGCGCGAATGTTCTCTTCTTCGCCGATGAGAAAATGGAATCCGTCTTTGGCTTCGGTCAGATTATATCGCTTTGTGTAAATCTCAATGTTCTGCGCCGCCGTTTCGGGCGTCTCAGACGGGTCGATCGTGACCGAGACCATTTCAAAGTCAGAACCGATCTTGAAATCAATCTGTGTCAAAGCATCAACCATGTTTTCCAATTGCACGCTGCATAACTTTGGGCAGTTGGAATAGTTGAAAGACAGGATGACAGGTTTTCCGTTTTTGAAAAAGTTACCGATGCGAGCCAAGTTGTTTTTGTGATCGCGAAAAGGCGTGTTCAGGCTGATCGTATCGCCTTCTTTGGACACAACGCCGGTACCGACTTTGACATTCGGTTTCTTGTTCACACCGTATGGGTCTTTGGCCGGATCGACTTGCTGTTCAATCTGTGCCGACGCGATTGATGCCAACGCCAGCAACACAAATGCAATCCACCCACCGACCATCGCCACTAGCATGGCGGTGCGTTTGTTTGAGGATCGAATTGTCAGGGATTGCGTTTGCATGGTTTGTGGTTGGAGAGCTTATTTCTTGTATTTTTCTAGGACCAACTGTTTGGCCTCGGCGATCGGCACAATGCCTTCGCCACCGCTGAGGATCGCCTTTTGTGCTTCGACTTGCTCTCTGGCGGGCTGGTTAACGAATTTTCCTTCTTTGGCGTCAATCACCGATTGGCTCCACACGTTGTAAACACCGCTGACAAAGAGGATCGTGATCAAGGTGACCAATGCACTGATGAATCCCCACATAACAACGACCGGAACGTTGACGTCATCATAACGAGGCACATCCCGCGGTGTTTCGTCGCTGCTGATACTAGCGTCTGTATGTGTTGTCATAGCTTGCTCGAACTTCTTTTTCAGTCTTAAAAAGGCGACCAGTTAATTTTAGTAGCTCAGCCGGAAAGTCGCTGAGACAAAATGGCCCAGGTGTGATTTGAACTTCGTTAACGTGTGAAAAACCTAATGAACTTCATGGTTGAGTGCTTCACCCAATCGCGGATCCTGTAGCGGAACCAGTGGACGGTTGCGGGCAACCAAGCAGAAAATTGCAATGAAAGCGGCGACCATGCCTACGGTGCAAGAGACATCTCCCAAAAAGTAGAAGAAGCTTGTCGTAACGGTGTCCTCGCGACTGAGTCCCCCAGGAGCGTGGGCAAAGTGTGGCATCACCAACCAGAAGTGATCCAGCCAGTGCATCACCAACAACCAAATCGTAGCCACGCTCAAGAACGTTTTGTTTCGACGAACGGTACGTCCCATCATCGCCAAGAACGGGATGAACAGGTGGCCAACCAACAGAACGTAAGACAACGTTTTCCAGCCGTTTTTGTTGATGCGGATGTCGTACCAAAATGTTTCTTCAGGAATGTTCGCATACCAGATCAATAGGAACTGACTGAACGCGATGTAACCCCAAAACACGACGAAGCCAAACATCAGTTTGCCCATGTCGTGATAGTGTTCGATGGTGATCTCATCGGTGACGCGGCCGGTGCGTTGCAGCCACAATGCCGTTAGCGTGATCGTTGCCAAAGCGCTCAACACGCCTCCGGCGAAAAAGTAAACGGGGAACATGGTGCTGAACCAAAACGGTTCCAGCGACATTTCCAGATCAAAGGAAGCGAACACAACCGAGGCGGCAAAGATGATCAACGCCGGTGCTGCGATCGCTTGCATTCGATGGGTGAGCTTGATGCCGCCTTCTTTATCTTGCTTGAGGGAAGTGAACAAAAAGAACGCTGCCGCTACCCCCCAAAATGCAAAATACCCAATCCATCGTGCGGCGAAAAATCCGGGATTCAAAAAGGACGCTTTCAGCTGCTCAAGCGGTGGAAGTTGATCCACCGGTTGGCCGGCCAAGTCCGCCCCTCCGTGGATCGACCAACCGCCGTCCACCCAAGGATAAAGGTAGCTCGCTCCCGAAAGAGTCGTAATCAAAATCGGCAAAAACAAAATCGCCATGTAGGGCGTACACATCGCGTACAGTTCCGCGATCCGTCGCAGCGTGACGCTCCAACCGGCGCGAGTCAGGAACATGATGATCACGAAGAACAGACAACCTAAACAGATCGACAGTAAAAACGCAAAGTTCACCAAGTAAGCGTACAGAAATCGCTCGGGGCCTTGTAACAGGATGAACGAAAGCACGATTCCAACTGCGGCGATGATAAGTGCCACAGGAATGGTGCGAACGTATCCATCACTCAGCGATACGATCGGCGAAGTAATTTTTGCAGGTCTAGTTTCGTGCATATCAGTTCAGTATCTATCACGCTACGGTAAGTAGCTGGATGGTCCGATTGTTTGTTCGTAACTTGGGCACTCAAGCCCAAACATTTGATTTGATCAGCGGGTTCTAGTGGTCGTCTTTGTCTTTTTTCACTTTGTCAGCTGCATCCTTTTCGCTGCCGGCTTTCTTCTCGTCAACAACTTCTTTTGTAGTAGCGGTATCTTCAGGAGCAGCCATTTCGATCGGGGTCGCAGGAGCCACTTTGATGTCGACCTTAGCCTCCTCTTCAGAGGCATCTTCGTCAGCAGCATCTTCGTCAGCAGCCTCTTCTTTAGCTTCCTCCGCATCTTCGGTCGCAGCGGCTTTCTCCGTATCAGCAGCTGGTTCGTCAGCAGCGGCCTCTTCACCTTCGCCGCTCTCCTCATCCTCAATCACAGAAACGTCCGACTTAATCCCCGTTTCTTGTAACGCCTTCACATAGGCGACGATCGCCCAGCGATCCTCAACGGGAATCTGAGCTTTATAAGGGCCCATGGTTCCACGGCCGTTTGTGATCGTGTCGAAAATGCGACCGACAGGATTTTTCGCATCGTTTTTGACATCGGGTTCGTGAAGCGAGCGGGCAGACGTCCAGCTTGCGGCACCTGTTGCTGCCAGCGCCATGGCCCGTTGATTCACAAGTCCGTTGCCAGCGCCGGCGTAACCATGGCAGGCAGAACAGTAAATTTCAAAACGCTGCTGACCGCGGTCGAGCACTTCGGGTGTCAGTTCAAAATGTTCGGGCAACGTCGTCACGTATTTTTCGAGATTATCTTCATCCGCCGGTGCTGCGGCAGCCTCGGTGTCCTCTTTCGCATCTTCGTCGGCAGCACGAGTCAGTGCGTTGCCACCGGAGGTGATGGTGTAGGCGAAATCAGATTTGATACCGTAGTGCAATTCGGTATCAATATCCAAAGACCCAAACGCAATCGCACCGTCGACCGGTCGGCGGGCCGATCGGAAGTCGTTGTACATCAATTCGACGCCATCGAGTTCGTTCGACAGATTCGCGGCCATCGTTTGTGTTTTTGATTTGTGTTGCCAATCCATATCGGGCACAACGTGCAGGCGAGGCAGGCGATTGGTCTGACCCCATTGGCTGAAGATCGCTGCTGGTGGCAGTAGCAAAAGGATTGCTCCCAAGATACCAACAGTCGCCAACCATTTTGGAAGCTCGGTATCGGTCAAGTCCTGATTGACTTCGTCGATTGCAACAGCGCCCCAATCGTTCAACTGGCCTTCTGAACTAGAGCGCGAAAATTTGTCGTCAGCCGCTTCGAGCATCAAGAAAAATTTGTCATTGGTCACACGCTTAAATCGCGATACGCGATGAAGCGGGTTCGAAAAACGTGGCAGCTTATTCAAAATCCACATCCCAAAGAACGTAGCAAAGGCACTCGAGAGAACGATGATCTCAAAGGTCACCGGGATGTTCGCCGGGATACTAAAGATCGGTTTGCCACTGATCAGGAATTTGTAACCAGGAAACGGCCAAATATAATCTTGTCCGTTGGCGTACAGTTGCAGACCTAAACCAAGCACCACCGCGCCTAAGGCAATCGCCAGCACGATGAAGGGAAGGAAAGACCGCTTGATTCCGATCGCCGGATCGATGCCGTGAACCGGGAACGGCGAATACGCGTCCATCTTCGTATAACCGGCTTCGCGAGCCTCGTTACAGGCGTGAACCAACGTTTCGGGATCGTCAAACTGCGCCAGCAATCCAACCAGCTCTTGCTCTTTGGATTCGTTGTTTGATTTTTCTGCCATGTCTAAACGTCTTTGTTAAAAAATTCTCTAAGCTTATTTTTGTGCACTCGGCGGTTGCGACCGAACATCTATTAGTGGTGGTCTCTTGGCATGATGCCTTTGACCTCTGCCATCGCGATCACCGGCAAGAAGCGGCAAAACAGCAAGAACAAAGTTGAGAACAAACCGAAACTACCAATCAACATCCCCAGGTCCACCCAAGTCGGCGTGAAGTATGCCCAGCTTGAAGGAACGAAGTCGCGACAAAGCGAAGTGATCGTGATCACAAAACGCTCGAACCACATGCCGATGTTGACGAAAATACAAACGATGACCATGAACCAAGGCGTCGTGCGACACCATTTGAACCAGAACAACTGCGGGATCAGCACGTTACAGCTGACCATGATCCAATACGCCCACCAGTAATTACCAAAGGCTCGGTTCCAAAACGCGAACGCTTCCCATGGAACACCTGAGTACCAAGCGATGAAGAACTCGATACCGTAAGCGGTACCCACCATCAGGCCCGTCGCCATGATGATCTTGTTCATGTTTTCAAGGTGCCGCAGCGTGATTAGTTTTTGCAATCCAAACAACTCTCGCGCCGGAACCAGCAACGTTACCACCATCGCGAAACCACTAAAGATCGCACCGGCGACAAAGTAAGGCGGGAAAATCGTCGTGTGCCAACCAGGTACCTGAGATACCGCAAAGTCAAAACTAACGATCGTGTGTACCGAAAGAACCAGAGGAGTCGCTAGAGCTGCCAACAGTGTGTAAGCGATCTCGTAACGGTGCCAATTGCGTGCCGAACCGGTCCAGCCAAGGGACAACACTCCGTAAATGATTTTGCCAATTTTCGACTTCGTGCGGTCGCGGAAGGTCGCGATATCAGGAACCATCCCCATGTACCAGAACAACAGCGAAACGGTCGCGTAAGTTGAAACCGCGAAAACGTCCCACAACAGCGGACTACGGAAGTTAGGCCACATCGCCAAGTGTTCCGTTGGAATCGGAAACAGCCAATAAAACACCCAAACGCGACCGATGTGAATGCCGGGGAAAGTACCCGCACAAACCACCGCGAAAATCGTCATCGCTTCAGCGGCACGGTTAATACTGGTACGCCAGTTCTGACGGAACAGAAACAGAATCGCGGAAATCAGCGTTCCCGCGTGGCCGATACCGACCCAGAAAACGAAGTTGACGATCGGCCAACCCCAATAGGCGGGGTTGTTGTTTCCCCAGACGCCAACGCCTGCAAACAGGAGGTGCTGGATCAATCCGCCCAGCATCAGCAGCAAGCTGATCGCGAGGCCTAATAGGATCCACCAGATTTTCGGAGCCGAATCGGCTTCCCAAAATCCACACGCCGTATCAGTCACGCCCTCGTAATCCAACCCGCCCAATACCAGCGGGGTGCGATGCGAAGCGTCGTCGTACGTGTTGTCCAAACTTTGGGGATCAACAGTCGTCATGGTTCGTTCCGTAAGGTTGTCTCTAAATGTGTTTTGTTCTGCAGCGGAGGTTCGTCTCCACTGCCTGTTCTAATGTGTTGTTTGACTAATGTGCCGCTTCGCCGCCGTAAGGAGCGTGCACCGAGTCACGATCGTCGAAATCAATCATCGCCGGATGAACGTTTCGCACGCGCGCCAAATAAACGGTACGCGGACGGTTGTTCAATTCGTCAAGCATTGAATAACGGCGAGGGTTGTGGTGGTCTGCGTGCACGTCGCTGCCGATGCGGTTGAGATCGCCGAAGGTGATCGCCGATGTTGGGCAAGCGTCCTGGCAAGCGGTCGTGATTTCGTTGTCGCCGATTTCTCGGTTCTCCGCTTTGGCTTTGATCTTTGTGTTTTGAATACGCTGAACACAGTAAGTACACTTTTCCATGACGCCGCGGCTGCGGATGGAAACTTCTGGGTTCATCATCAAGTTCTGAAGATTACGATCGCCGGCAGGCAATTTGTCAGCACCGGGATACTTCAAGAATGTCTTCGCGTCCGAATAGTTGAAGAAGTTGAAACGTCGAACCTTATAAGGACAGTTGTTTCCGCAATAGCGCGTTCCGATACAGCGGTTGTAGACCATGTCATTGAGGCCT
>CAKZVF010000188.1 GCA_937921995.1 uncultured Pirellulaceae bacterium
CGTTCGATGCCGTAGTCGTCGATTTTGCGATAGAGTGTCGCGCGACTGATGCCTAGCAGTTCCGCCGCCTTGGGGACGCTGTTGGATGTGCGTTTGAGGGCATCGATGATCAATTTGCGTTCCCAGTGATCGATTCGCAACGTTTCGAATTCACCGTCGGTGGCTTCTCGGATTCCAAGATCTTCTGTTTGGATCTCGTCGCCTTCGCACATTACCGTAGCGCTGTCGATGACGTTTCTGAGCTGCCGCACGTTGCCTGGCCACTGATAGCCCAACAACTTCAAATTAGCTTCCTTGGAAAGCGTCATATTCGGGTTGCCAATCCGACTTCGGAAGTGATTCAGGAAGAAATCGACCAGCATTTGAATGTCCGCCTCTCGATCTCGTAGCGGCGGGATCAGCAATTCATATACGCTCAAACGATAAAATAAATCTTCGCGGAAACGTTTTTCAGCGACGAACTCTTTCAAGTCACGATTGGTGGCACAGATCACGCGCACGTCGACAGTGACTTCTTCGGTTCCGCCGACGGGTAAGAAGGGATGCCCCTCTAACGTACGCAGCAGTTTCGCTTGTCCTTCTAACGTGAGTTCCCCGATCTCATCAAGAAACAAAGTCCCGAGGTCGGCTTGTTGGAACCAGCCTATATGATCGCTATCAGCGGACGTGAACGAGCCTTTCTTATGCCCGAATAACTGGCTTTCCATCAAATCACGCGGAATCGCAGCGCAATTGACGCTCAGCATCGGCCGGTCGCTGCGGGGGCTGTTTCGGTGTAGCGCCCGAGCAACCAATTCTTTACCGGCGCCGCTTTCACCGCGGATGAGCACACACCCCGAGGCTTTCGCCACGCGATTGATTTTGGATTTGAGTTCCAACATCTTCGTGCTTTCACCTTTGAGTTCATCAAAGGTTGCCGACTTTTGAACCAATCGATCCTTTTCGGCCGTCAAAGAAGTCATCCGGTGGGCTCGGTCGAGCGAGCGAATCATAATGTTGGCCATCGCAATGGCCAGTTCGAAGTGACTTTCGGAGAAGGGTTTTTCTTTGCGGTAGAGGTGAATCGCGCCTTTAACTTTGTCGTCGGAAATCAATGGCACGCAAATGGAATCGGAATAGACCGGATCAGACGCCTTTTTCCGGCTCTGGGTTTCGCTGCCCTGTTCGATTCGCATCGCTCGTTTTTCTGAAACGACGCGCGCCGTGAGATCTTTATTCAGTTGCAGAATATCGGATTGGGCTTCGGGGAAAATCGCGCGTGAGGCCAAAACCCCGTCATCAGACACCCACAGGAAACCAGCGGCCGAAGCAGACGTGCGATCAAACAGCCGCTTCATGCAGATCTGGATGACTTTGTCGGGTTCATCGACGGCCAGCAATTTTACCGACAGCTGGAAGAGGAAGAAAAAGTCCTGGCCCCAATTGTGTCCTTTGAGAAAATCGAGCGTGTACTGTCCGGTTTCTTGAGGGTCCATCGATTCGTCAAGAATAATCGTGACGTCTTTGGGCGGACCATCGTCTTCCGATTGATTATTGGTTCCGACAGACGCATCGACCACCGGTGCGCTGAGGCTGAAGGTGAAGGAAGAAGCACCGATTCTCAGTTGAGTTCCGTCGATCAGCCGCGCTTGTTGGACCGTTTGTCCGTTGACGTAAGTGCCGTTGCTGGATTGATTATCGCGCACCCACCAACCGTCTTCGTCGCAGTAGACCTCCGCGTGCACGCGCGAGCATTGAGGATCATTGAGAACGACACGACACTCCCAGTCCCGTCCGAGGCGATTCTTTTCACCGCCGTCGAGTTCGAATCGGGCCCCTGAATTGGCCCCGGCGTTCATGAGTAGAAATGCTTGCACGATGCTTGAGTGATATGCTCAAAGGAATTAGCGATAATCGAGACGGACTTCAGCGTCCGCAGCATGTGTGCCACAACGTCCACCGCACACAACTTTTTTCAAGTATAGATGACAAGTTGTGCCCCGTCGATAAGCCAACACAGCCCTTACCTGTTGGAGAAATCGGCATTGCCGTTTGTTGAAGAAAATACCGGGCTTGCCGCTGGAGCCCCTTGTTTCTAGGATTTTGATACACTGCCGTCATATAATCCGGTTACGGGTCACCCGTTAGCACCGCCGAAATTTAAAAAAATCAGCGGGCATCAGACCGATGGCGGCGACTATCTCATTAAAGATCTGATACACAAAAAAATAGGCGAAGGAACCAATATGCTTTCAAGACTCATGTCTGCCCAAGCTCCGCACCGATTATCCCTGGCGGGAAAGTCAACGATGATCGCATGTCTGATTGCGGTTTCGGTCGCTTATTTGCCTCAAATATCCCGCGCTGACAATCTTGGCAAACCTTCCATTGTCAGCGGATATGTGGCGCGACTGGTTACAAAGTTGATGCAATCGGATCATCTTTCCAAGCACCCCTTGGATGATCAGATTTCACAGCGCGCCTTCGATCTGTTTGCCAAAAGCTTAGACCCGATGAAGGTCTACTTCATGCAGTCAGATATCGATGAATTTTCCATCAGCCGCACCGAATTGGATGATCAGCTCAAACGCGGCGAGTTCTCAACCGCATTCGCAATGTTCCGCCGCTTCTTGGATCGCATCGACCAACGCACGGCACAAGCGGTGGAACTGATCGAACAAGATCATGACTTCACCATCAAAGAAGAAATGATTACCGATCCTGATCTGTTGACTTACGCCAAAACGGAAGAAGAATCGCGCGAGTTGTGGCGCAAACGCATCAAGTACAGCCTCTTGGTGCTGGAGAACGACGATGACGAAGAGGAAGAGAAGAACGCGAAAGATTCGCCGGAGTCTGATAGCGAAGACGATGCTGCTGCTGAACCTTCCACTGACGCCTCCAATGAAGCGACCGATGATGGCGATGAAGTCACCACCGGCGTGGTAAAGCCATACGAGAAAAAGAACCCGAAAGAACTTCTGCGCAAACGCTACGAATCGTTCGCGCGGCGGATGCATCAGACCAACGCCGAAGAGCTGATTGAGATTTACGTTTCGGCCATCACCAACGCGTACGATCCCCACACGTCTTACATGTCGTCGAAGTCTTACGAGGACTTCAAGATCATGTTGGGTTTGGAATTAGAGGGCATCGGTGCGACGCTTTCGATTACCGATGATGGATACACGGTTATCAAAAGCATCGTCCCCGGCGGAGCCTGTGACACCCAAGGCGGTATCTACCCCGAGGATAAAATCGTTGCCGTGGGGCAAGGAAACCCCGACGGGACAAAGGTATCTAAGAAGCTTTACGACAAACATGGCGGCGAAATGATCGACGTCGTGAACTGGAAACTATCGGACGTTGTGGGAATGATTCGCGGTAAAGCGGGCACTGTTGTGCGTTTGGCCGTTATTTCCGAAGGCAAAGAAGAGGTCCACACCGTTTCGATTTCGCGTGAAAAAATCAAGCTCGAAGACAGCGCCGCCAAAGGAGCCGTCTTCGAAGAAGGCACGCGTCCTGACGGTTCTCCGCAGAAGATCGGCGTGATTGATCTGCCGAGTTTCTACGCGGACATGAGCGGAAAGATGGGCGGTCGCCGGACGACGGTCGATGTGAAGAAAATCTTGGAAGACTTCAACGATCAGAACGTTGACGCGGTGATTTTGGATTTGCGTCGCAATGGAGGCGGTAGTCTCCGCGAAGCGATTGATCTGACCGGTTTGTTCATCGATCAAGGCACTGTCGTTCAGGTCAAAGACTCGTACGGCCAAGTGACGCAGTACGATGATGAAATGCCTGGGCTTTCATGGAGCAAACCCGTGATTGTTTTGACCAGTAAATTCAGCGCCAGTGCCAGCGAGATTTTGGCCGGTGCGTTACAGGATTACGGTCGCGGTATCATCGTCGGTGACGAACAGACTCATGGTAAAGGTACGGTGCAGAGTTTGTTGGACTTGAATCAAGTCGTCGCGCCGATTCGAAATCCACCCAATACTTACGGTGCGCTGAAAATCACGATGCAGCAGTTCTATCGTCCCGATGGCGACAGCACTCAGAAACGTGGCGTCGAGGCAGACATCGTGTTGCCTTCGCTGAGTGGGAAAATGGATGTTGGCGAGGTTGATTTGGATTATGCGGTTGAATTTGATCGTATCGGCGGCGCCCCGCACGACATGTTCCAACTGACGTCTGCTCAGATCAAGCAAAAATTGAACCAACTTTCTCAACAACGCGTTAATGCATCGGACGAGTTCGCCAAACGCAAACGCCAGATTGAAAACTATGTCGAGCAAAAGGCTTTGAAGAAGGTGTCGCTGAATCAAGAAGAGTTCATGGCACGGCGAAAAGAGCTTTCAGCTGAAAAGGAAGATCGGAAGACTTTCGAAGAGCAGGTCAACAAAAAAGATATCGAACGTGATTACTATCTGGACGAGGTCCTGAAAATCACCAACGACTATATAAAATTGTTGCCAGCAAATAGCTAATGCATGGTTAGGCGAAAGACGGGGACGCCAGCCCGTCCGTAGGTGTACGCTACGCGTTCCCTCCGGGCTTGGTCGGACAAGTAACCGATTCCGGTGGCTCGCTGCGCCGCTAGGAAATGTAACGTCCTCTGAGACTGTGATTTCATTGGTAACCCTACGCGTTGGCGCGAATTGCAGGTGGTCATTTACGTTCCTCGCTCACGCGTCGGGTGTCCATTTACACTTGCTGCTCCAAGCACTTTAAAAATGTCAGCTTCTCTGGATTGAATTGAGCGTAAGCGATAACGCCCGTTCACCAACATGTTTTCCACTGCCGCACTTTCCATGCGGCAATCGCGTCGACCGTGGCGGTGAATTTCACTGTGCCGCTAAACTCAATGCTTTCCAACGAACCGGACCTTTCAGGTGCCGGTTCGCTTCATTTAGGCCTCAAAAAATCCATTTCGGGTTTCCGCAAAACGTGCCTTCGCTAATCTGTGAGCGTTGTTGTCGCAGGCTACTGATTACTTGTTGGACACGAGGAAGCAATCTCCGGATCAAGCGTTTCCCGAGACCGGCACTGGCCTGTTTTGACACCAACCGCGTTTTTGAAACCCACTAAAGGAATGGAATTTATGCCCAACGATACGAATGCAAAACCGGAAACTACGACTGATGCTTCCACCGAGACCCACTTGGTCTCCGAGAAGACTCAGATGCAATCGGAAACGTTCATTGGGCAATGGAACCAATTAATCAGCACGACCAATTGGGAAAAGGGAGCCATCATTTGCCAGTGGCGTGATTCACTGAAAGAACAAGAAGCGTCCGTCGCCGAATACTCCGATGAAGCGTGGGCTCAGATGGTCGGTGGCGTCTCCTCCCAACACGTCGGTCGATTGCGAAGAACCAGCGAAAGATTTGGTCACGTCTTCAACGAGTACGAGGGGTTGTACTGGAGCCATTTTTACGCGGCGTTGGATTGGGACGATGCGGAGATGTGGCTGGAGGGGGCGATTCAGAACAAATGGTCGATTTCGCAAATGCGACACCAACGTTGGGAGACGCTGGGCGCGGTTGCCGAAGACCAGCCCAAGGACAGCGACATCGTAACATTGGAGATGGCCGAGGAAACTCAGTCATTAGCGTTGGCGGAAAAATCAGAAGCCAAACGCGGCGACAGCGACTACATCGAAGGGCCCGTGCACGAAGGTCCAGACTTTGGCGACGAAGGGGATCCCAGTGGCAAGTCTTCCGCTGGCAAAGACGGCGATGAAGCGGATGCAGACAGTTCAGAGGACGCACCGGCTAAACCGCATCAGATCCGCCCATTTGAATCTTTCAAAGACCTTCCTGAAGATGTGATGGAGGCCGCCAACGAATTCAAGGTCGTCATCATCAAGCATAAACTTGCCCAGTGGGAAGAGATCGAGAAGGATGAAATGTTGGCGTTGTTGGAGGCGCTGAAGCAATTGGCGTCTATCGCTGCGGAATAAAAGTTCAAACCAGTTATCCCAGAGCCGTGTCGCAAGACCTGCTTTGGGTAAAAGGCCTTTAAAAATCCGGTTCCCGAGGTGCTACCGGCGGAGCAGATTTGATATGATAGGGGATTAAATTTCCGTTTCATTTCGAATAATCGTAAAGGCCAGGCATGCCCACCAATGAACCACTCAATCGTAAACTCCGTATGGCACTCGTTGGCGGAGGCCGAGGCTCATTCATCGGGCGCGTTCATGCGACGGCGGCGGTTTTAGACAATCGCGCGGAACTGGTCGCGGGGGCGCTTTCTTCTGATCCGGTTCGCGCGAAAGAATCCGCCGAAGACTACGACATCGCTCCGGAACGGGCTTATGGTTCCTATCAAGAACTAATTGAAAAGGAATTAGCACTCCCCGAGGATCAGCGCATCGACTTCATCTCGATCGCGACGCCCAACTTCATGCACTTCGAGATCGCCAAGGCCGCGGTGGAAGCGGGTTTCAATGTGATCTGTGACAAACCGCTGACGCTGGACATGCAACAGGCCGAAGCATTGCTGGCAGCCGTCGAAAAATCGGACGTCGTCTTTGCCGTTACGCACAACTACACCGGTTACCCATTGGTGCGTCAGGCGCGGCACATGGTGACCTCGGGTGAACTTGGCGACATCATGGCGATTCGCATGAACTACATTCAGGGTTGGTTGGTGGAGAAACTGGAAGACTCTGACCAGAAACAAGCGGCTTGGCGAACCGACCCTAAACGCAGCGGTGCCGCTGGTTGCTTTGGTGACATCGCGACTCACGCGTATAACTTAGGACGTTTCGTCACCGGTCAGTTTCCCGAGAACATCAGTTGCCACTTAAGAACATTCGTGGGTGGGCGACAATTGGACGACTACGGCCACGCGGTGATTACTTTCGAAAACGGAGCACTGGGAACGGTGACGGCTTCACAAATCACGCATGGTCGCGAAAATGATGTCACGATTGAGGTTGATGGCACCAAGGGATCGCTTTCGTGGAGGCAAGAGAACCCAAACGAATTGTGGGTGCGTCAAAATGGAAAAGCGCATCAGTTGTACACCCGCGACCCCAATGCTCCGTTCATGAGCGAAGTGGCTGCGGCATCGTGTCGCTTGCCTTCGGGGCATCCCGAAGCTTTCTTTGAGGCGTTTGCCAATATTTATCGCGCCGCATACGATGATATGTGTTTGCGGATTTCCGGCAAGAAATTTGAAACAACCGATACGCTGTATCCGAACATTTACGATGGTGTCGAAGGCATGTACTTCATCCAGCAAAGCGTCGCCAGCAGTAATGACAACGGAGCGTGGTTGCCGTTGAAACATCAGGCTGCTCGCCGCTAAAAAGTCTGCATTAAAATGAGACTGCATCTAAAAAACTGCAGTAGAAAGATTGCGGTAAAGAGATTTCAATTTAATAGGGGCAAAACGTTTGTCTCCCAGAACATTGTCCCGAGGTATTGAGATGATTCGATTCACAATGATAGCGCTGTTGGCGACGTTGATGGTGCCGACGAGTTCTTTTGGCCAAAGTAATACAACCAAACTCGCTTGGCAGTTGCCTGTCGGTCGCAAGATTGATGTTGTGATGAAGCAAACGATGGAGATGCGGCAGACTGTTGCCGGGCAGGAACTCGGCACCAAGATGGTGTCGACGAACTACATGCTTTGGGACGTCGACAAGGTCGATGACGCAGGCATCGCGACGGTCAATAGCGCGATCGAACGGATGACGATTTCGATGGACGGTCCCCAAGGGAAATTCGACATCGACACCGCTTCCGAAGAGGAGCTTGAAGGCGCCGCGGCAAAAATTGGCGAACAAGTTACAGAATTGGTGGGCAAACAATTTTCTCAAACGATGAACACTCAGGGTAAAATTCTCTCCGTCGACATGCCTGATGAAATCGCTTCGGGGAACCCTCTGATGTCCAAGGAAGCTCTTTCTCAATTGATCAAAAACGCTTCCCCCGTTTTTCCTGACAAATCCGTGGCCGTCGGTGAAACTTGGCAGCAAGAGTCCACCACGGCGATGCCCGGTGGGATGGGATCCATGAAAATTGACTCAACCTACACCTATAAAGGCACCGAAGAAGTAGACGGCAAAACGTTGGACTTGATCGAGATCGCGATGGAGATGGAATTCCAAGGGCCCATCGATTCGCCAGTGAAAATCGAAATCACCAACCAAGACACCAAAGGCCAGATGCATTTTGATTCGGTCAAAGGGCACACGCAAAAGATCGAAATCGACCAAAATATGGTCATGAAGGTTACAGCCGGGCCGCAGACGGTGAACCAAAAAGTCCGCTCGATTACCAAAGGTAGCTTTTCTGTCAGACAATAAGCGTGTCACGATGACCGTAGGCGGCGGCAGCTGACTCGGCCACGGCCTTCCAAAATTTTCGGTCCCTCTGCAAAGGTTTTGCGGAGGGATTTTTTTTGTAACTTCAGTAAGCCTCCAGCGCTACATCGCGGTGGAAATTCGATATGATGGGATTCACGACAAATTGAATTTTGCACCTGCAACCCTCTTGAATGAGAAGATTATGAGATTCGATCCTTTAATTGCACAAGACATTTCACCGGCCGCGCTGGCAGGAATCATCGTTGCGGTTGTCCTGCTGTTCGTGCTGTTTGTGATTGGCGTCGTGTTCCTTTCCTTTTTCCGCTGGTGGATTCAGGCGTTCTTCACCAAGGCGAATGTCTCATTGGGCGAGCTGATCGGAATGTCATTCCGAAAGGTGAAAGCCGGCGTCATCGTGCCCAGTAAAATCATGGCCGTCCAAGCGGGTCTGAACGATCCCGAGATGACGACCAAAGCGCTTGAGGCGCATTACCTGGCCGGTGGAAACGTGGAGACGGTTGTCCGCGCGTTGATCGCGGCCAACAAAGCCAAAACGATCAAGCTCAGCTATCGCGAAGCCACGGCGATCGACCTGGCCGGTCGAAACGTGCTCGAAGCTGTTCAGACCAGCGTTTACCCGCGCGTGATTGATTGCCCCGAACGAGGTTCAGCCCGGCGGTCGTTGGACGCGGTCGCCAAAGACGGAATTCAGCTGAAGGTTCGGGCCCGGGTAACCGTCCGATCCAACCTGCAACAACTGATTGGTGGTGCGACCGAAGAAACCATCATTGCCCGCGTTGGAGAAGGTATCGTCAGCGCCATCGGTTCGGCGGAGAAGCACAACGTTGTGCTTGAGAATCCCGACATGATCTCAAAAGCGGTTTTGGCAAGACGGCTGGATTCGCAAACGGCATTTGAGATCGTTTCCATTGACATCGCCGACATCGACGTGGGCGAAAACATTGGTGCTCGTTTGAAGGCGGATCAAGCTGAAGCCGATACGCGCGTCGCACGGGCGCGTGCCGAAGGACGTCGTGCGATGGCGGTGGCCCAAGAACAGGAGTATTTGGCGACGATCGAAGAAAGCCGGGCCAAATTGGTGTTGGCCGAAGCCGATGTGCCAGCGGCGATGGCCGATAGTTTTCGCTCGGGGAAGCTCGGTATTCTGGACTACTTCAAAATGCGGAACGTCCAAGCGGACACCGACATGCGAAAATCAATCTCTCAGGCAGGCACAGGTAATTAGACACCATGGCCAGAGACATCGAAGAATTTTTACGTCGTGCTGCTGAACGCCGTCAGCAAAATAAGGGACAGTCAGCGCCAAAACCGCCGCCAGTAGCCGATCCGCCACCGGTGGCTCCGCCTCAGTCCCGCCCCCGACTGGCCGACGAAGCGGACGCGCGTCGGTCACCAGAAGAATTGGATCCGTATCGCGAGCTGCCCCGTTCGCGCGAAGCGGGACAATCCAAGGCGACTCCACCGCCCACCAAGGCCCCGCCGGTAGCCAAGCAGCGAAAATCGCAACAGAGACGGCGCGAAACGATTGCCGAACATGTGCGCGATGCGATTGTCGTCAGCGATGTCACCGAAAACGCGTCGCAGTTGGGCAAAGAAGTCGGATTGGCGGATGAGAAATTAGAAGCGCGTTTGGAGAGGTTCGATCATAAGATCGGCGATCTTGAGGGCATGTCCTCCATCCAGAACGACCATGTTGAAGCGAAGGGCCCGGACAAATCACATATCGCCGTGAGTCTGTTGGAGCTGTTGAAACAGCCGCAAACGGTGCGGCAGTCGATTCTGATTTCCGAAATTCTCAAACGACCGAACTTCGACGATTGACGCCGCGGGGCAAAAAACCGCGAATTCTGTGCGGCTTGTTTCTGTGCGGCATGTGTCAAACTGAGCCATTGCCAGACGAATGCCCGCTGGTAAACTTTCAGCATGAGCAAAAAACTTGATGCCGCTGCGCTGAGGAAGGACTTTCCTATCCTTGACCAGAAAATCCATCGCCAGAAACAGCTGGTCTATTTCGACAACGGAGCCTCCACTCAGCGCCCTCAAGCGGTCATCGATGCGATGGACGATTGTTACAAGCGCACCTACGCGAACGTCCATCGCGGCATCCATTGGCTTTCTGAGCAGGCGTCAGATCAATACGAAAACGCGCGCACGATCGTCCAGAAATTGATCAACGCACCGCATAACAATGAAGTCATTTTCACCGCCGGCACGACGATGGCGATCAACTTGGTCGCCAACAGCTGGGGCCGCACGAATTTGGGGCCCGGCGATGAAGTGTTGCTGACGATCTGCGAACATCACTCCAATATCGTTCCGTGGCAACAGGTCGCCGCCGCCACCGGAGCAAAAGTCGTCTTCGCCGATGTTACCGAAGACGGTTTGCTGGACATGGATGATTTCAAGGCGAAGCTGAGCCCTCAAACAAAAATGGTTGCCTTCATGGCGGTGTCCAATGTGCTGGGGACTATTTTTCCAGTGAAGGAGATCATCAATCTGGCCGCCACCGTCGGCGCTGCGACGCTGGTCGATGCGGCCCAGCATGTTCCGCATGAGCCGACCGATGTGCAAGATTGGAATGCCGACTTCGTTGTGTTTTCCGGGCATAAAATCTTGGGGCCGTCGGGAATAGGAATTCTCTGGGGCCGGCAAGCACTGTTGGAATCGATGCCGCCGTTTTTGGGCGGCGGTAGTATGATCGACCAGGTTACTACCGAAGGTTTTACACCGGGGGAACTGCCGGCGAAATTCGAAGCCGGCACACCGCCGATCGTTGAAGCGATTGGTTTAGGGGCGGCGATCGAATATGTGAATCAGGTATCATTACCGGCGATCGCCGCCCATGAAAAGATGTTGGCTGGTCGCTTGATGGAGCGGATGGCTGAGATCGAAGGCCTGAGGATACTCGGACCGAGCCTCGAGCATCGGTCAGGTATTGTCAGTTTTGTTGTCGATGGGGTGGCACCGCAAGATTTATCAATTTTGCTGGATCAAAAAGGATTTGCGATCCGCGTTGGCCACCACTGTGCGATGCCGCTGCATAAGAAACTGGGCCTCAAAGCCAGCTGTCGCGCGAGTTTTTATCTGTACAACACCGCCGACGAAGTCGATGCATTTGCTGAAGCTCTAGCGGCGGTCGTGAAACGGCTGCGGTAGCGTTTTGCGCTAAGCCTTCTTACCAATAAATTGATAGTACGGCGTTTTCAGCAGAGGCACGTACGGCATCCGGTTGCGTTGTTCGTCCAAGTGAACTTGGTCGAAATGGTGCTTTAAAAAGGGCACGTGATCCGGTGACGGAAAAACATTGTCCGTTGCGAACCAAGGCTGCCATAAAGTACGCGACAGCCAACCTTGTTTCTTCATATCGTCATGCGGATACTTTCGGCCCACGTAAAAGTCGACCACGCCAATATGCCCTCTCGGTTTGAGAATTCGTTTGGCGTTTTCAATCGCCGCAAACCAATCCGGAATCATCGTCAGCGAATAAGAAAACGTCACCACATCGGCCAGCCCTTCGGCGGGCTGGAAAGTCGTCGCATCGCCGACGGTTGCTTCGGCGTTATCCCAGCCGTTGTCTGCAAAACGTTTCGACGCGACTCCCAGCAGGGATTCTGAAAGGTCAACGACGTAGACTTTTTTTAGTTTCGAAATATCAGCGGCGATGTTCTCAATGTTTGAACCCGTGCCGCCGCCCATGTCGACCCAAACGCCGTTCTCGGGTTTGGGCAGCGTTTCATACAGCGACTCGCGCCCTTTGAGCAAACGTTTGCGAAAGTCGTCATAGGCACCGGCCTGCCCTCCGTAGAAGCTTTCCATGCGCTGGGCATGGTCGTCTCCGCGGACCGGTTTGATCAGCATGTGATACAAGACCTTCATGTCGGCGAAAAAAGCCATGGCGAATTGTTCCTGAGCCTTGAGAGATGGAAAGCGGTTGAAGTCGATTAGTTTTTCAAATCGGCGATGTAGAAACTGCCGTAAGTGTGAACGCGATCAACAACGTGCAATTCTTCGGCCAAAGGTTTGTTATAGCTCAACTTCGACGCGATCTTTTGAAGCTTGCCATCGATGGTGACTTCAACATCGTCGATGAAATCGGTTCTCAATCCGCCGCTGCGCCAGATCAGCCGCGTGTTGTCGGCCGCTTTGTCGACAATGGCTTGCCACTCCGATTCCAGCAGTGGAAAGAAATGGTCTGACAGCCAGTCCATATGGTCCAGCAAAATGAACTTGGAAATTTTTCCGTCGTGTTTCTCAAGAAAGCCTTGGACCGAATCGGTGTGCGTTGAAACGTTGTCTAACAAACCGTCTTTAAATTTTTGGATGTTTTCAGGTTTGAGATACTCTGGACAGCACTCAGGTGTGTACTGTCCCGTCATGTAGACTCGCCAGAAGTAATTGTCCTTCATCGGCAGTTCGGCAAAGACGCTCTCCATGCAGTCTTGGATAAACTTCACCAGGCCGCCGGGGTACTGGTTTTCAATCTGGCGTCGCTGAGCCTTGGGGACGCCCAGCATCGACATCGTGGTATCGCGATTCATGGTGAACTTCATCAGCCCAGTCCAGAATTTCTCGCGCAGTTCCGAATCGTAAATCTTGCGTTGCTGCTGCACGGTGTCCGCGTTGAGCAGTTCGTTCAGCAACGGTTTGACGCGCACAATTCGTTCATTGTAAATCTTGACCATCCGCGCGAACGCGCCGGAGGTTCCTCGGTAGTAAAACGACTTCCGCGGATTATCGAACCACTTGATCTTCTTATCCCAAAATTGCTGGGACCACTCCGGAAGGTCGCTTCTGAGGGTCGACCGATAAACGTCGGCCGCTTCCGGAAGGCGTCCTTCGCCAAACATTTTGAAGATGGATTCATACGGAAGATTCCTGATGGCGGAAATCTTGAGATCCAGCAACGCATTTTGCCGAGGGTTCATGTCAACGGCGTTGACGTGATTGGGACCGGCCAGCACGTAATCCAATGCGTTACATCCGGCGGACGTGATGACCAACACGTTATCCTCAGGAGCGAACTCTAAAGCCACGCGGTCCAAACGCGGGTCTTCCCAGCAAGTGTTGTAGACAAGGTTATTGCCGTGAACAGATTTGAATACCTTTTGACTAACCCAGTCTAGAAACGCCATGATGTAAATTTTTTGTGGTGATAAATGGTCGGAGTGTCCTTCCCGATGTCGGAGAAGGTTCCCCGGTGGTCGGAGAAATTCGACCGAGATTGTATCACGGCGGCTTACTTCGCAGTAGCGGATTTCTTGGTGCCGACGCGTTTTCCAGCGGCATCTAAATGCAGCTTGGCTTCTTTGACCTCACCATTGGCATCAAGATCAAAGACCAATTTTCCGGCACATTTTTTCATCAAAAACTCAGATTCCGAAAGTGGTACTAGTTCCATCTCCGTCTGGAAGAAACGGCAGAACAATCGGTCACCGGAGTTTGAGACTTTGAAGTCGCCGTAGTCTCCGACTAATCGCTTCATCTTATCGTCGCTCAATTCGACTTCGGGGCTTGGATAAGGCTTTTCTGGCTGCGGCCGTTCACTGACCAGTTCTCGAATCCAGATGTTGCGAAAACGAGTCGGGTTACCGTGGTCTTGCAACGACAACCGCCGCTTGTTGGGGCTTTTGCTGTAGTCTTGGTGCTTGATCCATGTGGTGGGGCCCAGAAATTCACTGTTGTCTTG
The DNA here is from genome assembly GCA_937921995.1 of uncultured Pirellulaceae bacterium. GTDB lineage: Bacteria > Planctomycetota > Planctomycetia > Pirellulales > Pirellulaceae > Mariniblastus. Next base: position 14,007 of record CAKZVF010000188.1, read on the forward strand.
AATCAAAATGCCGTTGAGAAAAACAGTGGCTGTCGCGCGTGACTTCAATGATCCGTCTTCGTTAAAACGAGGGCCGTGAAAGACGATGTCGTAAGATTGCCACTTACCTGCCGGCCGGGCGGCGTTGACCAGTGGTGGATACTGACCGTAGATCGCACCGGCCATACCGTCGGCGTAAGTTTTGTTGGTCAGCGTGTCGAGGATTTGAATCTCGAACGATTCCATGAAGTAGACACCGCTGTTGCCGCGCGCCTGCCCTTCACGTTTGATGTCAGCGGGGATTTCCCATTCCAAGTGCAACTGGCAGTCGCTAAATTTTTTCTTTGTAAAGAGGTTGCCGGATTTTGGCGTTGCAATCAGAACACCATCTTTGACCTGCCATTTCGATTTTCCCCCTTGGCTGTCAGACCATTGTTTGAGATCTGAACCGTCAAAGAGAATCACAGCGTCACTTGGAGGGGAAACCGTCAGATCTTCATCGGCGGGCGTTGCAACCTTCGGCAAAGGCCTGCTCAGGTCGTGAGCTTTCCATCCGGTTTCCAGCTGAGCATTAGCCAAACTCCAACCGAAGGAGGCAAGCGCGAAACTAGCGATGCTAAAGATTGTTGAACGGGTGCGACAGCGATTAAACATTGAAAAACTTCCTGATCAGCGTAGGTATCTCGAGACTCTCAGGATACTCCAATCCGGCGGTTTGTGGGGGTGGTGTTGAGCAATTTTTTTGCCGAATCAACGTCGAATTAATGTCAAGTCAAAGCTGCTTGACAGCATTAAGACGCGAGGGAAATGAAATTGGAATCGGTCAGACTTAAAAAAACGCATGGAGGCCATCCATGCGTCTTGTTCTTAAAATTGTCTTTAGAGATGCGTTCTCCTACGCCGCCCCATCGGCGGATCTTAAGCCGCCTGCAGCGTCCCCTTTTTCTTCTTGTTGTAGAAGAAACGAGCCTGCCCCTGCCAATCGTCGCGTTCGATACGCTCTTTGAACGTCAGCAATCTTGAAAACTCTTCGATCTCGTTTGGTTTCCACTCCATGATCTGTTTGAAGGTGTAGATGCCAAACTCGTTCAGGCGATTCTCCAGCACAGTCGCGATTCCCGAGATCAACTTAAGGTCGTCTTTGGTTTCGGGAGCTTCGGTGAACACGACGCCGCGTGTGGAATCCATGCGGACGATGCCACCGTATTCAGGATCAAAACTGGCCTCTTGCCGCTGCTTCATCGCTTGCGTGAACGAGATGACGGCGGCGTCTTCGAAGGCTCCGCGCTGAGACGCCATTTCGTTCAACATTTCGCTACGCTGACTACGCAGTTGAGAGATCGTGGCTTCGCTTTGCAGGAGTTTCTGCTGCAGTCGCAGGACTTCCTGTTCGCGATCTTCGTTACGGTTGTGAGTGCTCAGATGTTCGGCCATCATCGAATCCAGACGAGCCTGCAGTTCCGCTTGACGTCGCAAGGTCGCGGCATGTTCGTCTCGCAGACGCGAAAGCTCATTTGATTCGGCTTGGAGATGTTTGAGAGCATTGTCCTTCTTCTCCAACGCCTTTTCTAATTCTTTCATGCGTTTGAGTGACGTTTCGATCAACTGCGCGTCGGCTTCGTATTGATGGCTGGTTTTCTCCAAACGCACCATCGAGCTTTGCAGTTCTCCAATTTTTGAATTCAATTCTTCGACTTCTGTCCGCAGCTCATTTCTTTCGCCTTGCAGCAGTCCGATCGTTTCGCTGTCTTGTTTCAGTTGAGCCTTCATTTGCTCGCGTGTGGTCTCAAGATCAGCCTCCAGTTGCTCACGCTGGGTGCTAAGTTTAACAATCGTCGCACTGTAGTCTTTTGATTTTTCGTCAATCGAAGACGCCAGTTGGCTCAGTTGAAGCTCTTTCTCTGACAATTCCTGTTGCACGACGGCGAACGACTGGACTTCGATTTCGCGTTGGCTGAGCGTTTGTTGTAGCGATTGCATTTCGCTGGCGTGTTTCTGTTTCGTTTTTTCGAACTGAGCGTTAGCGGTATCCAGCTGCTTTTTCAGTTCCAATAACTCAGATTCGGCAACTTCGTGCAACATTTCAAGTTCAGCATCAAAGTCCTGCTGCTGGGCCTTGGTGACGGTTTCGTTTTGATGCTGCAGTTTGGCGATTTCGGCCTTTGAATGCTTCAGCTGATCACGCAGTTCGCTGACCAGTTCCGTTTTCTTAGCATCCGTTTTGTCAAGCTGATCCCGCAACTCTTTCAAACGTGCGTCAAATTTTGTTTCGATTTCGTTGCGGATCTTCAACTCGTGCTTCAGATTCTCCAGAGCGTCGTCCTGGGATTTCCGCAGGTTGTGGATGGTTTGTTCCTGATTGTCGATACGCGTTTGGAGGCCTTTGGCAACCGTTTGAGCGGTCGAATGCGAGCTCAATGCCGCGTCGCGTTGGGCAAGTACCTTTTCCAGTTGCCCGTTGGCGTTACCGAGCGACAGCACTAACGATTCTGATTTTTGTTTGTAGGTGGTGTTCTCTGCAATTTCATCCTGAAGCGCTTCGATCTGGCCCTGCAAGCGAGCACATTGGTTTTGAGATGAGGTGAGCGATTCTTTCAGACTTTCCTTCTCCGAACGTTCGGCAGCGATCTGTATTTCAGACTTTTTCAGCTGCTGCTGGGTTTGTTGAAAGGCCGTTTCTAATGATCCATGTTCGGCCTTGAGTCCCTGGACGCTGCCGTTAGCCGTTTCGATCTTCGTCGCGGTTGCTTTGAGTTCGGCTTCGAGCTGAGCGACCTTTGATTCGGCGCGTTGAAGTTTCTCGAGTGCGGCTTCTTTGGCAGACTTTAAAGTTTTGACATCTGACTGGTAATGCAGCATCAACGATTCTGTTTTCGAGAACTTCTTCTGCCAGCTACCCTCGACGTCGGTCAATTTGGATAGCTGAGACTGCGTGGTGTTGTGCAGGTTGTCTTCGAGCTTCAGAGATTTGTCTTTAAGCGATTGGACCTCAGCGGTTAACTGGTCGCAGCGCTGGCTCCGTTCATTGAATTTGACTTCCAGTTCGATCCGTTCGCGTTCGGCTTCTTCGCGGCTGGCGGACCAATCGTCGCACAGTTTTTGCAGGACGTTCAGTTGGCCACGCTGGCGCGTGAAACGATCGTCCAATGCGCTGTAAGAGGTTTGGGCGGTCGTGAGCGTCTTTTTTAGCTGCTCGGTTTGGCGCAGCATCTTTTCAACCAGCGCGTCATCTTGGGAGCTTTCGTTGTGCCAGAGAAAATAGCCGATCGCCATTCCTGAAAATACGAGTACAAAAGCGGTAAGATACGGTATGAACATGACTGCTCCGTTGCCATCATTCGATTGGTGAAAAGCCAGTTCCCATCCTTGGGCGTGGCCGAGTAAGTCGTTCGCCTGCGATTTTTAAACAAGCAAACCAGACAGCGTTGCGCGATAGAACGCTACTGTGTCATGTACTATCGGCGCGTTACGAGCTGTTTCTTTAGAAAAAGCTGCCCAACCGTAAGGTTTTAACATCCGGGCGGTTGGGTTAGACCACTTTGCGGTGATAGCAGCTTTGGTTACAGATTGGGAGAGTTCTTTCAGGTTTGTTCCCATGTAAAGTGTGGGTTGCTTCCATTGAAAAGCGAGCCGAAATACCCTCAGAAACACGCTGCCATGAACATTATCCTTTTCCAAAATAACGAGATTGGCGGGCCGTTGCCTCGAGATGATCATCGGGTTGTGCACATTTTGAATGTGCTGCGCCGAGAGGTGGGGGACTCCACGGACGTGGGGCTGGTTAACGGGCCGCGTGGAAAAGCGCTCCTTAGGTCCGTGACTGAGGATGAAGTCTCTTTCGAATTCCAATGGGGCGACGAACCACCGCCACTGTTGCCGATCGATTTGATCATTGGGCTATCCCGACCTCAGACCAATCGAAAGATTCTGCAGGAGGCGACCAGCCTTGGCGTGCGCAGCATTTATTTTGCTTTGACAGAGCGTGCCGAGCCTTCCTACGCCTCTTCCAAGTTATGGACGACAAATGAATGGCAGCGGCTAATTCGTCAGGGCGTCGAGCAAGCGTTTTCGACTCGTTTTCCGGCCGTGAAGTTCGGAGCCGGCTTAAGGGACTATATCGAATCGACGAAATCAGTTGATCACAAAATTTGCTTGGACAACTACGAAGCAACCACTGGATTGTGGGAGGCCGCGGAACAGAAACAATCGGTCGTATTGGCGATTGGTTCGGAACGGGGTTGGACAGAAGATGAACGGGCGCTGTTTCGGCAACATGGGTTTATACTCGCCCATCTTGGCGAACGACCGCTGCGAACCGAAACCGCGGCGATTGCTGCCATTAGTATTGTAAGTGCTCGGATGCACTGATTTTAATAAGTGGCTTAAGAGTGGCGATATGAATTTTGAATTTTGAATTTTTAAAATCAGAAATCAGAAATCAGAAATCAGAAATCAGAAATCGGCACGCTGTTTTCCTCAGCACCCTGTTCCCGCCAAACTACTCGTGCTTATCTGTAATTTCGACTGCGATCGGATTTTGCTGCTGCGCAAGATACTCCACCAAGTCGCGCAGCTCCGTCATCGTCAGTTCTTTATGCAGATCGTTTGGCATCCCGGATTTTCCGGCTTTCATGCCTTCAATGGCTTCCTTCTCGATGCGTGTCACTTTGCCCTCAGGGTCCATCAAGCCGATTTCGTTTTGGTTGTCCTCTTTGACAACGCCGGTGTACATCAGACCTTCATCGGTCATGACCACCACCTGAGCGTGGCCGGCCGCGATCTGTTTGCTGGGTTCGACAATCGCTTCGAGGATGTATCTGCGATCTTTTAGCTTGCCGATGCCCGAAAGGTTGGGTCCCACTTTTCCTCCGTCGCCGCCGATTCGATGGCAACGCACGCAAGACACTTCTGTCTTTTCGTAGAACACTTTCTTGCCCGCATCGCCGTTGCCACCGTGCAGCGTATCGGAGTAGGCATCGGTGGGAATGCCTGTGGAGGCTAAGGACTTGCGGTGTTGGTCCAGCAACGCTTGCAACGATTCACTCGCGCGTTTATCTGCCGCCATCACCGCATCCAGATGCAACGATTTTGCTAACTTGCCTTCGACCAACGAATTGACGATTGTTTCCAATAGTTTGGCCGACTGATTGTCCTGCAGTGTGCCCAGCGTTGCCAGCGCCATTTGTTTTTCAGCCAACCCATCGCCGGTCAAGGCTGTGTCGTCCTGAGCATTTTGCAGCGAAAGGTTTAGCAAATCCAAACCAGCACCGGGATCGGTTTTCGCTAGCAGGTCCGCGACAACCCCGGCCAACCTGCGTGGCAAGGAGGAATGTTGATCCTTCAGCGATACCAGCACGCTGGCAAGATTCGGATCTTCGATCTGCCCCAGCGACTTCAGCGCGGCGATTCGTGTTGATTGTTGAGCCTCGTTATCGGCAACGATTGTCTTCAGAGCTGCGCCGATCTGATTCAGTTCAAGATTGGATGCCGCGGCGATCGCTGCGTCGGTCAAATCCGTGGGGCCATTGACCAAATCAGCAAACACGCCGCTCATCGCCGCTTGAGCATCGGCCAGATTACGGGCGTCAACGTCGATCGGCCGCCAGGCGCCCAAAACGTAGTCGCGATTCGATGGCGTCATCCAATTGCCCAAAAGATTGACGGCTTCGATCCGGCGTTGGAGCTCAAAGGATTCGTTTGCGGCGAACTTTGCCAAATTCATCGCCGCGTTTGAATCGCCGGTGTGATTGTTGGCCCCGACGATACGACGGGTCAATGCATCGACGTTTGATTCCGAACTTTGAAAACTCTCTGTTGATAACGCGGCCAGAGCAGCCATCTGATCAGGGATCGGAAGATCGTGAATCGCGCGAGCTGATTCAAGCACGACTTGCGAGTCAGCGTCGGTAAGCATCGCAGCGATGGCACTGCCCAACTGTTTGCGTTGGTCTTGAGAAACGGTGTCGTCGCAAACGTGAATCAGTTCTTGATAACGGGCTCGTAGGGCGATCATCGTCGCCAATCGAACGGCGCTGTTTTCGTGCGATGTCAATTTCTCAATGTTAGAAAGACCGTTCTGCTCAACAGCCGAAGCGATCGCCATGATGCCGCCGTGGCGGATGATTGGGTCAGCGTTATCGTTTTCGATCAGCATCGTCGCCACGCCGTCTAAATGGTCGCCGGCGTCAAGATGCGATAGCGCTTCGGCCGCGTGGAAACGCACGCGCGCGTTTGGGTCGCTGAGCAAATTTGCCAATGCCGCAGAGACAGGTGCTTTGATTTCGCCGGCGATCTTTGCGGCTTGAGTACGAATCTCAGCTTGCGGATCACCGAGCAGCGCGTTGATCGTTGGCGTCAGCGCCGAAGCAACATCGTCTTTGCCGGCGTTGCGATTGAGCCGAACCATCTGACTCAATCCCCACATGCCATGGATTCTGGCCAGTTCGTTTTCGGCGTCGGTGGCAAGGTTTATCAATGAATCTTTATCGCTGCGACGGACCAATTCGAACTGAGATTCCTGCCGGACGCGCTGATCTTTGTGACCGGCCAGTTGCATCAATTGCTCGGTCGTTTTTTGCTCAAGGCCTTCCTTGAGCAACGTTTGAACCTCTTTCACGATCGCCGAATCAACTTGGCTTTCATCATAAAAGCGATAGACCCGTCCGCGGTCTTCACCGACCCAACCGCTGACCCAGTCAGACAGATACAGCTTCCCATCAGGACCAAAATCAATATCCGTCGGCAGCACGCCCCAGATCGGTTGCGCCTGATCGACGACTTTGAAGAACGCTCCGTCAGCCGCATTGCGGAACGAGCGGATGCCGCTATTGGTGGGGCCGCCGCGGAAATCGCATAAGAAAAAACGGTCGTCGTAGTCCTGCGGAAAACCGGTGCCTGGGTAAAACTCCAGCCCTGAAGGACCGTCGCCCAAATTGGCGACCGGCGGAATGATGTAGGCGGGCGTGTCTTCGTTTTTGGTGTGCCAGATTTTTTCTCGATTGAACGGGCCACGGTCGCCAAGATACTGATAGTAAAATCTCCAGCCAGTATCACTGCCGCGCGG